>JBEIGB010000065.1:0-21585 GCA_040382095.1 Lewinellaceae bacterium
AGAGCCCGTCTCATAAATCATTTTGCAACACTATACGGGACAATGTAAAAATGTGCGGTGTTAAAAAGTATAATATTTTTTCACAGCCGCATTTTCAACGATTTTGCGAAGCAAAATCGTTGAAAACACGGCTCCGAAAAAATTTAATTTTGCCGCCGAAGGCGGCAAGATTTTCACACAACCCCAACAGGTTTAATAAGTTAAACATTTAAAACATAAGAACTATGCAAATGCACATTCGACCCATCATTGAGCGCAAGGAAAACCGGCCGATTCTGATTGCAGGCCCTTGCAGCGCTGAGACAGAAGAACAGGTTCTGGAAACTGCACATGGCCTGGCGGCCCTGGGCTATGTTGACTTATTCCGGGCGGGAATCTGGAAGCCGCGTACCCGTCCGGGGGAGTTTGAGGGGATTGGGACGGTTGGGTTGAGCTGGTTGCGCAGGGTAAAAGAAGAGACCGGACTGCGGACCACTACAGAAGTGGCAAATACCCAGCACGTTTTTGAAGCACTGAAATATGGGGTGGATGTGCTCTGGTTGGGCGCCCGCACAACGGTGAACCCTTTTTCCGTACAGGAAGTTGCAGATGCCCTCAAAGGGGTAGATATCCCGGTAATTGTCAAAAATCCGGTTAACCCGGACCTGAAATTATGGATTGGCGCCATCGAGCGGATTTACAATGCGGGTATCCGCAGGATTGCGGCCGTTCATCGTGGGTTTTCCCACCACGGGGATTCTTCCTACCGGAACGTACCCCGCTGGCAAATCCCGATCGAACTCCGCCGCTTATACCCCGATTTGCAGATCATCTGTGACAACAGCCATATCTGTGGGCGCAGGGATACGCTTTTCGATGTCGCCCAGCGTGCATTTGACCTTAGCTATGACGGGGTCATGACGGAAGTACATCCAAGGCCGGACGAAGCCTGGAGCGATGCTGCCCAGCAAATCACTCCTGTGCAATATGGCGATTTGGTATCCCGGATCAAGCTGCGCCAGATAACTTCAGATGATCCTGAATATGTCCATAATATCGAGCACCTCCGCCATGAAATAGACGAAATTGACGAAGAACTGCTCAACCTTCTCGGTCGCCGGATGCTGCTTGCCCAGGGTATCGGTCGCTACAAGAAGCGCAATAATATCGCTATCCTGCAATCCGACCGATGGGCAGAAATCCTGGGCCGCGCAATTACCAAAGGCAAGGCAAAGGGGTTGAGCGAGGATTTCGTCACCATCCTGTTGCGTTCAATTCATGAAGAGTCTATCAACCATCAGCAGAAAGTGATGTTGGAAGAAGAAATTAAAAAGGGGGTCTCCTGATCTTTAGGGCCCGGATAAAGGTTAAATTAGCGGGGCATTCCGTTGCAGTGTTTGCTTTAAACTTAATTTATTCTTCACGCCTCTTAGGGCATAACCCTGGAGAAAACCTAGAATTGTCCATTTATGGAATATCAAAATCTCGTTATCGGACAGGACGGCGAGTGCCTGGTCGTGACCATCAACAGGGAAAAGGCTTTGAACGCCTTAAACCGACAGACGATGGAAGAGCTGCGCTGTTTTTTTGGGGAAGATCTTCCTGCCCGGCAGGGTATCAGGGGGGTAGTCCTGACCGGAGCGGGCGAAAGGGCATTTGTGGCCGGTGCGGACATAAAGGAATTCCAGGAAGTAAAAGCTGGTCAGGGAGCAGAACTGGCAAGGCGCGGCCATGATATTTTCTTCCTGATCGAGCGTTCCACCGTTCCGGTGGTGGCAGCGGTGAACGGTTTTGCCCTTGGGGGTGGGTGTGAGCTGGCTATGGCTTGTCATCTGCGTATCGCAGGGGAAGGCGCAAAGTTTGGCCAGCCCGAAGTCAACCTGGGGATTATTCCGGGGTATGGCGGCACACAGCGCCTTATTCAGTATATTGGCAAGACGAAGGCGATGGAGCTGCTTCTTACTGCCGATATGATCGGCGCTGAAGAAGCACTGCGCCTCGGCCTGGTCAATGCCGTGGTGCCAGCAGGGGAAGAGGTGGCTGCGGCTAAAGCCCTGCTCGGGAAAATTGCCGCGAAAGGTCCTGTTGCGGTATCCAAAATTATCGCTTCGGTCAATGCCTTTTTTGACAAGTCCAAAGATGGGTTCGATGAAGAGGTGGAGGCATTCGGCGTTACTACCCGGACTAATGACTTTATAGAGGGTGCGGCTGCCTTCGTGGAAAAAAGGAAACCCGTTTTCACGGGTTCCTGATCTCCAAATCAGTGGATTTCGTTGATTTGTTTTTTGAGTTCCCGGATTTGCCTTTTCAGCTTGTCGGCTGCCCCGGCGATGGCTTTTTCGAAAGTTTCTGCGGACTCATCCGCGTAAAGGGTGGCGCCGGGCACGTTCACTTCAATTTCTACTTTTCGGGTATCTTTGTGATTAAAGCGGTTTACGTCGTCTTTCAGAAAGACCTTTGCACTTTGAATCCGGTCAAAAAAGACGGTTAGTTTGGTTACTTTTTCTTCGATCAGTTGCTGTAGCGGTTCGCTTACGGAAAAAGGAGCTTGAACGTCAATTCTCATGTTCGGGCTATTTTGAAGTGAAGTAAAATCCTGTCGTGGCTTCGGATAATGTTGAGGTAGCCAAACGCTGTATAATATCTTTTTACAATAGCAATGTAAGGATTATTTTTTGAGAATGCCCTGATCCCGGTCAAGTGTTTTTGCTGATTTTAATCATAGGGCGGGTTCATTATTCAACAGATCGGTTGTCCTGATCGAATCTGTTTGTTTCGATGGAATCATCATGGATTAAAAAAGGCTTTTGTGATCTACAGGATCTTTTTTCTGAGCTGTGTAGCCCGGGCAAGTTCCTTTAAAGAGGCTTTATATGGAGCAAAAACCTCTGAACATGGTCAATCGTTGATTTCCATGATGATATCGGGGTAATCCGAAGGTGCATAGAAGGGTGGCGGGGGGACTTCCTTCAAAGGTGCGGTGATATTTCCCGGGGCTTCATAGCTCAGGGGCATGAGGACGGAGCTGCGTATGGCGAGGTCTGTTGAACCCATCTGGAATGAACCGCGTTCCGTGGAAAGCCAGCCTTGCCGGACGCCTTCGTACATTTTTTCGGCACGCTTGCCTGCGGATGTCATAGGCAAGGTAGTATTTTCCTTGTAGGATTCGCGTACGGAAAGATAGGCATTGATGAGGGTGAGTTCTTCCTGGTCGGTCCAGAACATGGGGTTAGTGGTGAGCCCGGTATTCAGCATGGCCTGTTCGACGCATTTAGCTACCCATGAAGGCCGGTTGACATGGTTATCGAGCAGGAGGGCTACCCCATAGGAAGAAGTAATCAATTTATTGAGTGTGAACCCCATCGCCGTATAACTATCCTTCCAGTAGAAATTTTTCAGCCGGCTAATGGCGTGTTCGATCTGTACGGCCTGAACATCTGGTTCCTGCGCTGCCCGCCAGAAGCGGAAAGCATATTTTGGTTCCCGGAATATATCCTTCTGCAGGGGCATACCCATCGGTATCCCCTGGTGGGTGAGGTAGCCATAAGTCGTATTGGTATCTTCACTCACATCAATGCCATGGGCACCGAAAAAGGTCTGGTAGGTACCTGGATAGAAGGATTTGATTTTTTTGAGCAAAGCCGGTAATTCCCCCATCCTGTTTTCCTGACCGAGGGTCCACTGGAAGATCCCTACGCTGAGAAAACCTTTATCGTAAGTGTTGATGCCATCGAAGCTACCCTCGTTCAGAGATACCGCCTTCATTACCGCGATGGCGCTGGGGCTGAGTTCCAGGCTGGTAAGCTGCCCGGCATAATCATTAATGAAACGGGTAATGGAGTGCGAACCGCCCGTCGAAAGGCCAATTGGTGAATGCTTTTTGAAGCGCACCTGCAGCGTCCCGTCGCTCACAGCAACGAAGTCGGGTGCGACGACAATATCCAGTTCTGTGATGATTTGTCCGGCAATTGGGTCTAGCGGAGAAGAACCAGGTGAACCTTCATTTAACTGAAAGTCTCCACCATAGCAGGGTTTCAGATCTGAAACTATTGACTGGGCGATCGGCACTGTGAGCTGTAAGGTGGCAGGCTGTCCTTTCTGCCGGGCATAGACGCTAATACCAAAACGGGTATCTTCCTCGAAAATATCGAGGTTTTCCAGGATGACATTGAGCTGCCGGGTCCCGAAATTATCGGGATCGTCAAGATTAAAAGCAGTGTTGAGATCCTGATTGGAGAGTGCACGCTGTATCAGAAGTAGCCCTTCGATGGCGTCGTATCGCTGTAACATGAGGTGGAGCAGGGCCGGAGACACCCCCATGCCGTCGCTTTGTGCCCGGTTGCGCGATGCGAAGGTACGGATAGCCTGGATCATTTCCTCCCCATAGAAGGAGCGGTCCGGATTACGGTCGTATTGCAGCTCTTTGCCGAAGCCAAGTACAGTGAGTAATTCGTGCAATGCAGTAACATATTGATTACTGCTCCGGAGCTGCAGGAAAGCATCGGCGTTATTCGTACGCAGTAAATCCAGGAGCGCTTCCTTGTTTGAGTTCAATAGCGGCATACTCAAAGCGTTTCATACTTGTTCGACAAATCATTGACGTACATTATAACGCAGGTAGGCGTAAAGAAAGTATTCCCACAAAGGACGCACTGAAGACCATACAGCACAAAGACCCTCTGGCGGCTTGTACCGTCAAAGAATTTTTCAGGGTTCCGTTTCCACTGATTTTGCTTCGAAAAATCAGTGGAAACGGAACCCTGAAAAATATTTATTCTGCCGCCGTAGGTGGCGGGATACTTTTTATACAATCCCGATACACAATCAGGGGCATATTTTACGCTGGTTACAGCGATATGCCTTACACATAATCCCTGATGACTGATGGGATGGTTTCAAAGTATTTTTGGACAGGTCCGACTAGCGTACGGAGTCCAGAACAGCTTTGAACGTTTCAGGATGGTTGAGCGCGAGATCGGCGAGTACTTTCCGGTTGAGATCCACCCCTTGTTGATCGAGCGCATGGATCAGGCGGGAGTAGGAAGTGCCGTGGGCACGGGCGCCAGCATTAATACGTGCGATCCAGAGGCGGCGGAAGGCGCGTTTTTTGGAGCGGCGGTCGCGGTATGCATAGCCCATGGCTTTATCCAGGGCATTTTTAGCTACGGTGAGTACGTTTTTGCGTGCGCCGAAGAAGCCGCGCGTAGCTTTGAGCATTTTCTTGCGCCTTTGTCTTGACGCGACGGCATTTACTGAACGTGGCATAATGGTAGTTTTGTGCAATACCGGGACCTTATCGGGGTACTTTGAACCGGTATTCTCGTTAAACAATAGAAATTATCCTACGGCAAGCATGCGTTTTACGCGATGCTCTTCTGCCTGGCAGACTAAGCCTGCATCGCGGTTTTTCAACTTCGCTTTCTTGCTTTTGTTGCGCATAAGGTGCGAAGAATTCGCATGGAAACGCTTGACCTTTCCGGAGCCGGTGAGGCGGAAGCGTTTTTTTGCGCTGGAATGCGTTTTCATTTTTGGCATATACGTGATTTTTCGGAACGCAAATATAGCTATTTATTTGTCAAGTGGGCAAAAAAAATCGAACTTATTGCGGATAGCGGGGATTATGGCGCTATTCGAAAAACCGGGCTTGCTGCGGCAGGTCGGCATAAAAAAGGCACTACTTGTCCGCACGACCGCTTTTTGAGGGCAGATATCCTGGCTACATGGCCGAAAAAAGCGTAAGGTGGCGGTTGATTTACTTTTTCTTCGCTGATTTTTTTGGTGCGACCATAACGATCATGCGGCGGCCTTCGAGTTTTGGCAGGGATTCCGGGGCGCCGGCATCTTCCAGTTCTTTGAGGAAGCGGAGGAGCAGGAGTTCGCCACGATCTTTAAAGACGATAGTCCTTCCCCTGAAGTTGACGTAAGCTTTGACTTTGGCCCCTTCTTCGAGGAAGCTTTTTGCATGGCGCACCTTGAATTCGAAGTCGTGGTCATCGGTATTCGGTCCGAAGCGGATTTCTTTGACGACGGTTTTAGCGGCTTTTGCTTTGAGTTCTTTTTCCTTTTTCTTTTTCTCGTAAAGGAATTTGTTGAAATCAATAATCCTTACGACAGGCGGAGCGGCATTCGGGGATATTTCGACAACATCGAGGGTCAGTTTTTCAGCCCAATCGCGGACGTCGCGAGTGTTATAGACTTCACCCGCTTTGATTTCCTTACCTGCTGCGTTGCTGATTTCGTCCATATTTTCACCTACCAGGCGGACCTGAGGGATACGGATGAGTTCGTTGATCCGGAATGGCTGGGAACCTTGTTTAGAGCCTTGCTCGGTATTCGAGGGAGAATTCGTGCGCTTTGCCAAATGATTTAGGTTTTGTGTGAAAATAGTTTATTAAGGAGTTTTGTCATACGTCAGGGGTTGTGCGAAAAGTTATTTTTGCCATCAAAGCAGCTTATGCTGCCAAATAATACTTTTTTGAGGCTGTCTCATCAGTATTATGCCACCGAAAACGGCGCTCTAAAAAATATTCTTTGGCGGCAAAAGTGTTTTCACACAACCGCGTAACATTTTTGAAACGCCGATTTTGTTGATTTTGCGAAGCAAAATCAACAAAATCGGCGTTTGACTTGAGCGACAACCTCTTCAACACTTGTTTTACCACCTTTGGCAATCCTTTTGAGACAGCCGGATGTGGCATTTTCAGTATATTTTACCAGTGCAGGCCATCATTCCTGGACATCGGTATTAACTGTTTTTGCGAGGGCGATGCGCAGCCCATCCCCATCATCGGTAAGTACAGCTTCGAGCATACTTCCCTCTGGCGGGTTATCGTTAAGGATAAACTCTGCGAGGGGGTCTTCCAGATATTTTTGTATTGCGCGGTGCAGTGGTCGGGCGCCGAATTGCGGATCGTAGCCTTTATCGGCCACGAAGCGTTTTGCGGCTTCGGACAGGGAGAGGGTATAATTCATCCCTTCGAGGCGTTTGCGCAGATCTTTGAGTGTGATATCAATAATTTTGAAGATTTCATCCTGACCGAGCTGGTTGAAGATGACCACATCGTCAATCCGGTTGAGAAACTCTGGGGAGAAGGTGCGTTTCAATGCCGTCTGGATAATTGTTTTGGAGTGGTCATCGGCCTGTTCCTGGCGCGCTTTGGTAGCGAATCCCACACCTTGTCCAAAATCTTTGAGCTGCCGCACCCCGATATTGGAAGTCATGATTACCAGCGTGTTTTTGAAATCCACTTTACGCCCCAGTCCATCGGTAAGCTGGCCATCGTCGAGTACTTGCAGGAGGATGTTATAGACATCGGGGTGGGCTTTTTCGATTTCGTCGAGGAGTACGACGGAGTAAGGCTTGCGGCGCACTTTTTCCGTGAGCTGGCCACCTTCTTCGTAACCCACATATCCGGGAGGTGCCCCGATCAGTCGGCTGACGGAGAATTTCTCCATATACTCGCTCATGTCAATACGCACCAGGGCATCCTCGGTATCGAAGAGATAGCGGGCAAGCGCTTTGGCCAATTCTGTTTTACCGACCCCTGTGGGCCCGAGGAAGATGAACGAACCGATTGGTTTGGTAGGGTCTTTAAGGCCAACGCGGTTGCGCTGGATTGCTTTAGTGATTTTCTGGATTGCCTCGCTTTGTCCGATGATGACCTCCTGAAGGTCTTTTTCCATACCGACGAGTTTTTTACTTTCGCTCTGGGCCACCCGTTTGACGGGGATTCCCGTCATCATGGCGACCACTTCGGCGATATCATCCTCATCTACGGGATAGCGACGGGTTTTGGATTCTTCCTCCCACTGGTTTTTGGCGATTTCCAGCTGCCGGAGCAACTTTGATTCCCGGTCGCGCAGGTCGGCGGCCTTTTCGTATTGCTGGTTCTTCACCGCCTGGTTTTTCATCTCCTTGATATCCTCGATCTGCTTTTCCAGCTCTTCGATATGCTTGGGCACGTGGATATTTTTGAGGTGTACGCGCGCGCCCACTTCGTCGAGTACATCAATCGCCTTATCCGGGAGGAAGCGGTCGGTGATATAGCGGTCGCTGAGCTTCACACAGGCTTTGATTGCATCATCTGAATAGGAGACATTATGGAACTCCTCATATTTATTCTTGATATTATGGAGGATATTCACGGCTTCTTCTGCCGATGGTGGGTCCACCATTACTTTTTGAAAACGCCGGTCGAGTGCGCCATCTTTTTCGATATGCTGGCGGTATTCGTCGAGGGTAGAGGCGCCGATGCACTGGAGTTCTCCACGTGCCAGGGCGGGTTTGAAGATGTTTGAGGCATCCAGGGACCCCGTAGCACCGCCTGCGCCCACGATGGTATGGATTTCGTCAATAAACAGGATGACATCCCTGGATTTTTCCAGTTCATTCATAATTGCCTTCATGCGTTCTTCAAACTGGCCGCGGTACTTTGTGCCGGCGACGAGGGCGGCGAGGTCGAGCATAACGATACGCTTGTTAAAGAGCGTGCGCGACACTTTGCGCTGCATGATGCGGAGGGCGAGGCCTTCCACGATTGCAGTTTTACCTACCCCGGGCTCGCCGATGAGGATAGGGTTGTTCTTTTTCCGGCGGCTGAGGATCTGGGAGACCCGCTCGATTTCATTTTCCCTGCCGATGATCGGGTCGAGGCGTCCCTCTTCGGCAAGTTTGGTGATATCGCGGCCAAAGTTGTCGAGTACAGGAGTACGGGACTTGGTATTGGTTTTCCTTTGTTGGAAGCCGCGGCCCTGGTCATCATCGTCGTATTGGTCTTCGGATTCCGATGGGGCCTGGTTGAAAGGCTCGATGGAAGAGAAGTCCTGTTCCTGGCGGACGTACTCCAGTTCGGCTTTAAAGATGTCGTAATCAATATCGAACTGGGAGAGGATTTTGGATGCAGGGTTATCTTTATGCTTGAGGATGGAAAGCACCAGGTGTTCCGGGCTGATTTCCTCGCTTTTGAGCATTTTTGCCTCCAGGAAAGTCACTTTGAGTACTTTTTCGGCCTGTTTGTTCAATGGCAGGGTGCCGACATTGAGGCCGGTGCTTGCTGCCGGGATTTTTTGCACGGACTCTTCCAGCACCTGGCGGAGTTCGGCGGCGTCCACATCGAGGGATTCCAGGACTTTCACGGCGAGGCTTTCCTTTTCGGCGACGATGCCGAGCATGAGATGCTCCGTTCCGATGAAATCATGGCCGAGGCGGATGGCTTCTTCACGGCTACGCGCGATAACTTGTTTTACTTTGGGTGAAAATCTTCTATTATTCATGGTTATTATATTCTTATGGACGTATCGCTGCAAACGTTAACAATATTAAAAGAGTTTAGCTTACAATACAAACGTTTTTTTCGCTTAGTTCATCTTTTTATGTTTTTTTTGCCAAAGCAGCAAAAAACAGGTTGTTTGGCGCGGAAGGAATATCTTCGGTCAGTGAGGTATGCGATTTATTGCAGCGGGATGACCATTGCCTGAAAAAGGCACTTTTCACCCGGGTAATACGTTTCGGGGCGTACTCCAGCTTATAATATTGTGGCTGACGCACAAACACTTCTCCGGCGTAATCCGCCAAAGATTTTTATTGGCAAGCGGCAGCTCAATTTTCCTGCCAGGTGGCCCGTTGCAACAAGTCTATCCTTTTACTGCGGGATCGGGAAGGGCACTAAGGCAATACGCGCATAAAAATGACAGGATTTCGACCGAAGTTACGCATCCAAATCATCGCTTACCAAAAAACCTGTTAACTTTGCAAAAAATAAAAAGCTAAAGGAAGGGTTTGTCTGCCCCCCCCTGGCCGTAAAGTCCAAAAAGACCTGACAGTATGAAATATGCGGTTGATAAGCAAGAGCGGTACACCGTGTTCAAGGTGCTCGAAGAGAACCTGAACTCCATGGTTGCGCCGGATCTGAAGTCCGAATTCGTAATCCTCTTCAACGAAGGGATAAACAACCTGATCGTTGACCTATCAGAGGTGCATTACGTTGATTCATCTGGTCTGAGCGCCATTTTGACGGCAGACCGTTTGTGGAAAGAACTGGGTTCTTTTATCCTGACAGGGGTAGAACACCCGATGGTAAAGAAGCTGATTGAAATTTCCCGTATAGATTCCGTCCTGACCATTATCCCTACACTGGAAGAGTCCATCGAGTATGTGTTTATGGAAGAGATGGAGCGGGAGCTCGGCGAGCCGGAGCACGACGCCTGATTTTCATGCTCCTGGTCATTTTCGATGTGGATGGGACGTTGGTGCATTCCGGGCGCCGCGACAGCGCGTGTTTTGCTGGGGTGTACGAATCCCTTTACGGCCGTCCCTTTACAGGCCTGGACTGGCGCAAATATCCACACGTCACCGACTTGACCATCCTGGACACTGCCCTGATGCAGCATTTTGGCCGGGTCAGTAGTGAACCGGAAGTTCAGGTTTTCCAGGAACATTACCTTTTCCGTTTACAGGAAGCCAGGGATAGGGATCCCTTTCCTTTTCAGGAGGTGCCCGGGGCTTCTGCCTTGATCGCCCATCTGCAACAGCAGCCTGGATACAGGGCCTGTGTGGCTACTGGTGGCTGGCGACGCCCCGCCATGCTGAAGCTGGGGCACATCGGTATTTCTCCGGATACTTTGCCTATCACAGGCGCAGATGGGTGCAGGACGCGGGAGGAAATCCTTCAGGCGGCAATACAGGATGCCTGTTCCCGATGGGGCGATTTCGAAAAAACCGTCTATGTCGGGGATGCTGTCTGGGACGTCCATACCACCCGCGCAATGGGGCTTAATTTCCTTGGAGTGGGTCACGTAGCCGACGTACAGGCGCTGAAAGATCAGGGCGCACATCAGATCGTTCAGGATTTTCAGGATCAACCCCTATTTTTTGAAAAAATTCACGTCGCTACCCCGCCTAAGCCCGTATAACCGCCACAGGACGGTGGTGACGAAAAAAAAGTCGTTTAAGCGATGTGCATGGAACTTATTTTTTTTCGGTTTTGTTCGAAAAAATGCACATTTGAAGTTGGGAATATTAACATACCTTGTATCTTTGCATCGCTTTTTAAAAAGCGGAAGATTCCGTAGCTCAGTCGGCTAGAGCACTTGACTTTTAATCAAGGGGTCCTGGGTTCGAATCCCAGCGGAATCACAAAAAGTGTCTAATAGCCCGTTGCAATTGAGAATGTTGCAACGGGTTTTTTTATTTCCAGGACTTACGGAAAAAAGTTCCGGGGCTGTCTTTCGTCGCCGAAGGCGGCGGAATACTTTTCACACAACCCCAGGATATTTTTTAAAACGCTGATTTTGTTTGTTTTGCGAAGCAAAATGAACAAAATCAGCGTTTTAAAAAAAAATATTCTGCCGCTGAAGGCGGCGAAATACTTGGGCGACAGCCTCAAGAAATAGATTTGCATAAATAAAGGCCTCAGCGTATGGCAAAGCTAAAATTAACCGCTAAGGCACTCCGGAAGATTGGTTTTCCGGATGGCCCTTTGATTTCACAGGTATTGTTACTGGTACAGAAGCATTATAAATTCAAGCCCAAGGATGCGGTGCTCGAACTGCTTCAGCAATTTTTGGCAGACCCGGGTGCTTACCGGGAAGATCCCGTATTAGGCTCCCTGGTGGCAAAGATGGGGGCGGAGGAGGAACGCAAACCGGTACTGGCTGATCCTTCGGCCAACCGGCAGGGTATTCAGTTCAGTGTTTTTGGCAGGGACTATATTGATGAGGCTGCATTTCATCAGATGTACCAGGCTGCGCGTCTTCCGATTAGCGTAGCGGGGGCGATTATGCCCGACGGGCACTTTGGCTATGGCCTGCCGATTGGTGGCGTGCTTGCCACGGAGGGGGCGGTCATCCCCAATGGGGTAGGAATGGATATTGGCTGCCGGATGTGTTTGAGCGTATATGACCTGCATCCACAGGATTTAGCGGGTAAATCCGCTTTTTTCCTCAAGACACTGGATCGGGAGACTCTTTTTGGGGGGAGTGCGTCTTTCCAGAAATCCCCGGATCACGAGGTAATGGACCATCCTTTATTTTTTGAAATGCCGCAGTTGCGCAGGCTGCATGCCGAGGCCTGGAAACAGCTCGGCAGCTCGGGATCGGGAAATCACTTTGTAGAATTTGGTGTCGTAGAAATTGCGGAGAAAGATGCGTTGCTTGGCCTGGAACCAGGCAGGTACATCGGGCTTTTGTCCCACTCGGGTTCCCGGTCGCTGGGGGCAAAAATCGCAGCCCATTATATTGACGTGGCCATCCGCAAACGGCGGCTGGAGCAGGAATTCAAACATCTTGCCTGGTTATATCTCGAGGAAGAAGAAGGCGCAGCATATTGGGCGGCAATGAACCTCGCCGGCGACTATGCCTCGGCATGCCATGAGGTCATCCATGCGAAAATTGCGCGCGCCTTGGGGGTAAAGCCCCTACGGGTTGTGGAGAACCACCATAATTTTGCCTGGAAGGAAACCTGGGAAGGGCGCGAGGTAATCGTGCATCGCAAAGGTGCTACGCCGGCAGGACCCGGGGTAATGGGTATTATTCCTGGTTCGATGACTGCCCCGGGATTTATCGTCAAGGGTAAAGGCAACCCTGCATCCGTCAACTCTGCTTCCCACGGGGCGGGGCGGCAAATGAGCCGCACTGTTGCACGCAATACAATCACAGACAAGATGTTCCGCGACGCCCTCGAGTCCAGCGGGGTCTTACTGATTGGTGGGGACAAAGATGAATCTCCTTTTGCCTACAAGGATATCGAAACCGTCATGCAAAATCAGACCGAGCTGGTGGACGTCCTCGGGAAATTCCTGCCCAGGATTGTGAGGATGGACGGGGGACGGTAGACGGGAGACGGTGGACGGGAGACGGTGGACGGGGGACGGGGGACGGGGGACGGGAGACGGTGGACGGTGGACGGGAGACGGGAGACGGGGGACGGGAGACGGGAGACGGGGGACGGGGGACGGGGAGACGGGGGACGGGAGACGGGGGACGGGGAGACGGGGGACGGGGGACGGGGAGACGGGGGGGGATGGTAAAAGTACTTATGCGGCGGTACTTGTTGTAGCGTGGAAAATATAGTCTGGGGGCAGATACATTTTGCCAGATATACAGGCTGGAGCTGGTACCAGGAGATTTGGGGATGCGTTGAAATAAAAGCTTGTATCATTATCATGTCTTTGCCCGCACCATAGAAGGGGCGACTCCGAATTTTTTCTTGAACTGGGTCGAAAAATGGGTGCGTTCCCTGAAGCCGACCTGGAAAGCGACTTCTGAGGTACTCAGATCGGGGTTATTTTGCGGGAGTTCCATGGCTTTTTCCAGGCGAAAGTCCTTGAGTAATTCCATGGGGCCCTGATCGGAAACAGCGGACAATTTTCGATAAAGCTGGGCTTTACTGATGTGGAGGATTCTGCACAGCTGTGGAATATCGAAGGCTTCGGAGGAGTAATGGTTTTTGAAGGCGTCATACAGGGATTTCATAAACTTATCACCTGCGGAAAGTGCGCCTTGTGAAATGCGTTCAGAAGGTAGAAAATCGGTGGGGGGAGCCGAGGGCTTGGAGTCATAGTTGGCATAACGGAGTTTCCACTTGCTTTGGAGGGTTTGGAGGTTGCGCAGGGTCAGGAGGAGTTCGCGGGTATGGTAAGGCTTTCCGATATAAGCCTCTGCACCACACTCCTGACCTTCCAACCGGTCGGAGGTTTCATTTTTGGCACTGAGGACAACTACGGGAATATGTGCAGTCAGTGGATTAGCTTTGAGTATTTTGGTCATTTCCAGGCCATCCATTACGGGCATGATGCTATCGGTGAGGATGAGGTCCGGGATTTCTGTGATGGCGAGATTGAGGCCTTCCTTACCATCCTTGGCTACGAGTAGCCGGAAGTATGGTTGCAAGGCCAGTTTCAATACCGAGACAATCATAGGATTATCCTCCACGATCAGCAACAGTGGCAAATCCGGATGGTTGGGGAAGATCGTTTGTTCGCTGAGGTCAGGGGGAAGCAATACAGGTGCCTCGAGCTCTAAGGGGGAGGTGGGGGTATTGATCGGTGCGCTGACCGGCAGATGCACGACGAAGGTGGTACCCTGATTTTGCCGGCTGTTCACACTGATTTTCCCGTGCATCAATTCGACGAGGTCTTTTACATAGCTTAGGCCGAGTCCAAAATTATGCTCGGTTTTTTCTGCATTGATTCCCTGGTAATATTTTTCAAAAATGAGCGGGATGTCTGCTTCTGCAATACCTTTGCCGGTATCGGAGACTTCGACCCGCACCTTGTCGGATTCGGTTTTCAATGAAATGGTTATGCTGCCCTTACCCGGGGTATGTCGCAGGGCATTGTTGAGGAGGTTATTGAGGATATACCTGACCCTCGACTTGTCGAAATCTGCGTAGATTTCCTGATTTTCTGTATGGAAATGGAGCGTGATTTCCTGTGAATCGGCCAGGGTCTGATAAGAAGTCAGTAGGTTTTTGATAAAGTCGGCGATATTTCCGTGGCGATAATCGAGTTGGATACTGCCTTCCTGCATCCTGGTGATGTCTATGATCTCATCAATGAGCCCCAGCATATTATAGCCTTCGTACTGGATAGCGTCCAGGAATTTGTTTTGCGCGGTATTGGTTTTATTCTCCCGGAGTTTGTCACTGATGCCCAGGATAATGCTGAGCGGTGTTTTGATTTCGTGAGCGATATAGGCAAAGAACTTGTTTTTAAATTGATCCAGGGACTGTAGGCGCTGCATTTCCTGCTGGTTCATTTCGCTGGTATATTTTTCAGAGAGTCTTCTCTGACTGAAACGGGCGATGCTGAAAACGGCGAGGGCAATGATGACCAGGTAAAGGGAACGGGCGAGATTGCTGGCATACCAGGGTGGGCGGATCGTAATTTCCAATAGGGCGGTAGGGGGCTGTGCTTCTTTGTTGCTGGGAGCCGCCACTTCAATATACATCTTGTATCGCCCGGGGGAGAGGCCCGTGAGGCTGACGCTGTGCCGGTTGCCGGCGGTAATCCATTGATCCGATAGCCCCTGGACTTTATAGCGGTAGTACAGGCTGGAGGGATTGCGGGCGAAAGGGGCGGCAAAATTGATTAAAACATTATTTTCATCGTGCGGGAGGTCGAGCTGCAGGAGCTCATCATCGGAGAAAAGGGCTTTTCCCTGGCCGACCAGCTCATGAATCGTTGCGTCATTGACCTTTACTTCACCAAGCTGTATTTTCTTTGAATACATTGTGGCGTTTGCATTCAGGAGCATGGGGGCTTGCAGTACGAACAGGCCTTCCGCGCTGCCAAACAGGATCTCGCCTCCGGGTAGCCGGCCAAATGCGGCGGCATTGAACGCTGGGCGCTGCAGCACCTCCTGCAGGTCGAAACTGATAAATTGATTTTTTACCGGGTCAAAGCAGGTAATGCCATCGCTGGTGCTGAGCCATAGCCTTTGGGCTTCGTCGGGGACGATTCCCAGGATAATTTGATGTTTGGACGAGTTGTCGGGGGATAAGTAGGAAACCTTTTCAGAGGGCAGGTGGAATTTTGCGAGGCCGTTGCCCAGGGTGCCAAGCCACAGGATATCCGGTTGGTTGGTATCCTGATGGATGGCAAAAATACCATTGTTGGCAAAGGTTTTTTTTTCGCCGGTATAATTATGGAATAACTTGAAATTTGGTTGTTCTTTTTCGGGCTGCATTATTTTTATTAAACCATAGCTGTTTGCAATCCAGATATGACCATTTTTTGCCTGTAACATATCCGTGGTCGTCATCTGGGCTACGATCTCCGGCGGAAAAGATTTTTCCAGGTTGAAGTTGTGAACCTTTTGGTTTTGGGGGTTGAACCGCAGCAGTTCGGCGGCATTTCCGCTAATCCAAAGATTTCCCCTGAGATCTTCCATGAGTACAGGAGGAGTTGGCAGGGGAAGGAGCTGTACGGGGATTTTGCTCAGCGTATTGGCATCCGGATCGTACAGAAATCCCTGTGCGCGATTTTCTGCTTTTAGTTGGACGAACAGGTAAACGTGGCGCTTGTTTTTGGCGGTGAGCACCGCCTTGACCTGGTCTCCTTCCCCGAAAAAAGTTTGCCATGGGGAGGGGCGGGTAGTGCTGGCCGACAGGTCGATGATGGTTTCCGGGGCAAGGAAACCTGCCCATAGGGTCTGGTCGGGGAGCAGGGCGAAGTTGTAAATACTGTATTCCCGGGCAATTTGCAGAAATCCCCGGGTATTGGTAGAGATTCTGAAAATCCCATAGCCGGTAGTGCCTATCCAGAGATCGCCATTGCGGTCAATAAGTCGGGAGAAGGTGGAAGGGTAGGGCAGGGTATAAAATACGGATAGTTGCGAAAAGGGGTCTTCTCCGGTATAAGCAGCGAGTTCGGTGAGTTTGTTGAGGACATATATTTTAGGGTCATAAAACCTGGAAATCAGGGTCTTGCCATTGGGTAGTTGCAGGTATTGATGTATTTGGTCGGCCATTATGCCATTGCTAAAGTCGTGGTTGGAGAAAAAAAGTGTCCCTGAGCTATTGAGGGGGTCGGGGATGTAGCGGACTTTTGGCGATATAAATAAGGATACCTCTTCCAGCTTTTTAAGGAGGGCTGTTCTTTTCATCAGGTTTACGAGCGCACAATTTCCTTTCTGGTTGATAACAACGGCGGTGGAATCGCTGGTTTGCAGGAAAGCGTTCAGGGCTGTCCCAAATCCTTGTGGCAGGGGGATACTGGCTACATCGAATTTTTCGAGGGCTTCGCCTTGCCGGATCCGGGCTTTGATGCCGGCATTGGTCTGGATACCCAGCATCAGGAGATTTTCCTTATTTTGCTGATAAAACCAAAGCCTGCCGTTTTTATCGAGTACAGCTTTCCGGATGTTTCTGATCGGGATGTTGTTGATGATTTCAAGATGGGCGATGCGCTCGGAGTGGGTATCCATAACGGCAATCCCGTTTTCGGTGCATAACCAAAGCAGTCCGAAGGCATCTTCCAGTATCCATTGGATTTTGTTGGCATGCAGCGCAAAAGGGCTCAGGTGGTTGGGACGGTAAACTTTGACTTCTTCTCCATCGTAGCGGTTGAGGCCGAAAAAGGTGCCCATCCATATAAATCCGCGGCTGTCCTGGAAAGCTGTGGTCACATAGCTCATAGATAAACCGCTGGCGGTAGTCAGGGATTTGACAGGGATTTGCTGCCCGTAGTTTGGCAGTATGGCAATACCTGATAACATCAGTAGCACAATTAATCGGCGTAATGGCATTTTATTGGTATTATTTTGACTTTTGGGCCTGATTCGGGGTTAACCAATTTATTAGATTTTTGAGACAGCCTAACTCAATGCATAAAAGCTTTTAAAAATAGTAATTCGACGGGAGATTATATCCCTTCCAATCGTTTTGTACTTCATTTATCACAATTCGTCAATAGAATGAGACGAATACAAACGGAATTGAGACTTTTACACACAAAAGATTGTTCGTCGGAACGCTGCCTAACATTAAAGAGACAGGAGCGAACCCTTTTGTAAGAATCTTTGACAGACCTTTGTAAAAGAAATGAGTCCCAAATTTTAAAAACGGGGAGCTCAAAATAAAGGATAGCTAAGTGATATTAAACCGCCAGGTTGGATAATACGTTAGATTTGGGTTTTAAAATCTACCAGATTGATTTGATGTGTATAGATACGTTACAGGAGTTAGTTAGAGTTGGGGAAAATAAAATAAACAAATCTGGAATCCATGGAAACAACACTTCGACCAATCTTATTTGCAATTGGCATCGGACTTTTATTTTTTCCGGGGATTTTTCTGCTAATCAGGAAGACGACACCTGCCAACAAGCTCCTCGGCATCTCCTTCGTTGTCATTGGATTTAACCTTTTTATTAGCTATTTGAACCAAACGGGGTTAATGCTTGAATATAGCTACTTTTTCCGGAGCGCATCCCCGACGCATTACTTGTTTGGCCCGCTCAGCTATTTTTTCATCCGATATCTATTTGAGCCCGATTGGCGCCTGAGGCGTATGGATTGGCTGCACTTCCTCCCTTTCGTACTTCACTCCTTTGAAATCATCCCTCTCTTAAGCCTTTCTGCCGAGGAAAAAAAATATTGGTATTTGCAATATCTGAACGGTCCGCTCGAAAGTAATCCCCTTGGGGTGCTGAGTTTCAGAGAACATACCATATTAAAATCCCTGCATATCCTTACGTATCAGGTATTGATTTTCTTTTTGTTGAGGCCTTATTTTGGCAAATGGAGGCAGTATCTGGCTTTTGGCCATAGGAATTTGTTCCTGCTCGTTTCATGTGATTTTGTTATAAAAAGCTTCGCCTATCTGGCAATCCTCGTACTTTTCCTGTTCAATCATATATTTTCGAATAAAGCGCACTGGTATATAGATATGTTGTATTCCTTAAGTTATATCAGTTGTGCCTTGTTCGTACTGGCGAATCCCAGCGTCATTCAGGAAGCGGTAACGCTGGAAGGGGGTAAAGTCCAGGATGTTGAGCAGATTCAGCAAAAATCCGCTGAACCGGAATTTTTTGAAGAAGATGATACTCCGGAAGACTTTGAAACCGGAAACGAAAAGTTTAAGGAACTGATCACCCAATTGGAAACGGTGATGGAATCCAGGCAATTGTATTTGTCGGAGCGTATGAACCTACCGACTTTAGCAGATGAGCTGGGGGTAAAAACCTATAGGCCATCGAAGGCTATCAAGGAGTGGTACGGATTATCCTATTCGGATTATATCAACAGGTACCGATTGCAATATATTGAAGAGAAAGTAAAGACGGATGAGCGCTGGAAGTCCTATTCAATAGAAAGTATGGCTTTCCAGGCTGGTTTTGGCTCCAGGGCCGCCTTTTACCTCGCGTTCAGAAAGGTTTACGAAGGCTCGCCGGTAGATTTTTTTGGGCTTAAACAAGGACACGAATCGTCCTGAGTATGTCACCCCGTCAAAGTTAACGGTTACCTCCCCTGTTTTATTTAGAAAAGGGCATGAATCATCCTGGCCAGCGTTATTCCTGCTGAGCGGGTTTTCTTTTTGGTTCGGTGTTATTCGTCCATAATGAGCCCGCCGCCTCGCGGTAATCCGGCTTGTATTCCAGTACACCCCCTCGCCTTCCTTTCTACCATTTCATTCTGGTGGATTTTAATGCAATTCAGCTTCCTCCTTCGTGCTGATAAGTACCTTCTGCTTTACTTGCGTTGTACTCTTTTTCTGATTTCTTTACAAGTGTAAAGTATTTCATATCTGCCTTTTAATTTACCTGACCGCAGCGTGAATAGCTGTGCGTAGTTCGGTTTGCGAAAGCTTCCGGCACTCGGTTTCAAGACCTTTTTAGGATTTCAATTCAAATACTTCGTCTTATATTTTAATATATAAAATATTTAAATAATTGAATTTCAATATTTTGATATATTAAAAAAAATATACAATATGTTGTTGTACACAATTGTGAAAATTGTGAATACTACGCATCGTACAATCGGAATGTCTGAAAATTATGCTTTTCCCAGGGGTTGTATGTTCAGCTTTTGGGGATTAACATTTTTTGACGACCTAAAAAAAGCATGTATGACGTTGGACACATCTACTTTTAGTCCAAAGGCATTAGCTAAGTTTTCAGTCGTATCCCCGTCTGAGGGGGGATACCCTGGCAGGCAACGCTGGTTAATCGCCTTGATTGTTGGGTTACTCACTGTGCTGAGGGATGTCGCGCAAACCTTTATGGGTTGGCTAAATTCTCACACCCGCGCTTTTATTTCTTTTCCAAAAAGTATGCCAAAAAGTCTTTTATCCGCTTATTCCGGATACAGGCCGCATGCGCTTCCCCGTCTTTGGCTGATGGGGTTTGTTTTATTGTTGTATGCCTTGAATGGTACACAATCCTACGGGCAATGTCCCAGCGGATGGCAATCCTACAAAACGGTAGGTAATGCTGTGGGATGGTATTACAAAAATGGCGGGGGGCAAGATGATATCCAACCCGTGAGTACAATAGGAGCAATCCAGCTTAAGAACAGAGACTTATTAAGCCGGCCAACCAATGCTGCCGTAATTGACCATGTAGGGGATACGATTATTCTAAATATGGGCGATTTGGTAACAGCTGGGTCTGTAATGACCTTTACTCTCGGTCATGCATTTAGTGCTGGGACAGCAAGAGTAAAGATTGAGTATTCTACTGATTTAGTCAATTGGACTGTAGGTTGGTACTATTCCAACTTTAATACTTCGGATGCTTTTTATTCTTCTTTTGCAAGTAGAGAAGCCCACATTTTGTATGGTACGGTGCCGTCAGGCGGTCTCCGCTACCTCCGGTTTACCAGACTTGGTGGCCGTTGTTACGTTGGGCCAGTAGAATACAAATCCATTTGTCGTCCGGTAAACTGTACGACCGGAATAACCCCTGCTGAAAGTGTAGTCGCAGCGGGTACGACAGCTAACGTGAGCAATGCCAATGCGGTCCTTGAATTTACTTATTCCGAAGGACAGCAGCTCTATACCACAACTACAATTCAAGCTGGTGCTGCGCAGATGCCCTCCGGTGCTTCCGGGACCAGTCAGATTACTGTTGACCTTGGCAAGACCGTGGACAGTACCAGGATGGTTATGATTTCCCTTTCTGGATGGAAGAGTGGGGGAATCCGTCAAATGGAGGTTTATACCTCTACCGATGGAACGAATTTCACCTTTTTGAGTAGTATCGGAGAAGGTGAGCAGGATAATAGAAACGCTTTGTACGCAGACGTTCAATATCTGGATGGTACGTATGATGCCGCAGAAACGTATAATCTTTACGCCATTCCTATTCCAACTTCAGGCGCGCGTTTTGTGCGATTGAAAGAGACGGGTACCGGAGCTGGTATTCAGGCCTATGTAGATGGCATAGGTTACGGTTGCGGCGTTTTTGATTTTGGCGATGCCCCGGATACCGAATCCGGGAATTCCACTAATGATTACAGTACCAGGATTACTGAAAATGGTGCAAGACACCTGCGCGCCCGTCCGCAATGGTACAGTGGGAATCAATTCGGGTCTTTGTTGCACTTAAACACGCCTCCCGGGCGTTCGTTGGATGCTTCTACAGGCTCAAGTGCAACTCAGGACGCCTATGAAACTTTCGCTGCCCCTGCCTTGCCGCTTTGCGGGGCTTATACCATTCCAGGTTCGGGTATTCCGATTACAAACAATACGGGTTCGACAGTAACCCTGCACGCCTGGCTGGATTTGAACGGCAACGGCGTGTTTGAAGCTTCGGAATATGCTTCTACTACGCATAATGGCACCAGCTTTGCAGGAAACCTGGTATGGCCGAACGCGGGAGCTCGCACGGCCGAACGGGTCTTTTTGCGTATGCGGGTAACTTCGGCAGACCTTGTGGACGATGCCATGACGGCCAATATTGACGAGCGCTCGGTTGGCTTTGCCCCTGATGGGGAGGTAGAGGATTACCTCGTACCTCAGGTCTATTTTGCTTTACAAGGGGTAAGTGTAGGCGAATGCCGCAATGATGCAGAGACCGGGAATGTCCCCAAGGTTTTGGTAGCTGTATTAATGGATTGGCAAAATCTGCCGTCTGGCGCTTCTCTTGAGGTGAACGTGGACGGGAA
>JBEIGB010000066.1:0-20489 GCA_040382095.1 Lewinellaceae bacterium
TAAAAAACCCCCTTTTTGCCGCCTTCGTGGTTTAAATAATATTTGCCTGACGGGCTTTTTTTTTTTTTTTTCCTTCCAAAAAACACAAACAGCGCCGCTTCAAGGAAATTAGACTCCCTGCAATACCTTGAGTTCGATGAGGGAAAATGGGCCGCCATATTGTTGATAGCCAACCCGGTGCGGGTACCTGGAAGCAATAAAAGTATTGGATAAAACCAGTAAAAGAAAGGCGAACGCTCCCTTTCCCATAACCCGTCAGGTTTTTGCAATTTCCCGGATAGCTTTCACCAGAATATCCAGGTCGCGGGTAGTCGTATAAACATTAGGTGTAAGCCTTACGCCGTTAATATTTTCCCATTCGATACCAGTAGAATGGATTTTATACTGATTGAACAGCGCGGAACCCACGTCGCCGGGCTTTTTCCCGTCAATAGCCAGCAACCCGATAGCGCCGCTCCATTCGGGGGAGGCAGGGGTATGGACATGGACGTTGGGAAGATCGAGTACCCGCTCGGCCCAATAGTTTTTCAGATAGTGCAGGCGCTTTTCTTTCCGTTCCGATCCGATCATGTGATGAAAGTCTATGGCTACTCCAATGGCTTCTTCGATAGCGAAGGA
This sequence comes from Lewinellaceae bacterium, assembly GCA_040382095.1. Taxonomy (GTDB): domain Bacteria; phylum Bacteroidota; class Bacteroidia; order Chitinophagales; family Saprospiraceae; genus JADJPL01. Next base: position 619 of record JBEIGB010000066.1, read on the forward strand.
CCGGGTACCGAGGTTTTCAAATTTTCGGATATCCGTACTTTCGGGGTCGGGAGCGGCGAAAAGCGGATATAGGTTTTTGATTTTTTCCTTGCGCACATAGAGCATTCCGCTGCCAAAAGGTGCGCAGAGCCACTTGTGCAGGCTGGTGCCGTAATAGTCGCATTCCAGATCCGGGATGTTATAGCGGAAGTGTGCAAAGGTATGGGCGGCATCCACAACGACCTCAATACCTCTTTTTTTTGCTTCGAGGGCGATTTCGCGGACGGGTAGGATTTGACCGTTCCAGTTGATCATGTGGGTGATGTGCACCACTTTTGTCTTAGGTGTAAAGGCCTTTACGAACCCCTCCACGATGAGGGCCTTGTCTTCGGTTGGGAAATCGAAGGAAATCCATTTCAGGACGACGCCATCGCGTTTTTCCCTTTGCTTCCAGGCATTGATCATGTTGGGGTAATCCTGTTTGGTGAGCACCACTTCGTCCCCCGCTTTTAGGCGGATACCAAAAATAGCGGTTTCCAGCGCTTCGGAGGAATTCCGGTTGATAGCGATTTCATCGGGCGAGCAGCCTGCAAGTTCGGCGAGTTTTCGGCGAAGTGGTTCGCGGCCTTCGTCGAGGGTTCTCCACATGTAATAGGAAGGCGCTTCATTGCTGAGGCGGTTGTAGCGTTCGACAGCTTCCTGTACGACTTTTGGCTGGGGGCAAACGCCGCCGTTATTCAGGTTGATGATATTCGGCGATACGGTATAAGCCTGCTTGACCTGATACCAAAAGGTCTCGTCCGTGATGCTGTCGGCGACTGTCCCCCTGCTAAGGCGGTCTGCACTTTCCAGGAAAGCCCTGCCTGCAGGAGAATCGAAATAGGCAAGGGTAGGCGCCGCCCCGGAAAAAAGTGCGAGGTTGCGCAGGAAATTTCTGCGGTTGTTTTTTGTCATGGCGTTAGGTGTTGGTGATGGTGAAATTAATCATTTTGCCCCGCCTGTAAAAGCAGATTTTCAGAAAAGGCTTGCTGCCTCCCGTTTTATGGCCAGTTGTGCCTTTTGCGTAGCACTTTCCCCCCGTTGCAGGAGTACCTGCAGGATCGCCTCGGCAAGTTTGCGGGCCTCTTCATTTGCCGGGACCTGTGCCAGGGCGTGTTCGATGACCTGCATATTGTCGTCGCGGGCGATCTTGATGATTTCCCAGAGTTGGGCAGAGACATACACCTGTTGGGTGATATTGTGCTCGTATTCCTGCTGGATGGCCAGCAGAAGGGCGAGACGATATTCACCGGCTTTGATCCCTTCCGGGCGCACCCGCAGGATCAGGCTGGGGAGGTCAATGCGTTCGCAGAGGAGGGATAAACGCTCATAAGCCTGTAAGCGGAGCGGGGTAGTGATATCCTGGCCGCGTTTTCTGGTTTCATTATATTGAAGCTGCAATTGATGCCCCAGGTATTGGCGCATCAGCCGGTCAATGGTGAAGAAAACAATAAGGGCGGGAATGGTCAGTTTAACGATTTCAAGGATAGCCTCTATCCACATAGCTGTTTTTTTATGGCGGAAAAGTAGTAAAAACAGGCTAAATAAAGGTGTTTTGCAATAAAATTATCTATCTGTACGGAAAGCAATCTACCGAAAAACGACAAAAAAAACTAAATTTGCCATAATCATGTTATCTAAAAAGTTTTACTTGTACAGACAGATTATCGCGGGTTAAAAACATCAAGGAAAATGGCTGAAACGAAGACTGAAATTCAACCGGTAATTCTTACAGAAGGTGCGCTGCACCAATTAATACGCATTCGCAACGAGGAGCATATCCCCGAGGATCATGGGCTTCGAATAGGTGTCAAGGGCGGCGGCTGCTCGGGGTTTTCTTATGTGCTGGGTTTCGATGTGGAAAAAGAAGGGGACAACACGTACGAAATCGGGGGATTGAAAGTGATGATGCAAAAGTCCCATGCAATCTATCTGCTGGGGATGGAAATTGACTGGCTCGAAGGGCTGAATAACAGGGGCTTCGTTTTTAACAATCCCAATGCTAAAGATACCTGCGGCTGCGGTACCTCTTTCTCGGCATAAGTTGTTTTTTCATTACCCCACAGTCTTTTATGACGAATCTATTTGCATGGGTGATATTCTGTCGCGTGCATAATACCAATTCTTTTATCAGGTGGCATTCCTTTGCTTTTGCCCCTTACAGAGTAGCAGATTCCTCTTATTTTGAATTACCAAACCATTGACCATGCGGATTTTTACTTTCCTGTTTTTAATGTTTTCCTGGGCACACACTTTTGCCCAGAGTACCCACGTACTGACTGTTGACGCGCCGTCGCCCGCAGCAGGCACCTACCTCGCACAAATTGGTAGCTTCGGGGCGTTCCGCTGTTCGGTACAGGGCGACCTGATTTTAGTCCGCGACAACGCAGGTGCTACCCTGGGCTGCGGCTCGATTACTACGGATCTGACGGGTAAAATTGCGCTGATAGACCGGGGCACCTGTTCCTTTTCTGAAAAAGTCCTGAATGCACAATTGAAAGGTGCTATCGCGGCAGTGGTGATCAACAACAATACAAATGCACCGGAACTGATTAATATGGGCGCTACGCAGCCTTTCGCTGCACAGATTACCATTCCCAGTTTTTTCATGACGCAGGGACAAGGTACGACGATAAAAAATGCGCTCGCCCAGGGGGTGAAGGTAAGGATTAACACCCGACCTTTCCTGGACCCTGATTCCAATGTCGCCAGGACGATCGTCTGGGGCGCCCTGCCTGGTCAGGGGGATTTTAATGGTGGGCTGAATGGCTGGAAAATCAGAAATATCTGGTGCGCGAGCAACCAGTCCCAGCCTAAAGTTGACCTTTGGCGATGGGCACCGGACGGGGCCACTCCTGTCACGACCTGTGGCAGGGGTAGTATCGCCAGCCCGACTCAGTGCAACGGAGCGGCAATGTTCTCCTCAAACTTACTGGACGATAAAGGGATCGAGTGCGGTGCCGGATTGGGCTCCGGCGATTGCCCCACGAACCAGCTCGGAGAATTAATTTCCCCTACGATTAAATTGCGGGGTGCGGGATCTCCGGGATATCAGCTCAAATTTTATCAATATGTCCGCCAGCTCAGCAGTAGCTATTTTGTTTTATGGTCGGTCAATGGCGGCACTGCCTGGGATACTTTGCAAATCAACCAGGAAATCGCTGCGAATACAGTGAATGCCTCGCCACTGGTGATTCTGCCCCTGGAGGGCACGGCAAATGCCGATAGCCTGATCTTAAAATTCCTGTACCTGGGGAATTATTACCACTGGATTATTGATGATGTCCAAGTCCTCGCACAGGAAGCCAATAACCTGCGCGTGAATGACTTCTACGCCATCCCACCAAATTTTGCAACCCCGGTTTCTCAGGTGGAATCCTTCGGGTTTCTTGCCGATGTAGAAAATATCGGCAGCCTTGCCCAAAATAATGTCATGCTGAATGTCAATATCAAAAACCAGGGAGGGCAGACGGTGTTTTCAGCAGATAATCCATACGGTACGATTAATGCAAATACCGTAGTCGAGAATAAACCCTTTTCCAATACCTTTACGCCTATGGCAAAGGGTACTTACACGGGGACCTATACCATCAGCGGTAGCCTGACAGATTTTGATCCAAAGGACAATGCCCGCACATTCAATTTCATTGTAAACGATTCGACTTTTGCGAAAGAAGATGGTGCGGCCCTGCGGACAATTAACCCTGCTGCAAACAACTGGGCAGCCAATGAACCCCATTCTGCGGCTTACGGCAACGTTTTCTTCGTTCCGAAAGGGAAAGGCAGGTTTTCAAGAAAAGTCACCTTCGCCCTGTCCAACGCCACCGCACTGAAAGACCGCGGCCTGATCCTCGCACTTTACAAATGGAATAACGTCAATAACGATGACCTTTGCCAGCCCGGAGAACGTACCCTTGTCGGCATTAATGTATATACCGTCCTCGGTACCGAGTCCAATCCGCTTCGCCTTATTGACGTATCACTACCGGCCCCGGGGGAGTCGGCGATCGAACTGGAAGACAATACGACTTACCTGGTCATGCTTGAATACTATGCTCCTGACGCAGACGGAGTGGACCTCCAGGCCCTCGTCAGCGACCAGTTTGATTATAAGGCACAGTTTCTGCTCAGCGACCTGCAAAACAAGAATCGCTACACCTCCATGACCGGCCTGGCAGGCGACCTTACCCAGGAAACCTACTCTCCCGTAGGATATAGCGCTTTCCCAGGGGATTATTCCTACGTCATGCGTTGGCATATCAGTGCCGATGCCGGTGCGACGCCAGTGCGGGAAGTGCCCAGCATTGCAGATCAGGTAGCAGTCTTTCCTAACCCCACAAGCGATCGGCTGAATATTCAGTTTGCGTTGCGCGAAGCGGCAGAGCGCCTCGAAGCAGTCCTCATGGATGTCAGTGGAAGGGTTGTGTTCCGGAATATATGGGATGGGGTATACCGCGATGTCAAGACTATCCCGACCGAGGGCCTGGCTGCGGGTATCTATGTGCTGAAACTGCAAACTGCGGCAGGTTCGGCGGTGAAGAAAATTGTGATTGACAGGGAATAAAAATCATCCTGGGCAAGCGATGATATACATTTTCTGATGCAGCGCACATGAAAATGTCGAAGAGACCTGCCACCTTAAGTCTGGGGCAGATCCGAGACCTTGGGAGTGCGCCTGGATGGTATCAAAAGACTTTTGCCGCCTTCTGCGGCAGAATAAAATTTCTTAAAACGGCGATTTGTTGATTTTGCGAAGCAAAATCAACAAATCGCCGTTTTAAGAAATTATTCTTTGGCGGCGCAAGCCACCAAAGGACTTGCTACATATTTGCGATCAGTTCATCGCCGAATTCGGAGCACTTCAGGAGGGTTGCTCCTTCCATGAGGCGGTGGAAGTCGTAAGTGACCCGTTTTTTGCCGATAGCGCCATCCATCGCTTTGATGATCAGGTCGGCGGCTTCTTTCCAACCCATATAGCGGAACATCATTTCTCCCGACAGGATGACGGAGCTTGGGTTCACCTTGTCCAGGCCGGCATATTTTGGAGCTGTCCCGTGGGTCGCCTCGAAGATAGCCATTCCATTGATATAGTTGATATTGGCACCTGGGGCGATTCCAATGCCGCCTACTTCTGCAGCGAGGGCATCGGAGATGTAGTCGCCGTTCAGGTTGAGGGTGGCAATGACGGAATATTCCGATGGGCGGAGGAGGATTTGCTGGAGGAAAGCATCTGCGATAACATCTTTAATCAATACCGCGCCTTTGGCAACCGCTGCTTCCTGTGCGGCGTTGGCGGCTGCCGTACCTTCTGCGGCGACAATCCTGTCATACTGTGCCCAGGTAAAGACCTTATCCCCATATTCGCGTTCGGCGACCTGGTAGCCCCATTCCTTGAATTTGCCTTCCGTATATTTCATGATATTGCCCTTGTGCACGAGCGTAACGGAAGGTTGCTTATTCTCAATGGCATAATCAATGGCCGAACGGACAAGGCGCTCGGTACCTTCCACCGAAACTGGTTTGATGCCCAGGGAAACGGTATCCGGGAAGCGGATTTGGTTGACACCCATTTCTTCGATCAGGAATTTTTTGAGTTTTTCCAGTTCGGGGGTGCCATGGAGGTATTCGATCCCCGCATAGATATCTTCGGTATTTTCCCTGAAGATGACCATATCCACGAGCTCAGGATTTTTGACCGGAGAAGGTACGCCATCGAAATAACGCACGGGGCGCACACAGGCGTATAAGTCGAGTTTTTGTCTGAGGGCAACGTTCAGCGAGCGGATACCACCGCCCACCGGAGTCGTCAAGGGTCCTTTGATGGCAATACGATACTTTTCGATCAGTTCCAGGGTTTCGTCGGGCAACCAGTTGCCTGTTTCGTTGAAGGCTTTTTCGCCGGCGAGCACTTCGACCCAATGCACCCTGCGCTTTCCGCCATAAGCTTTTTCCACTGCTGCGTCCAGCACCCGTACGGATGCGGCCCAGATATCGGGACCAGTACCGTCGCCTTCGATGAAGGGGATAATAGGATCATCTGGTACGAGCAGCCTGCCATTTTGAATACTTACTTGAGATCCATTCATCGTATTCTGAATTTTGTTGTTTAAAACAATAAGAACGTTGAACCATGATATTCGCAAAAGTGCGGACAGGCCTTTATTGAAACAGGGCGTGCTTTCCGGATTTTGCGGCCCAAATATAAAAAAAATTGCGGGACCATTTCCGTAAGATTAGTAGCTTTTGCGGTAATAACACTATTATTGTGTATGAATCCATTCCTCGATCCGAGCGGCGAGCCGCTCACCACAGAAGATAAGCAGGTCGAAAAAGCACTTCGGCCAAAAGCACTGGAGGAGTTCAGCGGGCAGCCCCGCATTGTGGACAACCTCAGGGTGTTCATTGCTGCGGCAAGGCAACGTGGGGAGGCACTTGATCACGTGCTTCTACATGGCCCTCCCGGCCTTGGCAAAACCACACTCTCTCATATCATCGCCAATGAACTGGGCGCCAATCTGCGGATGACCTCCGGGCCGGTACTGGAAAAACCCGGCGACCTCGCCGGTCTCCTGACCAACCTGGACGCCGGGGATGTACTTTTTATTGATGAAATCCACCGCCTGAACAATGTTGTAGAGGAATATCTTTATTCCGCAATGGAGGATTTTCGAATTGATATCCTCATTGACAGCGGCCCGAATGCCCGGAGCATACAGATTTCCCTGCACCCGTTCACCCTCGTCGGTGCCACTACCCGTATGGGGCTTCTGACCCCACCCATGCGCGCGCGTTTTGGTATTAACTGCCACCTGGACTATTACGATACTGCAACGCTCATACGAATTATCCAACGCTCGGCCCAGATACTGAAAGTAGAGATTAGCGGAGCAGGCGCCCACGAGATTGCCCGCCGCAGCAGAGGTACCCCGCGGATCGCCAATGCACTTCTGCGCAGAGTACGCGATTTCGCACAAGTTAAAGGTGATGGGGTAATTGACGAAGCAATCGCAAAATTTGGCCTGGAAGCACTGAACGTAGATGAATATGGCCTGGACGAAATGGATAATAAAATCCTCGCTGCTATCATTCACAAGTTCAAAGGTGGTCCGGTAGGCCTGACGACAATCGCTACTGCTGTCGGAGAGGAACCAGGTACGATAGAGGAAGTCCACGAGCCTTTCCTGATTATGGAAGGCTTCCTTCAACGGACCCCCAGGGGCAGGGAGGCAACCGAAAAATCCTACCGCCACCTTAAAATCCCACTACCCGGACGCCCGGGTACGCTTTTCGAAGAAATCTGAGCATGCCGGATGCAGCGCTGCTATAGTCCTCGTTTTATTGAGATATAAAATCAATCGCTCTTGGATACCCTTGAAGAAAAAAACCCATGGACGACCCTGAACACCACAGAGGTGTATGATAATGCCTGGATTCAGGTACAACACCGGAACGTGTTGACGCCAAGCGGAAAGCCGGGCATCTATGGGGTTGTACACTTTAAACATATTGCAGTGGGAATCATCCCCATTGATGAAGAGGGGAATACCTGGCTGGTTGGGCAGTACCGCTATCCCCTTGGTCGCTATAGCTGGGAGATTCCGGAAGGGGGATGCCCGGAGGGTACCGATATACTCGAGACTGCACAGCGTGAACTGCGCGAAGAAACGGGTTTGCTGGCCGGATATTGGGAAAAAATCCTGGAGTGCGATGTCTCCAACTCGGTGTCAGACGAAACGGCTGTCTTATACCTTGCCAGGGATTTAATCCAGGGCCCACCTGCGCCTGAAGATACTGAAGACCTGCGCCTGCGTAAAGTCCCGGTCGAAGCAGCAATCGGGATGGTCATGCAGGGCGAAATCCGCGATTCCCTCTCTGTAATGGGGCTCCTCGCAGTCGCAAAAAAGATGCGCTTGCCATAACCTGATTTAACACTTCGACCTACATGCATAAAGTATTGTTCCTTAACGATTTTTCAGATAATGCTGCTGTTGCATACCGTTATGCCGCATATCTCGCTGAAGCTTTTGGGGCGGTCCTCAGCCAGGCGTCCTGTAATGCACAGGCAGTGTTGCCCCTCCACCGTTCACCGGAAGATGCCAGGCAATTGCTCGTTGAACTGGAGGCTTTCGGGGCAGGGTTGGGATATGAGGGGGAGGTGGAATTCCTGGAGGTCGGGTTGGGGGATGCCGGGGCGATCTGCCTGCTGGCAGAAGATATCCGTGCCGGGGTTATCGTGATGCCGGAGTCGGCGCCTTATACGCAAGCGTTGGCCCGAAGCCTGGCGAGGATATCTGATCTGCCACTGCTGCTCGTACCGGCAACAGCCGTTTTCCGGCCCCTGCACAAGATCATTTTCGCCATCTCCTTTCAATTTAACGATTTGATTGCGCTGAATTTATTGCGCCGATGGGTACAGACGCTGGATGTGAAACTCGATATTATCCATGTACTGGAAACAGAAAAAGACGCCATCCCGGCTGCAGAAAAAATGGGGGCGCTTGCGGAAATGCTCGGCGTGGCAATGCCCTATGCGTTTCAATTGCTGCGCAGCAAACAGGCAAAACAGGCAATCCTGGACTATTTGTCCAAAGAGGATGCCAGTTTATTAGTGCTGACGACGCACCGACGTTCGGCATGGGAGGCTTTTTTTGAAAGCGGTACTTCCGGCTGGATGCTGAAAGCGTGCCAGGTCCCTTTGCTGTTGATCAAAGACTCCGAAGGTGGTTGAACAGATGTTTTGCTATTTCAAAATGAACCGCTCTATCGCAGAGGTTTTCCCCGGTGTCACAAGCTGCAGGAAATAGGTGCCTGGAGTAAGTTGTTCCAGCGGAAGTCCTATCTGCTTTTGCCCCGAAGGCACATCGATCTGACGGAGGGTCTGTCCAAGCAGGTTAATGACGAGGAGGTGCGCGTCTCCGCCTGTTTCCGGTACTTCCAGCATAGCAAAGCACTCACCGGAACAAGGGTTGGGCACGACCGTTATCCTGGAATCTTCCCGAAGCCTGATTTTATTTATACTGGTCACACTACCGGTCTTAAGGCGAATCTCCTTCTCAAATACCTGCCCGGGTTTGAGGGCAACAGCAAAAGTATCGGAAACATAGCCGGGTGCTGAAACGATGGCCGTAACGATACCGCTGTCCGGGCTTCCGGTTTTGAACATACCGAAAAAATCACTGGTCTCGTCCATTTTTCCGGCCTTGATGCGGGCACCAAAGATCGGAACCCCATTGGATGCATCCACCACCTTCCCCTCAAAATATGCTGCCCTTTTGTAATCCGGTCTGAACACGTATAAGCCGGTGGAAATATCGGAAGCCAGAAGCGTACCAGAAGGAAAGTAGGGAAATACGCCCCAGCATCCTTCAAAACCTTGTTTTGTATCGGGGTAGGTATCGTAACTGCCGGTTTCCACCATATTCTGCGGTCGGTGGGCATCGGTTATAATCACTCCCTCCGTGTACCAGCTCGTCACCAGAAAGCCTTTGTAATAGTGGGTGTTGTGTGGGATGGCTCGATTTGCCTGTGCATTTTGGGGCATAAACTTGTCCAGTAAGCGGATGTCGTTCAATTTTGATACATCATAGGCGTCCACGGTGCCAAATACTTTTTCATCAGTAGTAAAGAGGTACCTGCCGTCGTCCGAAAGCCAGCAATTATGGGTGAATCTCGAACTCGTCGGCTGAGTGGCCACCATACGCGGAGCAGTTTTCACTGAAACGTCCAGCACCGAGAATTCGCCGATAAAGACGTCTGCCGACCAGAGGGTATCTCCTCTGGCATAGGTGTCATGGGAATAACGGGAATTGGTGCTGCTGATAAATTTTGGGTTTCCCGGTGAAGAGGCCACATCGAAAATGAGGACACCGCCATTATTGATATTGCACCCGGAAAGATACATGAACCCTTTTTCATCAATGAAGAGATTGTGGCAACGGTTGATGGAGGTCGTATTGATGACGGGTTTATAAAATTTAGAGGTTATCTCCTCTGGCGCATTACCCATATCAATGATTTGAATGCCATCCTCCCCCCGGTCCGCCATAGCATAGACGAACTTTCCAAATGCTTGTAGATCGCGCCAGATAGACTGTACCGCAGGAATAAATTTGATGAGTTTAGGATTCCGGGGATTTTCCAGCGAATAAATAGCCGTACCCGTCCTGACCCCCAAAAGCGCGTATTCCCTGCCCAGGGAATCGGTGTATCCCCAGATATCGCTGTACAGGCTTTCCGGGAAGTCATTCTTATTGGCCAGAAGCTGGAGGTTTACGGGTTGCTGGCCTGTGAGGGTTGTGCTGAGAGCTCCTGATAGCAAAAGAAGTGCTGCAGTAATCCGGACAATGTTTTTCATTTGTTGTTTTATGTAGAATTCCCGATAAAATTAGTATTCCGGGGTTTTACATGGTAGGGTTCAGAAAAGTTTTATAGAAAATCTTCATTTGAAAACCCCGGGCTCTTTTACAGGCCCTCCCCGGGTTTATCGTTGCACCACCGCAATCGTCAGCCGGCTTACGCAGACGAGGTGTCCTTTTTCATCCTGGATTTCGATATTCCAAACCTGGATTTTTTTTCCGATGCGGAAAGGGCGTACTGTGCCGGTAACATAAGTCCCTTCGCGTGCGCTGCGCAGGTGGCTGCAACTGAGTTCAATGCCTACGCAGGACTCTTTGGTGGGATCCTCTACGCAGAGGACGGAAGCCACGCTGCCGAGGGTTTCGGCAAGGGCGCCGCTAGCCCCTCCGTGGAGGATGCGGAAGGGTTGAACGGTCCGGGAATCTACGGGCATTCTTGCTTTAAGGTAATCGGGGCCGAATTCTGTGAATTCAATTCCGAGCGCTTCATTCAGCGTCCCGGCAGACATTGCGTTCATGCCTTCGATGGCAGGTTGATGCTTCCAGATCATGCAAATGATATTTATTTGATTCAGATTTTCCTGTCGTTCTATAATATTTCTCCGCGCACCTCATTAATCCAGGTACATTGGAGCAAATGTGGAGAAAGCAGCAGCCAGGGTAATTTCTTTTTTTGGCAGTTGACGATGCCCCAGCGGGGTAAATCCGAAATACCGGAAGTACATATCCCAGCCACGGCCGGGGAATGCCAGGATCGGTTTACCCTCGGCGCGATGAATGGCCTCGTGCAACAGCCAGAAAGCAATTTCCTTTTCCGGGCACTCCGAGGGCAGCAGGATACGCGAATGCGGGGTGTCCTCTGAAAGAAGTTCTCCGCTTCTTCCCGATTGGGTGGAAAAAACAAGCCGCACGCCCTCATTGATTCGTACGCTGTTGATCTCCTCACAAAACAATTTTTGTGTCCAAAAGATGTGCTCCCGGGTGGAAAAATCGAGGTACTGTAGTATGAGGGGCCATTCGGATGGGTGGAAGTGTTTCCAGTACCCGTCCCTGCGCGACCAGGTAAGCTGGCGTTTGGCGTAGTTTCGGCTGTGTTGCCGGATGCGGTCTATCGCAGTTTCCAGTGAATATTCGCCATCAAAGCTGGCGAACAACTCCTGGTATCCGACGGTGCGCAGGGCAGGAAGATGCCGGAGTGGGTAGAGTTCACGGGCTTCCCGGAGCAGGCCTTCCGCAATCATTTGATCTACCCTTTGATTGATACGATGGTATAATTCATCGCGTTTCCAGGCGAGTTCGAGGTAAATGGGGTAGAAAGGCCGGGTCTGGGCTTTCTTTTTCCTGAAAGATGAATAGGGCTGTCCGGTGGCAATACAGACGGAAATGGCCCTGATCAGCCGGCTGGGATTATTGAGGTCCACTTCGCCGAAATAAACGGGGTCGGCGTCGGCGAGTATTTCCCGGAGCACGTCGAGGCCTTTCTCGCTGTAGAGTTCTTCCAGGTGGCTTCGGATATCTTCGGGGACGGGAGGAAATGCGTCCAGTCCCTCGCAAAGTGCTTTCAGGAAAAGGCCTGATCCACCAGTAAGGATGGCAGATTCCCGGGTTTGAAAGAGGTCCTGGAGGATTTTCAGGGCATCGCGTTCGAAGTCGCCAGCGCTGTATTGCTGGTGGACTGAAAGGCTGTTGATGAAATAGTGCTTTGCCTGCTGAAGCTGCTCCTGGGTTGGCTTGGCAGTACCCACGTTCATCTCCCGATAAAACTGGCGGCTGTCGGCAGAGAGGATTTCAGTGGAGAAATGCCTGGCCAGGCGGATGGCGAGCTCCGTTTTGCCGCTCCCGGTAGGTCCCCCGATGACAATCAGATGGTGCATATCCTTTTTCCAAAAGCTGTTTCCAGCCCCATTGGCGCTTAAGGGTTGTTCTGATCCCGCGGGATTTTTTCTGCCCGGTTGGCAATTTCCCATGCCGTAGCAAAGATCAGTTGCGCACGTTTAGCCATGAGGGGATAGTTGATTTTATCCGGCGTATCCGTGGGTCGGTGGTAGTCGGCGTGCGTGCCGTTAAAGTAAAAAATGATGGGCACGCCTTTTTCTGCAAAATTGTAATGGTCGGAGCGGTAATAAAAGCGGTTGGGATCATTGGGGTCGTTGTACTTGTAATCCAGCTTCATTTTGGTATAGGTATTGTTGGCCGCTTCGCTGATGGGCCGGAGGGCAGAGCTAAGCTTGTCGTCGCCGATAACATACACATAATTAGCCGAATCCGGGCTGTTCTGGTATTCACTGCCGATGCGGCCGACCATATCAATGTTGAGGTCACAGACCGTAGATTCCAGAGGAAGGATTGGATTATTGGCATAATATGCAGATCCCCACAAGCCTTTTTCTTCTCCGGAAACAGTCATGAAGATGATGCTCCTGCGTGGTCCGGCTCCCGCTTTCTTTGCTTCTGCGAATGCTTCCGCGAGTTCAAGGACGCTCACGGTACCAGACCCATCGTCGTCGGCACCATAGTAGATGGTTTCTCCGGACTTGCCGACGTGATCATAATGAGCGGTAATCATCACGTATTCGTCCTTGAGGTCAGTACCTTCGAGGACCCCCAGTACATTAGCTGTTTCGACAGAATTCACCTTTTTATTCATTGACAGCGCCAGTTGGGTAGGAAAAACCAATCCTGTCCTGCCAGAGTTGGCTTCCTCGGTAAGTGCCTGAAAGGAAAGGTTGGAAATCGCCTGGGCAACTTCGGGTTTGATGATGCACAAATTGGGCGGGGTAGATTTGCGGAACAGGTCGAGGTACGGCCTTCCTCCGGTGGCCCGCATTTGTGGGGAGATATTCGACTGGACCTGCACGACTGCCAGGGCGCCGTATTGTGCAGCGATAGCCTGTTTGTTGATAAAATTCCTGCGCATTGTACCGCCGCCACCAGTTCCGGGGGGCGTACCACTCATTATCATCACGATTTTACCGCGTACATCGAGATTTTTGTAATCGTTGCGGGTGGAATCGGAAAGCCCGTAACCTGCAAATACGACCTCGGCAGCATTGACGGAAAAAGTGTAATTATTTGTCGGCATCATAAAATCGTTACCGGCTTCAAATACCCTTCCATTCACGCTCAGGGTACTGGAAACGATAGAATCCGTATAGAGGCTATACGGTTGCTGATAGCCATTTGGCGCGATGGGTACCAGTCCCAGTTTTTTGAAGTGGTTTTCAATATAGCTCGCTGCTTTTTTTAGGCCCTCGGAAGGGGTATCGCGGCCTTCCATGTCCGGTCCGGCAACGATAAACAAGTGGTTTTTGAGATCCCCCGCGCTGATGGTGGAGGCAAATGTGGAGACTGTATTATTTGAGGATTTGCCGTTGGAGGGTCTGATTTTGCGATTTGGCTGCGCAGCAGCGGTAAAGGTGAGCATCAATCCTACGGCAAGGAGAAGGATATTTTTCATTTTTTGGCATTTTAAAAGCATAAAAAAGGCTGGTCGGAGACCTGGTGCAATTGGTTCAGTGTATGGAGTTATGTACATACAGTTTCCCTGCCTCCGGCGGAAAATTTTATATGCCGACGCAGCAGACCGGGCGTAAGGCTAAAAAAAGCACGCCAATATAGTCAATTGTACACATTTAGGTACATAGGTGGGGAAGAATGATTTTTTCCCTACCTTCACGGCAGGGTTCACGCAAAAAAAACCGAATGATTTTCATTGTTACCGGCGTTTCAGGTAGTGGAAAAACGACCTTGGGCAAAGCCCTGGCACGTCGGCTGGGAATTGCTTTTTACGACGGCGACGACTTTCATGCGCTGGAGGCTATTGAAAGGATGCGCAGCGGACTTCCGCTTGAGGATTCCCATCGCTGGCCCTGGCTGGAACGCATGAATGTCCTGCTGCGTAAAGCAGAATCCCGGCGCTCGCTGGTGCTTGCGTGTTCCGCACTTCGGGAGGTTTACCGAAGCAGGCTGGCAGAGGGATTGGGGCCCGGAGCGCTTTGCTGGGTACACCTGCAGGGGCCCACACCCTTGCTACGCGTGCGTATGCAGGACCGTGTGGGGCATTTCATGCCGGCGAGCCTTCTGGACTCCCAGCTGGCAATTTACGAAACCCCTCAGGTGGGTCTTATCCTTTCGGCAACAGAGCTTCCTGAAGTGCTGGTGGAGCGGATCATTCAATCGGTCCGACCCCCAGGTGCTGAAATTGGTATAATGGGTATGGGGGTAATGGGCCAAAGTCTGGCGCGGAATATTGCCGGAAAAGGTTTTCAAACTGCGTTATATAATCGCCATCTGAGCGGGAGCGAGGAGGAGGTTGCGGTATTGGCGCGGGATGCGTTCCCGGAGCTCCATTCCGCCTATGCTTTCGATGATTTGGAGGACTTCGTCCGTGCAATTGCCCCTCCCAGAAAGATTCTGCTGATGGTAGAGGCAGGCTCCGTAGTAGATTCCCTTCTTACCCTTTTGATCCCCTTGCTGGAACCTGGGGATACCCTCGTGGATGGGGGGAATTCGCACTTTCGCGATACCGCGGCGCGGCAACAGCTACTCGCCCAACGAGGGATATCTTTTGTCGGGGCGGGAATTTCCGGAGGTGCGGAAGGTGCTTTGTTGGGTCCGGCCATTATGGCGGGAGGTTGCCGGAAGGGGTTTGGTGTAATGGAGGAAATCTTCCGTGCAATGGCAGCGCGTAACCGTTCGGGAGAAAGTTGTTGCGCATATCTCGGCGATGGAGGGGCAGGCCATTTCGTAAAGATGGTACACAACGGTATTGAATATGCTGAAATGCAACTGCTTGCGGAAATTTACGAATATCTTAGGGTGGATCGGGCAATGTCTGCGCATACCATCGCCGACTTATTCCGGCAATGGGGTCTGGCAGGAGAACATAGCTTTCTGCTCGAAATTACTGCCGAAATCCTGCGCTGTAAATGCCCCGATGGCAGTTTACTGCTCGATGTCATCGCGCCCAGAGCTGCTACCAAAGGGAGCGGTGGCTGGGCAGTGGCCACGGCGTGTGAACTCGGGATCTCCGTGCCAACGATTGCGGCTGCGCTTTTCGCCCGTTTTCAGTCCTCCGGAGGGCTTTTTTTTAAAGACTATCCACCGGGTAAGGTACAGGGGGAGGGCTTTGCTGCACCGGAATCATTAAGGTATCTGTACCGTTTTATCCGCCTGACCAACTATGTCCAGGGATTTCATCTTATCCGCGCAGGCGCTGAGACGTTTGGCTGGCAGATTGTCTTCGACGACGTGCTGAAAATCTGGTCGGCAGGCTGTATCCTGCGATCTGAGCTTCTGGAGGACTTTAGGAATACGTTGCAGGGGGAGGAGATACCTGGGCTGACCTGGCTGGAAGACTATTTTGCTTCGGGGGCCGCCTTCCTGCAGCAAACGGAGCAGGAAATGGCCGCAGGTACCTGTTCCATACCCCTTATCCGTGCCGGTATGGCGTATGCAAGGGCCCTGAGCCGGCCCGGGAACGAGGGTATCCCCCTAATCCAGGCACAGCGCGACTACTTCGGCGCCCATGGGTACGAGCGGCGGGATGCTCCTGCGGGGCAACGGTTTCATACGGTTTGGAAAAAATAAATCGTCAATAGGCCCGAAGCGGTCCTATAAGTTGTTATGCGCCAAATGCCGCATAAAATGTCTGCCGCGGGCAGCGAAAGACTTTTAGGACAGCTTCAGGTCTGATAAATAATCCCTTATCTATGGAATTTGCGATACTGGCCGCCGTCGTTGCCGGAATAGGGCTTTTGCTGCTGCTGATCCTTCGGCTGAAAATTCACGCATTTATCGCCTTGCTGCTGGTGAGCATCCTTACCGCAGTAGCAGCTGGGATGGATCCGGCAAAGGTGATGGATACGATAAAAAGCGGGATGGGTTCAACCCTGGGTTTTGTGGCTACAATAGTCGGTCTGGGGGCTATTTTTGGAGGAATTCTGGAGCACACCGGCAGTGCCCGGGTGTTGGCGGCTTATTTATTGAAAAAAACCGGCGAGGAACGTGCACCGCTTGCGATGATGCTCACTGGGTTTTTAGTATCTATACCGATTTTTTTTGATGTAGGATTCATTATTCTTTTTCCTTTAATCGTCGGTTTACACCGCAATACCGGCAAGTCCCTGGTACATTACGCTGTGCCTTTGCTGGCGGGGCTTGCTGTTTCCCATGCCTTCATTCCCCCCACACCGGGGCCTCTTGCGGTGGCGGAAATAATCGGGGTACCGTTGGGTTGGCTGGTGCTGGTCGGCGTTATTGCGGGTCTTCCTGCAGCTTATCTTTCGGGTATTGTCTATGGAAAATATATTGGGAAACGCCTGGACGTTCAGTTGGCAGCGACTATAGACCAGGGGGCTACCCTGGCCTTTCCCCCGTCAGTGGCCTTCGTTTTTCCTATTCTGCTTTTACCTATCGCACTGATTGTCGTCAATGCCATGCTGGCATCGGGCGTATTGGGTATGGGCCACCCTCAGGCAGATAAATTCCTGTCCCTTTTGACCCATCCTTTTTCCTCCCTCTTGGTTGCCAATTTGCTGGCCTGGTATTTGTTGGGCAGGCGTTGTGGGTTCAGCAATCAGCAATTGGCCGATATCAGCACCAAATCCCTGTATCCTGCCGGGGCGATAATCCTGGTCACCGGGGCAGGAGGGGTATTCAAAGAGGTATTGATCGAAACCGGAGCAGGAAAAATGATGGCTGGAGCGATGCAGGATGCCGGGCTGGGGCTGGTTACTTTCGCCTTTTTGACTGCTACGGCTATCCGCGTATTGCAGGGGTCTGCTACCGTGGCAATGATAACGGCAGCCGGCCTTGTAGCACCCTTAATCCCGGAGATGTCCCTGAGTCCGATACAACTTGGTGCATTGGCGATCTGTATCGCCAGTGGGGCAACGATGGCGTCTCACCTCAATGATAGCGGGTTTTGGCTGGTTAAGGAGTTAATGCGCCTCAGTGAAAAAGATGGTATCCGCACCTGGACCGTCGCCTCGGCCATACTCGGTCTAACTGGCTTTAGTGTCGCTGCTGTGCTATATTATTTTGGCGGATAATCTGTTTTTTCTATATTTGTCCGGTTTTTTGAAAAGCAAAAGTGAAAAAATTCCATTGGAATGTCTGTAATAACGCCTAAATCAGAGGAATTTCTCTTCAAATATCTCAACAACCCTTCTCCCTCAGGTTTTGAGGTCGCCGGCCAGCGTCTTTGGCTCGATTACCTTCGTCCCTTTATTGATGACTGGGGGCTCGATAACTACGGTACGGCTTTCGGGGTCATCAATCCAGGAAAGGATTACCGGGTACTAATCGAAGGCCATGCCGACGAAATCTCCTGGTATGTCAATTACATCGGGGAGGATGGGTTTATTCAGGTCCTGCGTAACGGTGGGACAGATCAAATCATTGCCCCTTCAAAGCGCATCCTGATCCATACCCCAAAAGGTGTGGTACGAGGCGTATTTGGCTGGCCGGCAATCCATACCCGGCAGGGCGACGATGCGAACCTCGTCCCAAAGGTGGAAAATATCTTCATTGACGTCGGTGCTAAAAATAAAGATGAGGTACTGGAAATGGGTATCCACGTCGGTTGCGTAATCACTTACGAAGATGACCTGATGGTGCTCAACGACCGCTACTACGTCGGTCGTGCCCTCGACAACCGGATCGGGGGCTTCTGCATCGCAGAAGTGGCGCGATTGATCAAAGAGAATAATGTCGAGCTTCCCTATACGTTGTATATCGTCAACTCCGTACAGGAAGAGGTGGGCCTCCGCGGGGCAGAGATGATCGCCCAGACCATCAAGCCGCACGTTGCTATTGTGACCGATGTGACCCACGATACCAATACCCCCCTGCTCAACAAGAAAAAACTGGGCGACGTGAAAACCGGTGCCGGGCCTTCGGTGACTTATGCCCCGGCGGTACACAATAATCTTCTGCAACTGATTATCGAAACAGCACAGGAAAAGGAAATCCCTTTCCAGCGCGAGGCCTCCTCGCGACGCACCGGCACAGATACGGATGCTTTCGCATACTCAAACGGTGGGGTGCCTTCTGCACTGATTTCCCTTCCCCTGCGCTATATGCACACGACGGTCGAGATGGCCCACAAGGATGATGTCACCAACGTAATCCGCCTGATTTACGAGACGTTACAGAAGATCCGCTATCAACATAATTTCAAGTATTTTTGATCCCGGCAAAAGCTGCTGGTAGAGTAATTTGCTGCTTCGTGGGATAATGGATAAGAGTATGATAGTGGAAACCGAACGTTTGTATTTGAGGGAAATGGTGCCTGAAGATGCCGAAAACGCCTATCTGCTTAACCTGGATCCCGAAGTCACCCGCTATACCGGGGACGATCCGTTCGGTAGTGTGGAAGATGCACGGGAATTCCTCAAAAAATATGACCATTACCAAAAATATGGATTTGGCCGCTGGGCAGTAATGCGAAAATCCGACGGGGAATTTTTAGGGTGGTGCGGGTTGAAATATACTCCCGAACTGGATGAGCACGATATCGGATTCCGTTTTTTTCGATGTTATTGGAATATGGGGTATGCTACTGAAGCAGCAACCGCCTGTCTGCAATTAGGTTTCTCGAAGCTAGGCATGCGGCAGATTGTAGGTCGTGTGGTGAAGGGCAACCGGGCTTCCGTCAGGGTCCTGGAAAAAATTGGTTTGAGATATCTCGCCCCTTATACCTTCGACGATGAAGAAGGCGAGGTGTATGTGATCCAACTTTAGGAATGAATCTTTTATACACTACGCCAAATAGATTTTTTTGCCAATTTTAAAGACAAGTCTTAGATATTCAATCTGTTAGTACAATAAATTGGCTATGAGAACTGTCCTGATTTATTGCCTGCTGCTGTTTGCCTTTTCAGGATGGGCTCAGCAAAGCTTCCCAACCCGATGCTCAGGTACCTGGGAAGGATGGATGTATATTTATTCCAGAGGAGTCTTGCGCGACAGCGTGTGGGTGCGTCATGTGGTAAATCCCATAGATTCTTCCAGTTGGACCTGGAGGACAGAATACCTGTCCGACAAATTGCCTATGGTAAAGGATTATGTCCTGCGCGCGCGCGACAAAGCCGGTATTGAATATGTCATAGACGAAGGGGGAGGGATTGAAATCCCTATGCACCTTGTGGGCAATCGGCTTTATGGCATATTTGAAACGCAGGGTATCCTGCTAACTGCCAGCGATGAACTTACACCGGAGGGCTTAATCCTGGAAGTGGTATCCGCCCGGCGGGTAAGTCAGTCGGATAGTTTGGTGATTAATTTCCAGGTAAATGCTGTTCAGCGTGCCCTTTTAAAGAAAATTCTGTGAAGAAAAATGTAGGGGGTAGTGTGAGAAGCCTCCGGCGTGTTCTTTGGCGGCACAAGCCGCCAAAGAATATTTTTCGGAGTGCCGTTTTAATTTATTTTTTGTAGGTAAATAAATGAAAAAGGCGCTCCCGAAAATATTACAATCATCCGCGGAAGGCGGCCGAA
>JBEIGB010000067.1:0-19558 GCA_040382095.1 Lewinellaceae bacterium
CGTTTTCAACGATTTTGCTTCGCAAAATCGTTGAAAACGCAGCTCCGAAAAAAGGACGTGCCGGAGGCTTTTTACCCCCCCTGTCTCACCACTCCTTTGGCGCCGATGGTGGAAGAATGCTTATGAGACAACCTCAATATTTACACACCCCAACTTCTGTTCAAACAATAAGACTTATCAGCCAGCTTCCGGCTACAAACGGCGTAATTGCCCAATAATCCCCTCTACACCCTGTTCGATGGGCAGCAGTACAGGTAATCCAAGTTCTTCCTGGTATGCTTTTTGCCAGCGGCCGGCCTCCTCCGGGGAGGCGCCCCAGGTATGCAGGGCGAGGGCGATGACCTCGGCACCATACATTCTCAGCAAAGCAATTTCTGAAGCCGGATCCGGAATCTTTCCCCATTGGGGTACATCATCAAAGTACTTGCGGCTTGGAGAATGTAGAAGCACCACATGGCGGGCATTGCCGGAAAGAATCATTTCTGCCCCACAAGGCCCGCTCGGATTACGCAGGGCAGACTGGCCTTCGATAAAAATAAAATCCGGCTGCTGTTCCCGCCAACAGGACACAATTGCGTGTTCCAGCTCCCCGGAAACGAAGTCATTGAGCGTTGAGTCGAATATGAATCCATACTTTCCCCCCTGCAACCAACCCGTCTGCCCCGTATAAATCATCTCGGCTTTATGCCCTGCCTTTCTGCAAGCCTCCACGAGCAGGCGGGCGGTCGTTCGCTTACCCACGGCACAATCCATACCCAGTACTGCGATGATCGGACAAGGGACGGAAAAGATTTCCCCTGTCCAGAAGTGCAGGTCCTTTCGCAGTTTAGGCTTCCGGATATCCAGTAATTCAACGCCGGTTGCTGCAGCCAGTGCAACCAGGTCTTTTTGTTCACTCAGGTAATCATGGAGTCCGTTTACGATACTCAGGCCAGCAAGGATAGCCTCCCTGAGGCCTTCCTTAATTTCCTCCGGCAGGATTCCTCCTTCGGTAGCCACTCCAATAATCAGGCAAACGACCCCATCGGAACACTCCAGGGCCTCTTTTAACCCCTTATAAACAGGAATGCCACGAAATTGCCCGTCCAGGATTGTCCCGGCATCCTGACCCGCAAGCTCTGGACCGTCAATAACCCCGCAAATTTCAAAGCGCGCTGTCCCACGCACAAGTCCATGTGCAGTTTTTCCATTCAAGGTCTGAAACGCCCCTGAGGTCAGCACCAATGCTTTCTTTTTCATACCTTCTTGCCTAACTTAGTCTTTGATCTGCTTGATATGGTCATACCAGAACCGCTTCAGGAGCAGACTGCTTACCAAAAACACTAAAAAAGATACGGTGAGCCCGGTAACATCCCGTAAAAGCAGATAAAATGGCAAAACGACCTGGGACATTTGCCAGGCAATCCCAACGATCACATTAAACATATCTCTTCCAAAATCCTTGTTGGGCTCAAAGCCCGGGTCTTCCGCCATGACCTTATCGCGCACGGGTTTCCAGAAGCCCCATGGGCGGGTCTGCCGGTAAAAATTCTTCAGGACTTCTTCGTTATCTGCCGGGCTCAGTAAAACGCCGATCATACAACCTGCGAAGGCGATGAGGAGAATCAGCGGGAAGAGATAAATGGAAATGACCCCGGGAAAAATCAAGGGTACAAAGGTAGCCGCAAGCAATCCGGCCAGCATCCCTCCGAAATAGCCGAACCCGTTAAACCGCCACCAAATCCATTTCAGCACGTTGGCGGCCGTATATCCGCCGTAAAGCGCCGAGGTAATCCACAGCGTCAGGGTATTCAGGGAGGTCGCAAAAAATCCAAAGGCCAGGCCAATCACTACCAGGGCAATACTGGACAGGTAGCTGTATCGGACATACGTTTTTTCCGGGGCGTCCGGACGAATATATTTGCGGTAGAGATCATTGACCAGATAGGCCGGGGCGGCATTGATAAACGCGGCAAAAGTACCCATAAAAGCTGCCAAAAGACCAGCGAGCAATAACCCCTTAAAGCCAACTGGCACGAACCGCTCTATGGCCAGCGGTAAAACCGTCTCAAAATCAATCGCACTGCCCATTGCCGAAAGCTCCGGTACCAGGTAAGCCAGGGCAAGGAGGCCAAGACCTGCAACCATCAGATAGCGGGGGAAATACAGCACCAAAATAGTGAGCGCGCTCATTTTTGCTGCCTCCGCAGCGGTGCGGGTGGACAGTACCCGCTGCATATCATAGCTTGGCACGGGGCCCGCCATACTGGCAAAAATCCCCTTGAATACCATCATCATCACCAGGAACCCAAACAATTCAAAACCATCAGAAGCAATTTTACTGTTGACGCTGTCCAACTTGCCCGACCAGTCAAGATTCAGCTCCCAGCCAAAAAACAAGTCCCTCCATCCCTCCGGCACAATGGCATCAATCTGCCCGGGCTGTACCTGCTGCCAGGCAATTACCCCGATTACGATACAGGATGCCGTCATGATAAACAATTGGAGTACTTCGGTGCCGACCACGCTCCACATCCCACCTTTGATCGTATAGAGGGTCGTAATACCAATAAGTACAAGGGCGTAAGATTGTTCGGAACTTACCGATACCGGGCCAGCCGCCCAGCTCAGGTCCCAGGGGAAGAAAATCGCTGCAAATTTCCCTATCCCCTCAAAGAAGTAGGCGATAAACCCGAACACGCTGATTATGGCAAAAACCGTGACGATAATATGGGATAATTTTCCTCCTCTGCCCTCCCCAAACCGAAAAGTAATCCACTGGGCACCCGTTAGGGCCCCTGAACGTCGTAACCAGATCGCTAAAAAAACAAATACGAATACCTGGTTCCACACCGGCCAGAGCCAGGGGATCCAGGCACTTTTTAAGCCATAGACGAAAAGAATGGTGACCGTCCACATCGTCCCGGAAATGTCAAACATACCGGAAGCATTGGAAAGGCCCAGATAGTACCAGGGGATGCTGTTGCCTCCTAAAAAATACGAACGGACATTAGTGGATGCCCGCTTAGATATCCAGAAACCAAAAACAAGGGTCAGGACAAAGTAAAAAGCGATTATCGAGAGGTCTAAAGCGGATAAAATCATGGTTCAGGCGTTAGGTGTGGATGGAATACGTGTGCGTATCAAAACAGGAGAATCGAAATAGTCTATTTTAGCCAGGCTCCGGACCAGGAAACATCCTGTCCCCGGAAGGGGTCGGCGAAGGCATCGAGTAAGACAGCTGCTTCCCTTCTGGTCACCGGTCGTCCCTTTTCAAAATTTTTGAGCCCCAGGGAAGCCCAGCGGCATAAGGCTTGCTCCAATAAAGTCCCGGCTGTACTACCGACAATATCATCTGCCATACGCATCAATGCTTCAATGGTTACCAACTCGCCGTTACCTGGTAAGGTGAGCGGTTTAGGCCAGTGCCCGATACCCCGGAGCAAGTCTTCCCGGCGCAAAGTGGAATCCGGATCAAACCAGGTGCGGTTGGCCCAGAGGTAGGGTTCTCCACGCCCCTGGAGGATACCCGTCGCGCCGATTCTTTGAATCGCCTGGAAGTGCGGGTCTTTTGGTGCCACATCAAAAAACGGCATCAGGTAGGCCCCCGAAGCGAGGAGCGTGCGTTGCACTTCGCGCACGGAGAGTTGATCCGGACGTATTTTTTGTTGTACCGAAAGTGCGGCCATTGCCCCTGCCGCCTGACCGATTTGCAGCACCACGGGTTGTAGCCTGCTGGAACCATTGACAATATTGCTAACTGAAATTGCTTTGTCGGCGACGAGCAACCTGTCCACCTGTCCGGGGATCAGTGCTCCGAGCGGTATATTAAAGGAGGGCACTTTGGGGAAATTAATTTCCGGTGCCAGCGGATTCTTTTTGTGGTGGTGGTCAATCGGATAATCCCCCACGATGGCTCCCGAGCGGAACATTGTACCGGTATAAGGGTCCATCAGGTGTCCAACGTTTACCCGCACTTTTCCCTTTATCCGCCTTCCCTCGCGATGGTAAGGATAAAAGGCAAGAAGATCGGGTGTCGGGAATTCGTCGTCGGCCAGACCGAGGTTGGGCCTACCTAACTCTGTTTGAATGAAATACACATAGCACAACGTATGCCACCTGGCAGAGTCAAAGGCTACCTTTCGAGCTGCCGGACTTTTCTCCACGACATTTGCATAAAAATCATTGCCCAGGTGTGGCCAGTTGAGCATAACTTTATTCCCTGGAAGCTTAGCATACGTCAAGGTCATATCGCATTTCAGCAAGGTAGTGTCGCCACCGCAGGTCTCCCGACACGAACAGCGGAATGCCCCCGGGTCATATCCGGGCGGCTTAGGTATGGTTTTATTGGCCCCCGCACCATAATCTTTCAGGACTGCTACGATCGTGAGGTCCTGGATGATATCGTTCGCTTTTTCGGGAGCCATCGCTTCCCCGGTCACTTTGCGGTCTTCCATCCCCAAATCGTACGAAGCACCTGCCATGGCTGCCACATCCCCCAGATCTGTTCCATCAATCAGGATATCTGCCTTTACTTCCACTTGTTTGCCCTGATATTGCAGCGTTGCGAGCCAGCCCCTGGGCAGGCGGCGGAGGGCGACCAATTCGGCTTGATACCAAACGGTGAGTGCCTTTTCTTTCTCTGCCATTTCCTGAAAAATGCGGGCCCCGATGTGGGGTTCAAAATGCGTATTGCTTACCCATCCAGTTTCCACAGCTTTGGCTCCGCCGTAATGCTGGCGGATACGTTCCCGGAATTCGCCCCAAATACCAGCAGGCATGCGGTGGTTGCCATCGGTGGCACTCACCCCTGCGGCTGTCAGCATACCTCCGAGCCAGGTGGTCGGTTCGGCAATCAGGGTAGGAACGCCCATTCTGGCAGATTGTAACCCCGCTGCTACCCCACCCGTCCCGCCGCCAATAACCAGTACATTCGTTTTAACCGATGGCGCAGGTAAGGTGAAAGCAATATATAAGCAAGCAAAAGAAGAAAGAAAAGACGCAATAAGTATCTTTTGTATCCGGTAGCGCATAGTCAGAAGAAAATTTAATCCAGGTACAATGTTAAAGTTTTTTTTGGAGCAGCGCACTATACCCCAATTTTAATTTGCAGTTTGCAGTTCGATTATTGTATTTATTTTTGCCCGTAGAGCATCTAAAACTGAGGATATGCATAAAATATGTGTTTTTGCAATTACATTGTTTGGGTTTCTGGGCGCTTTCAGGGCAGCCGCTCAGGAAAATGTCCTTTTCCAATACGTTGACCCGCTCCAGAAAGTCTTGAAAGAAGCGGCATTTTTTCCTGCGGCAGACGCTGTTACTACAGTAGCACGCGGAGAATATGCCAGCTTTCAGTTTGTTTTACGTGCAGACCAGCCCATGAGCGGCGTAAAGGCTAAAGTAACCTTCAGCAAACCGGGCGAGCGGCTACAGGCAGGTACAAAAACCGGCTTTGTAGGATACGTGCGGGTCGGAAGGGCCACCCCAAGCCCATCCAGGGATCGGCTTATGCCGCCTTCCGGATATTATCCAGATCCCATTCTGGAAGTACCTTCGATGGATATTCCCGCCCATACGACCCAACCAATATGGATAAGTGTAGCCATTCCGAAGGATATGCCCCCCGGTGATTACCCTGCAGAAATACAGGTTGAGGCCAGGTATGGCAAAAAAGCGGTGGTGCTAAATCGCCCGCTCACCGTACGGGTCTTTCCGGTAACGATTACCGGTACCCGGCTTTGGTTTACGAACTGGTTCACCATGGGCGACCAGAGCCTGAAGCACCTCAATGGCGGCCAGGCGGTGGCCCCCTATTCGGATCGGTATTGGGAATTACTGCGCACCACTGCCAAAATGATGGCAGAATACCGGCAGAATGTCGTCCTCCTTTCCCCACTCCGGCTTGCTGAATATACCATAGCAAACGGAACGTACCAGTTCGACTTTACCCGGTTTGATAAAAGCGTGCAGATTTTTGAAGAAGAAGGGGTGCTTGGGCTTATCGAAGGCGGGCATATCGGGGGTCGGGAAAGCCACTGGACCAGCCCTTTTGTAGTTGATTTTCCTGTGCTTAAGGAAGGAACGGTCGCTTTTGACCGAAAGCCCATAACAGATCCCGGAGCCCGTAACTTTTATACGCAATTTATTCCCGCGCTCGTTGCCCACCTGAGGCAAAAAGGTTGGTACGACAACTATCTCCAGCATATCGCCGATGAGCCCATCACGGAAAATATCCAATCCTATATTGACATCGCCACTTTCGTCAAATCGCTGGCACCCGATATCCGGATAATCGAAGCCTGTCATTCCAAGGATTTGGGGAATACCGTGGACGTATGGGTCCCGCAGCTCGATTTTTTTCATGTGGATAACGCATTTTACCAGGAGCGCAGCCGCCAGGGGGATGAAGTTTGGTTTTATACCTGTCTGGCCCCACAGGGAGAATACGCCAACCGTTTTGTGGAGCTTCCTGCGCTCAAGACCCGCGTCCTGTTTTGGCTCAATTACCGCTACAACAGCCCTGGTTACCTGCATTGGGGTTTGAATTTCTGGAACGACAATCCCTTTGACGAGACCACTGGCATTATCACAGAAAGCGGCAACGTATTGCCAGGCGGGGATGCCTGGGTGGTTTATCCTGCGAAAGGCCGGTTCCTGAGTTCGATACGCCTCGAAGCTACCCGGGATGGGATTTTCGATAATGAGCTGCTCCACATGTTACACGAAAAAAATCCGGCACAAGCCCAGGAAATTGCCCGGCAGACGGTTTATCTGTTCGACCGCTACGATCTGAATATTGAAGCATTCCGGAATCGGCGCGAGCGCATATTAGAACTGCTTTCCAGGTAAACGAAAATCGAGAGGAAACGTTTTTCCGATGAAAAAATCGGGGGAAGTCCTTTGAAAATTAGAGAGCAAACGGAGGTTTAGCGAGATTGTTGTTCAAAACATCTCATTCCGTCCCTACAGGACGGTGCTAAAATAGATGCGTGTTTTAGCTCTACCCTTAGTGGATCCCTAACGGGATCGGTGCAGTTCCTTGATTTTGAGGTCGGTACGAATTTGGGCACCTCGCCTACCTTTAATAAAAATATGACGGGATTGGTGCTCTTAGTGCCGTTAGGCACTATACATGGTTAGAAAATCTAAAAGCAAGTCGTTCCGTCCTGTTAGGGACGGAATAAAACTTAGTTCAAGGAGCAATAAAAATATTACATTGTAAACATATTACCCTAAACTAAAAGGGACGAAATAGCTATAAATCCTTATATCAGTGCCTTAAGTGGGCTCCTGACATAAATGAGAACGAAGAATAGCTGGCTTTGGACAGAATACGCTTCCAGCATTCTTTCTTCTATTTAATTCTGGACAATTTTACAGAATCTCAGTTAAAAACGCTAAACATGGCTAATACCTACACACAACTTCACATACAAGCCGTAATAGCAGTTCAACACCGGGCTTGTGTTATTCAAGCAGAATGGGAAGATGAGCTCTATAAATATATTACAGGCATTATTAAAAACCACGGTCACAAACTGCTAGCTATTAACGGAATGCCGGATCAAGTGCACATTTTCTTTGGGTTAAGACCCTCCCAGTCCATTTCGGATCTAATGCAGGATATCAAAGCTGATTCATCTAAATGGATAAATCAAAAAGGTTTTGTAAAAAGTAAATTTTCCTGGCAGGCAGGTTATGGGGCATTTTCTTACAGTAAATCCCATGTAAACAATGTAATAGAATACATTAATAACCAGAAAATGCATCACAGAAAAATATCCTTTAAGGAGGAATATTTAGATCTGCTCAAAAAATTTGAGATAAATTACAACGAAGACTATATTTTCAGGCAAATTTAGTTTTGATTTTTAATCAGTAGACAGAGGTAAACCTCTATTTCGTCATCACCTAAAACACGTTATATGAACGGAAGATCTTCGCAGTACTGGAACCAGATCGCTATTATTGGAGCGTTATTCTTTATTTTTGGGTTTGTGACCTGGTTAAACGGGACACTCATTCCATTTCTTAAAATGGCCTGTGAGCTCACAGACTTTCAGGCTTATTTTGTCACCTTTGCTTTTTATATGGCCTATTTTTTCCTTGCCCTCCCTGCCTCTGCCATTCTGGAGCGCATCGGGTTCAAAAACGGTATGGGGCTTGGCCTATTGATTATGGCTATTGGATCGCTCATTTTTATCCCTGCTGCCAACGACAGGAATTTCACTATCTTTCTGGTAGGGCTTTTTGTACAGGGAACTGGATTGGCCCTGCTCCAGACCGCTTCCAACCCTTATATTAGTATCATTGGGCCAATTGAAAGCGCTGCCCAGCGCATCAGTATCATGGGGATATGCAATAAAATTGCCGGGGCGCTCAGTCCCTTGATCCTAAGTTCCATCATCCTTAAAAATGCGGATGCGCTCGAAAAAGAAATCGCAGCAATAACAGATGCCGCACAAAAGTCAGCACGGCTGGATCAGGTTGCGGAGCAGGTGATTATCCCCTATATTGTGATGGCCATTATCCTGGCCTTACTCGCCTTTTTGATCCGGAAATCCTCTTTGCCGGATGTGGAAATGGAGCATGAACTCGAAGGGGACAGCAGCGTTGCCACAGACCGGAAGAGCATCCTGCAATTTCCGTATGCCTTACTCGGCGCCTTGTGTATTTTCCTTTACGTAGGTGCGGAAGTCATGGCAGGGGACATCATCAGCACATACGGGAAAAACCTTGGGATTTCCCTTGACAAAGCCAAGTATTTCACTACGTTTACTTTGCTATCTATGTTGCTCGGCTACGTCCTTGCCATTGTCGCTATTCCCAAATACATCAGTCAGGAAGCAAGCCTGAAATATTCCGCTGTATTGGGGATACTTTTCACCGTGTGTGCGTATTTTACGGAAGGTCCCACCTCTGTCATGTTTGTTGCCTTACTTGGGGTGGCCAATGCCCCTATGTGGCCGGCTATTTTCCCCTTAGGGATACAGGGGTTGGGAAAATTCACCAAAACGGGTTCTGCGCTGCTCATCATGGGGATTGCCGGGGGCGCCATTGTGCCGTTAATTTACGGAAAGCTTTCTGAAACCATGGATTTCAGGCTGGCGTTTTTGTCGGTTATGTTGCCTTGTTACCTCTATATACTCTATTACGGTATGGCTGGTTACAGAGTAGGATTAAGGGTAGGAAAGTAAAAACCTATTCTTTGGCGGTGTGCCGCCGATAATAGATGAGGCTGTCTGAAAAGTATGGGGGTGTCCGAAAAGTATTCTGTCGCCTGCGGCGGCAGAATCAAATTTCTTAGCGCGCTGGTTTTGTTGATTTTGCAAAGTAAAATCAACAAAACCAGCGCGCTAAGAAAATGTTCTTTGGCGGCGCAAGCCGGCAAAAGGCAAAAGGCTTTTCGGACAGCCTCATATTTTTGATATACCATTTTGGTCAGAACAATCTGGAAAAGTGGTTTTCCAGGTGGTTGCGCATTGCATTGCGCAGCATTTCTGCGGAGCCGTGTTCGATTGTTTGGACAATGCCTTTGTGGGAGACGAATTTATTCTGGGAAACAGGTTTGCGGAGCAGGCCGCTTCGGTGGACATAATCGAATAGCGGCAGGAGTAGTTTCTGGAACTTTTTAAGGGTATCGTTTCCGGCAATTTCGTAGAGTTTGCCGTGGAAGCGGGTTTCGTGCTCAATATTAAAAGCCAGGTCCTGGGACCATTCCGGCTCTACGGCGACAATCTCTTTTAGCTCGTCAATATCCACATCTGTCACACGGGCCATAATAAAATCAGCCATACCGACTTCGATAACCAGCCTAAACTCAAAAAGGTCCCGCAAGGTATCTTCGTCGAGTACTTTAGCAATCAGCGATTTTTCGAGAACGCCCATGAGGTCGGGATTTACCAGCACCGAACCTTTCTTCTTTTTGCTTTCAATCAAACCAATCATGCGCAGTCTGGAAAGTGCTTCCCGGATTACCGTGCGACTAACGCCGAGGAAGCCGGCCAATTCCAGCTCTTTAGGTATAGAATCCCC
This sequence comes from Lewinellaceae bacterium, assembly GCA_040382095.1. GTDB lineage: Bacteria > Bacteroidota > Bacteroidia > Chitinophagales > Saprospiraceae > JADJPL01. Next base: position 10,015 of record JBEIGB010000067.1, read on the forward strand.
TGCCTTGAGGTTATTTTCAATGAAGTAGTCCACTAGCCGCTCTTCCACTTTATCTACCAGGGAACTATTGTCCACGGCTTCCAGCTTGGATCGCAGGTCAATCAGATGATGCATTATGTATGATTTATTTAAAATTTTCTTTCGGGGTTGTGTAAAAAGTATTTCTCCGCCCTCGGCTGGCTTTGGTGGCAAAAGCAACTTTTCATACAACCCCGGAAAAGATTTCCGTATGCAGAGCGGCGTCTGCGATGGTCAGGACCCAACGGGCCTTTCTGACAGAGCAACGCTCGAATAAACGTTGCAGATTTGATATTCCGCAATACCAATACCAACGACCACTTCCTGAACATCAGTGGGGGAAATGACCGTGGAAAGTATTATGCCAGCTTTAACTATTACGGGGAGGATGGCATCATTGTCGGCTCAGATTATAAGCGCTATACTGCCAACCTCAACGGATCCTACAAAATACGTCCTAATCTCGAGGTAAATACCGGTGCGACCCTCTCCACCTCCTCCCAATTTGGGGTCATCGCAGGGGAGGTGAATACCCTGTACCGGAACCTCTCCATCTGGCCTACTTTTAATCCCTGGCTGGACTCCTTAAAGACCCTGCCTAACCCAGGAAATGGCGTTGCCGACGGCAACCCGCTTTACTGGCTCGACAAAACCAGCAGGAACAACGAAGTCAACCGCATCACCGGTCTTGCCGGGGTCAAATACGACATAGCGAAAGGGCTGTACCTCAAAGCGACCGGGAACATTTATCTGTTTGAAAATTCCAACGAATCGTTTACCAAAGCTACCCAAACCTACGCCCAGATTTTTTCCAGCCCGCAGGTTTTCAACACTACCCGGCCAGCAACATTTTCTTTTGACCGGACGGTACAAACCCAGCTCAATGCTTTTCTAAATTACTCGACTACGATTGGGGGCAAACACAACCTTGACGCGATGATTGGGGCAGAATCCTTCGATCAGAAATTCCTGAGTTCCCAGGTATCTGGTACCGGGGCCCCCACGGATGATATCCCGACAGTGAACGCATCCACCATTTTTGCACCAGGAAGTAACTTCAGCAGCAAATCCGAGTATCGGATAATCTCGAATTTTGGCAGGATCAATTACAATTTTGACCGGCGGTTTCTGCTTTCCCTGGTACACCGCTATGATGGTGTCTCCAGCCTTGCCAGTGCCAACCGCTGGGGCTTCTTCCCCGGGATGTCCGCTGGCTGGAACCTCCATAACGAATCTTTCTTCAGCTCGAGTGGATTAGCCGACGTCATTTCTACCTTTAAGCCAAGGGTGAGTTATGGGGTAAACGGCAACGTGGCGGGTATTGGGTTCTATGAAGTCCAGGGTAGCTATGGCGCCCAGGGCAACTATAACGGTGCCCTCGGATTCCTCAACACCGGCGTCATCAACAGTGACCTGCGCTGGGAAAAAAGTAAAACGCTGGATTTTGGGCTCGACCTTGGTATCCTGCAGGACAGGATCACCTTTATCTTCGACTACTTTGACCGTAGGACGAGTGACCTGCTCACTAACCTCACCCTACCGAGCTATACGGGGTTTGGTTCTATCCGGACCAACCTGGGGACCTTCCAAAACAAGGGCCTCGAATTTGCGGCTACTGCTGATATCGTGCGTTCGGCAGGGGGCTTCTCCTGGCAGATTGGTGGCAACGTCACGTACAATACCAACAAAATTCTCGAGCTGCCCTTCAACGGTAACGAAAATAACCGGCAGGGTGGGTTCCAGATTTATGATCCGAGTGTAGGAAAAGTCATTTGGGTGGCAGGCCTGCAGGAAGGTCGCCCTTTGGGTGAGGTTTATGCCTTCAAGCAATTGTCTGTTTTCCAGAATACAGACGAGGTACTCAAAATGGCTGGTCGCAGGTACGATGCAATTGCCAATATTTCGGGGCCGGAACTCACGAGCGGTGCTGGCAAAATCACCCCTGGTGACGTTAATTTCCTCGATGTAGATAAAAATGACACCATTGATACCCGCGATCAGGTATTTGTGGGCAACATCAACCCCAAGTTTTATGGTGGTTTTTCTTCTACGATGACTTATAAAAACTTCAGGTTGTTCGCCCGATTTGATTTTGCTACCGGCCATATTCTATATAACGACCTGGTAGCCAGGATCCTTGGCAACTATCAGGGTACCTTCAACAACCTGGACCTGATCAAGCGTGGTTTTTCGGGCGACAATTCCAGGCCGGACATCATGAAGATTTACTGGGCGGACCAGGTTGGTGCACCCAACGGAAAGAAAAACATTACGCGTGCCAACAATGCCAACCAGGTATTGCAGAGCAACAACTCCAACTATTATGAAAAAGGCGATTACATCGGGTGCAGGGAAATTACCCTGACGTACAATTTTGATCCGGGGCTAATCTCAAAAACCGGAGTCTTTTCCAATCTCACGATGTACCTCAACGCCAACAACCTGTTTTATATCACCAAGTTTTCAGGGAACTCCCCGGAACCAAAGGGCAATGGGATTTTTGCAGGGAATTACCCTACCCCAAGGACTTTTGTTTTAGGGATTCAGACCACGTTTAAATAATCGTAAAACCATCAGGCATGAAAAATTTAGCTAAATATATCCTTTTACTGGGGTTTCTGGCGTTCGGTGCGAGTTCCTGCAACGATGAGCTCGACCTTGCGCCTATCAGCAGCATCAGTGACGGCAATTACTGGAAAACACCGGACCAGTTCGATGCTTTTGTTTCCGGAATACATTCGCGGTTCCGCAGCCATACCAGTGCGTTCCAGATCCTGGGGGAGCTGCGCTCCGACATCTTTGGCACAGAGCCCGGCTCTGCAGGCACCTTTACCGGAGAAGCTACCCAGGGCGTTGAACGTGCCTGGCTGCAGACGCTGGATCTCGACAACCCGGGGGTGAGTAATTTCGGTGGCTTTTACACGAATATCGGCCAGCTTAACCTACTCATTGACAAGCTTACTACGACCAGTGCTGTCACAGCGGCAAACAAAAATTATTATCTGGGTATCGCCCATGGCATGCGGGCATATTACTACTTCCATTTGTTGCGCACCTGGGGGGACGTCGTCATCCAAACCGAACCGGTCACTTCATTTGACATTTCCAACCTCGCCAAACCGGCAAGCAAGGCAGCGGATGTGATGGCCCTCATTAAAGCCGATATGGAGACCTCCCTGAGCAGCTTTGGCTCGGATTATTCCTTCCGCAACCAGAAAAGCTATTGGTCGAAAGCGGCAACCCAAATGCTCAAGGCAGAGGTGTCGTTGTGGAATGCCCACCGGGGCGGCGGAGCAGCAGATGCGACTGTAGCACTCAATGCTCTAAACGATGTTGTAGCCAATGTGCCCGGATTAGCTTTGCGGCCAACTTTTTCGTCTGTTTTTACTGCCGGGGCGGCAAATAAAGGAAATAGCGAAATCATTTTTGCTATCCGCTATTTATTGAATGAAGCGACGATGCCATTTACATCTACGTACTATCCGCAATCTGCATTACTCGCGAATTACTGGGATTCTCTCGAAAACCGTAAATTTAATGTAAACGTGGAAAATTATGGCGGTTTGCTCCGGGCTCCTGTTAAATCTTCTACTTATCGCCTTTTCAATGACCTCGACAGCAGGAAGCGTTTTTCGATAACTGCCGCCTACAACTCTGCTGCTGGAAAATTCACGCTTGCAGGGTGCTTCGTCAAGAAATACGAAGGGGAGCAGGAGCAAGGCAACCGTCGGTACACCAACGACTACCCGATATACCGCTTTGCCGATCTGTTGCTGATGCAGGCTGAGGCCAAGATTATCCTTGGCCAGAGCCCTGCTACTGAGATCAACCTGGTACGCTCAAGGGCATTTGGGACGAATTACAGTCTTGCCGTACACGCATTTCCCAATCAGCCGGTGGACGCCGATCCACGCGAGGCCCTGCTTGCGGAGCGGCTATACGAGTTTGTTTTTGAAGGAAAGCGGTGGTATGACCTCAGAAGGCTGGGCGATCAGTATGTGTACAAATATACCCTGATCAAATCCGCTGAAGCATATAAATTGCTTTGGCCGATTGACCGAAATTCGCTTACCAATAACCGGGCACTTACCCAAAATCCAGGATATCCGGCATTTTAAATTGCCACGTCCTGAGTGTTAAGAGAATAACAATCTTTGTATATTGCACTTCCTGTGGCTGTGGAAGCTATGCCCGGGAAGTGCAATATACTACCCTCCAATGCTATCTGCTTATTCCAAGTATAATACAAGCGTATGCAATTTTCACACCTGGAAGGCCTTATTGCGGCCCCATTCACCCCCATGTCGAAAGACGGGGCATTGAACCTTGCGCTTATTCCCGCTTATTACCAATTGTTGAAATCCAACCGTGTTATTGGGGCCTTCATTTGCGGTTCTACAGGAGAAGGAGTATCCCTGACGCATAGCGAAAAGATGGCAGTAGCCGAAGCCTGGGCGGCTTGCAGCACAAATGACCCGGATTTCAAAGTCATCACTTTGGTCGGGGGTACTTCGATTGCTGAATGCCAGTCACTTGCAGCCCACGCAGAAGCAATCGGACTCTTTGGTATTGCACTCACATCCCCATTTTACTTCAAGCCAGGCAGTACGGACATCCTTGCCGAAACCTGTCTGGCCGTTGCCCAGTCAGCACCAGGTACAGCGTTTTATTATTACCATATTCCGGTACTAACAGGCGTTTCGCTCCCTATGCTGGAGTTGTTGGAAGCAGTTGATGGCCGCATCCCCAACTTTGCCGGGATCAAATACACCCACGAAGATTTTATGGATTACCTGTCCTGCCTGAATTTCAACGCAGGTAAATACGATATGCTTTGGGGAAGAGACGAATGCTGGCTTCCTGCCCTGGCCCTGGGTGCGCGGGGTGCGGTAGGAAGCACTTACAACTACGCTGCGCCCCTTTACCATGCCATCACCGCTGCTTTTAACTCCGGCGACTTTGAAAAGGCCAGGGAATTGCAGCAGAAATCTATTGATATGATCCGCCTGCTCGGAAAGTATGGCGGGATTGCTACTGGAAAAGCATTTATGAAGTTAATCGGTCTTGACTGCGGGACATTTCGCCTGCCTATAAAAAATATGACCCATGATAGGTTTATCCAATTCAAGGAAGAGGTGGAAGCGCTCGGTTTTTACCGATATAGTTCTGCAATGGGTGCATTACACCCGCAATAGCTTCCCTGCCACAAATCGGTTTACCATTGCAGTAGTTTTATTTTTTCCATTTATGGCCATCGCAGGGCCAAAAACCGATCCATTGAAAAAGCTGGAATGGGATATCGCCGGTAAGCTGCCCTCCCCCACCGGATCCATACCTGCACTTGGTATGGCAGGACCTGTAGCGGGTATGCACGAAGAAGCACTACTGGTTGCCGGTGGTGCAAATTTTCCCGGAGAAATGCCCTGGAAGGGTGGTAAAAAGGCCTACCATTCTGAAGGATTTGTTTTTTTGCGTGCACAGGACGGAAAGCTCCGGTCAGCAGCCCGCTTCGGGCTTCCACAGCCTATTGCATATTCAGCAGCTTGCTCCACGCCTTTGGGAGTAGTCATGGCGGGAGGGGAAAACCAGGAAGGGCTTTCTTTCAAAACCTGGCTATTGCAATGGGATAATGGGAAAAAGCAGGTCCGGATCAGCCCATTGCCCGATTTGCCGCTTGCGTTGAGCGGTGCAGCCCTGACTGCATCCGGGAATATCGTTTACCTCGCCGGCGGGCAGTCGGCAAAGGGTACTTCCGCCCGCTTTTTTCGCCTCAACATCGCATCGCCTGGAGACCCATGGGAGGAGCTCCCTCAACTGCCTGCTCCGCTTGCCTATACGGTCCTCCTCACACAGTCCGATGGCAGTAATCCATGCCTTTATCTGGTCGGAGGCAGAAAAAGCAATCCCGATGGAATCAGCGATATTTCAAGGGCTGTACACTGTTTTGATATCAAAAAACAAACCTGGAAAAAGAAGTCAGACCTCCCCTATCCATTATCGGCCAGTACCGGAGTTGCCGCCGGGGCAACGTATCTTCTCCTCTTCAGCGGTGATAAAGGGGAGGTTTTTACGCGTTCAGAACAACTGATTGCCGCGATTGCAAGGGAGCAGGATCCTGAGAAATTGGACTCCCTCAATCAGCAACGGATTGAACTGATGGAAAATCATCCGGGTTTCAGCGGAGAAGTGCTGCTGTACAATACCGTAACAGATGTGTGGACCACTACGACCCCTTCACCTTTTCCCGGACAGGTGACCACCCATGCGGTTAAATGGGGCAATCAAATCTATCTGCCACTGGGAGAAGTGCGGGCCGGAGTGCGAACTGCTGAAATCACTTCGGCGAAAATTAACTCCCCCAAGCTTTTTTCTACCCTGGATTACCTCGTTTTGGGAGTCTATTTATTACTCATGGTTGGTATTGGCCTTTTGGCCTCACGCAATCAAAAGAGTACAGATGATTATTTCAAGGGGGGAAAACGCATTCCAGGTTGGGCGGCAGGCCTAAGTATCTACGGCACCCAACTGAGCGCTATAACCTTCATGGCGATTCCGGCCAAGACGTATGCGACCAACTGGAACTACTTTTTTCTTCAGATGACCATCATCCTCATAATCCCGATTATAGCCAGGTATTTCATCCCCTTTTTCAGGCGGCTGGACATTACCTCTGCGTACGAATATCTGGAGAAACGCTTTGATTACGCAATACGGGCCGTCGCATCTTTACTGTTCATTTTCCTCCAGGTCGGGCGGCTGGCTATTGTTCTGCTCCTGCCGAGCCTCGCCCTTTCTCTGGTAACTAGTATTGACGTCGTTTTTTGTATCCTGGCAATGGGGGTTATTACCGTTTTTTATACCATGGAAGGTGGGATTGAAGCGGTAGTATGGACAGATGTGGCGCAGGTCGTTATTCTGTTGGGCGGGGCCCTTTTGTCCGTTGGTGCTATGTTTTTAGGGCTTGGAATGGAATTCACGGACATCTGGCAGGAAGTCCGGACTTCACAAAAGCTCGACATCCTGGACCTGCGGATTTCATTTACCGAGCCGACCTTCTGGGTTGTCCTGATCGGGGGGCTGGCGATCAACGTCATTTCTTATGGGACAGACCAGACCGTTGTACAGCGGTACCTGACGACAAAAGATGAAAAGTCGGCTATAAGGAGCCTCAAACTGGGGGCATGGATGGCTTTCCCCTCTGCCATAATTTTTTTCAGCATCGGCACCTTTTTGTTCCTTTTCTTCAAGCAAAATCCGCAAGAAGTCAATATCGCTTTGCAGAGCCAGGATGCCATTTTCCCCTGGTACATCGTCAGTCAGCTTCCCTCCGGTGTAGTTGGGTTGATGATCGCTGCTATTTTTGCTGCGGCCATGTCCACGATGAGCAGTAGTATGAACTCGGTCACCACAGCGATTATAACTGATTTTTACCGGAGATTTTATCCTGAGTACCAGGAAAAAACGTATTTGCGCCTGGCACAGGGAATTACCCTTTTCGTAGGGCTTGGCGGCACGGTTCTCGCTTTGTTCATGGCCAGCAGTGGTATTTCCTCGCTTTGGGACCAGTTCAACACCCTGCTGGGATTATTTACCGGAGGGCTCGGCGGTTTGTTCGTCCTCGGGATATTTACCGAACGTGCCAATGCCCATGGTGCGATGGCAGGGATCCTGCTCAGCGGAGCGGTACAGTACCTGGTCAAAAGCTATACTGATATTAATTTGCTGCTTTATGCATTTACGGGTTTAGTGAGTTGTGTTTTTTTTGGCTATCTTTTCAGTATCGTTTTCCCCCGTGGCAAAAAAAGCCTCGCTGGATTAACTGTCAAAACCATAAACGTATGAAAAAATGGATAAACTGGGGGGCATTTCCGATTCTCCTGATCCTGTTTAGCAGCATGGATTGTACTCAAAAAGATACGACAACGACTGCCCCTTCAGAGGCCATTCAGGCGATTGCCAGCGCACCGACCTTGCCCATCCTGCGGGGCCTGCCTGTTAATCCTTTCCTGCGCGTAGTCCTCTATATTGGCAATGGCGTCCCGGAACGGCATATCCGGCTTCTGGAGGCTACCCTCAATGCAGCGGCAGTACCTGATATACAGTCTATAGATGTTTTCTTATCCAAACCGGACGAACTGCCCTCCGGATCGCCGCTTATTTCCGTAGCGCCGAAGGCCGGAAGCCAGGAAATTCCGGTAGATCTCAAGCTGGCACCAGGGGTTTACAATATTTGGCTGAGCGTCAGGCTCAAAGAGGACTCCAGGATGAAGGCACCAATTGAATTATTCTGTACACGCCTTGTTGAAAGCGACGGCAAAAAAACCGAAGTGCAAAAAGACGGGTCTTCATTTATAAAGCGGCAGGGCGTTGCTCTGAAAAAAGGTGGAGATGACCAGGTAGATACCTACCGGATCCCGGGTATCATCACCACCGATAAAGGGACGTTAGTCGCCGTTTATGATATTCGTTACCTCAACAGCCGGGATCTGCCGGGGCATATAGATGTCGGGATGCAACGCAGTACCGATGGGGGTAAAACCTGGAGCCCGATGAAAATTATTATGGATATGGGCCCACCACACGAAAATAATGGAGTAGGTGATCCCTGTATCCTCTTTGACCCCGTCACCAAAAAAATCTGGGTAGCGGCTTTATGGAGCAAAGGCAACCGTTCCATTGCAGGATCAGGCCCGGGTCTGAGCCCGGATGAAACCGGACAATACGTGTTGTGTAGCAGCAGCGATGACGGGCTTACCTGGTCTGCGACCTACACCATTACCCCACAGGTAAAAAATCCCGCATGGAAGCTTTTTTTCCAGGGCCCCGGATCCGGGATAGCGATGAAGGACGGCACTCTCGTCTTTCCTTCTCAATATTGGGACGCAGCAGGAATACCGCATTCCAATCTTATCTTCAGCAAAGACCAGGGGCTCACATGGAAGGCTTCTGCCGCCGCACCCAAGTCCAACACAACAGAAAGCCAGGTGGTGGAAACCTACCCCGGAACATTGATGCTCAATATGCGGGATAACCGCGGGCAATTCCGCAGTATCGCTACGACCACCGACCTGGGGACCACCTGGGCAGAACATCCAACTTCCCGTACCGCCCTCCCTGACCCTGTTTGTATGGGTAGCCTGATAAAAACCACTGTTGAGGTCAATGGAACCAAACGGGAAGTGCTGCTGTTCTCAAACCCCGATAAAAGCGCTGCCCCACGCGAACGTATCACGATTAAAGCAAGCCTGGATCTCGGAGAAACCTGGCTGCCTGCAAACCAACTGCTCGTGGATCAACGCGAGTGCTACGGATATTCCTCACTCACTATGGTAGATGACCAAACGGTAGGAATTTTATATGAAGGGGCAAAAGATATTTATTTTGTGAAAATTCCTGTCAGAGAAATTATTCGATGACGCTTCCGCATAAGTATGGGGTAGTGTGAAAAGTCTGGAAGCTATCATCTGGCGGCTGACGCCGCCAAATGATAGCTTAAACGAGGCCGTCTCAAAGGTCTTTTGGCGGC
>JBEIGB010000068.1:0-19539 GCA_040382095.1 Lewinellaceae bacterium
CCCCCCCCCCCCCCCCCCCCCCCCCCCCCCCCCCCCCCCCCCCCCCCCCCCCACCAACCCCCCCCCCCAAAAACGGCACTCAAAAAAATTTTATTTTTCGGCCGGAGGCGGGATTGCCTCTATCGCTGGATGACGAAGCGGTTTGTCCTGGTTCCCTCTGCTGTCCTGACCTTCATCAGGTAAGTTCCATTGGCAAAATTGCTGACATCAAAAGAAAAGTTACCTGACTGTAAGTTTTCGATTTGTTTTGTTAGCAGGGTACGTCCGCTGATATCCATGATGCTCAGTTCGACAAATTTTGAAGGAGCAGAGAGGTTGATTTGCGTCTGCAGTTCCCGGTCAGCGGGATTAGGGAACACGGAGAGGCGGTTTTCTGCCAGTTCGGGTTCTTTTACAGAAGTGACCGTGATTTTGCGGATGCGCATCCGCGCGATGGCGGTCACGTCGCCTTCAAACCCACCGAGGAACCAGTTCCCATTTTTGACCACTGTGGAGATGACGTTATAGGGGTAGGGTTTTGGGCTGAAGGGGACGAACATCTCTGGCGAGTATTGGATCATCAGCAAATAAGATTCGTCCGGATCCAGTTTCACACCCTGGGTATTGGCAGAAATACTCAGGAGCGGCGTGGTGACCAGGGCGAAATTGGCTTCGTTTTTGAATTCGTGGAAGCCATAGCCGACAACTTCGACATCTTTGTCGTCGAAAGTATTATCGCTGTTTTCCATGATTTTATACAGAAGGATGGAGACCGTTTTACCCCAGTGTGCGTTGTTGTTTGCGGCTACGGAGAAGACGGCCTCATAAGCTTCGAACCCACCCTTGACGATTTCATAAATATTGCCGATTTCCCAGAGGTCGCCGCGGATTTCACCGGGTTGCGTGGCACTCACGATACGGGTATCGTCTTTAGAGAAGATATTGGTGGTGACGAGGAACGGCTCGACAATTTTGTTGTTGACGGTATCCTGGTCCTGGTTAGAGGAGGTTACGGTAAGGGTATAGGTATAAACGCCGGTATCCCGTGGAAGGTAAAGGTTTTCGTACGCCAACGTATCGCGGATGCCCTGGTTGAGGGCAGAGATTGTTTGTGTAGCAGTAGCGGTTTGGCCATTTGAGCTTTTAACGTCCACTTTGGCTGCGATATTGGTTTGGTTGAGGAGCCCGCGGTTTTCTATGGCAAAGATTGCGAACATGGTGTCCACCTGGCTGACTGGCTCGGCGAAATTAAGGGCGATCAGCGGGTTGGCCAGGGCGAGGTCGTAATTTGGCGTGGGGTTGGAAGTGCTGAGGGTGATATCGTCCACTTTCCAGACATACTCGTAGTTTCCGCGCCAGCGGAACCGCAGGAATACCCGGGCCTGGTTGGCCGCAGTAGGCAATTCGACGATGACGGGCGTGACGGCATTGGAGACATCGTCCCGGGGTATATTCGTCAGTACGCGGTAATAGGTAAAGTTGGTGCTATCCGTCGAGACGCCCACTTCGACAATAGAAATACTCGAGGGGTTGAAATAGGCGTATTGTGTTTCGAAGCGCAGCCAGACGGCGCTTTGTCCGCTGCAATTGATTGCGGAGGAGGTGATATGCACATCGTGGGCAAATTCGCCATTGGCATCGGAGTCGAACATCATGAAACCCGTAGCGGCGGTTTTGGCACCGAAAGCTGGTTGCCCCTGAAAAAGCCTTGCCGAGGCATTACGGCGCCATTTCCATCTTTCAGAGCCACCATTTGTGCCACCGTGCCGCCACCTGCCGATGGATTGCAGGGAGTCGGTGAATGTTTCCGTAAAAAAGGGTGTTTGAGCATATCCGTTGCCACAAAAGGTAAAAAGGAAAAGCAATAACCCTCCCTTCAGGATGTAATTTAGTGATCGGTTTTTCATTAAAGTTTCGTTTGTAGGATTGTTTGTTAGTTAAAACGTAATTTGATGCAAAATAAATAAGCTTGGACAAACAGCAGGGATTTTTTTCTTTAAGCTGGGGATTATTAGCGAAAAGCACAAAAACGGTCAGCCCCCTTTTCGGGAAGTTGTGTCGGCAGGGCTTTTTTTCTTTAAAGGGTTAAATTTTTCGAGTTCTTTTTTGAGTTTTTCGGCTTCTTCCTTCGCTTTTTTGGTATCCAGTACTTTTTCGGCTTGCCGCTGTAAAGCTTTTTGCAGGGAGTCATTCAGGGCCTTGTCGGCTTGTTTTTCCAGGGTTTCTCTGGCTTTCTCCGCGACTTCGGCTTTTTTGCGTTCTGCTTCCCCCTGTACTTTTTTAGAAATGGAGTCGGTGATTTCCCGGGATTTGGCTCTGGCCTGGCTATCAAAGCGGGAAATTTCGCCTTCTGCTTTTTCCCCGATTGTTTTTGCGGTATTTTCCAGTCGGCGTCCCACCTCTTCGGCAATGGCTTTTTCGAGGGTATTCCCGTTTGCGTTTTTTAGCACTTTATAGGAGAATCTGGGTTCGCGGATATTCCCACTCAGGTGGATCAATACGTCGAGGTAATCCCCCGGGAGCAGGGTGATACCCAGGCGTGCCGCCTGTTCGCGGATTTGGCCAATTCCGGCACCTACGGCCCCCTGTGCTACGGGTTCAAGCTTCTTCCAGGGTATCCGCGCTTTGATATCGTAATCCATTTGCTGCTGTAGAGTATGTGTACCGGCAATCGTAAAACGGTATTCGCCGATTGCAATATCGAAAGGCTTGACTTCTATACGCCCTTTTTTCACCTCAAACCAGTTCTTGGTATCTGTGATCCGGATATCCTCTTTAAGTTCGGCAAGGTTAAGTGCATTGCCCAGGGCTTTGAGGGGTTGATAGCCTTTAATCGTAGCATCGAGGGTTTGGAGGAAACCTTTGGCCGTCAGGTCGTTTAGGACTGGCATCATACCGTCGCCGAGACCGCCTTCGAGGATGAGACTGGAATTAAGGGTCCCGGTGATGAACTTCCCGATTGGTGCAAGGGCCTGAAAAGTATTCATCGCCCTGAAGGATTCACCGAAGTCCATTTTGTCGAGTTCGAGTTTTGCCTTGAATTCGGGATTTTTAGCGCTTGGCGTTTCGTACAGTCCGTTGAATATTATCCTGCCACCGAAAGCATCCCCCTGGACGTTGCTGAGCGCTGCGGACCGGTCGGCGATTTCCAGGTTTCCGCTGAGGTTTTTGATTTCGTAATTGGTGTAACGCAGTAGCCCCGCCCTGGCAGCGAGCCGGAGGGCAATCCGTTCGGGGACTGGAATAACGCCCCCGAAAGCAGGGGCCGTACCTGCGGCTTTTACGTCAGTTTCCGCTTTTTGTGCGGTAGCTGTGATGGGAGAAAGGAACGGGTTGAGATCGAGCTTCCCGGATTCCAGTAATAGGTTCCCTCCGAGTATGCCGCCTGAAAAGAGATAGTCAAAAGCGCCGGTAACTGTACCGGAGGCCTTCAGGTCGCTCTCCCCGGTTTTTCCCGAAAGTGTTTCCACGGTGAAGCGGTTGGGCAGCAGCCTGCCTTTTGCTGTAACTTCCCGTAGGTCAAACCGGTCGTACAATACTTGTTTTGCAGCGGCATCGAGGGAAAAATCAAAACGGTCGAACGGGGGTTGGGACAGCGGTGCCGGGGAGGAAGCAGACTGTTCGGCAGCAAGGGGCATCGAGCGCTCTTCTTCAGCGTCTTTTGGCAGGAATTCATTGAAATCAATCTTATTGGAACGGAGGAAGAGCCTGCCGCGCATGGTCGCTTTAGGGGAGAAATAAGCGAGGATGTTGTCTATATCGGCATTTCCCGCGAAGTCGCTTTTTCCGAGATGGATTTTGAACGGGGCGATTTGTACGGAACGCGGCGTAAAGGCCATAGACAGGGTATTTATCCGAACCTGGGGCATATCCTTGTACGGATAAACGATATCGTCCGCTTTCAGAAATCCGCGCATCTCCACGGATTCGTATTGCCTGCGTTCCAATTGCGACATTGAAGCCCTGGCAGTAATATCCGCTGCGACCCTTCCGCGCAGGCCTTTCAGGTTGGGCATGGGAAAAGCGCGGGAAAGCTCCCCAAGATCGAGTATTCCCCGGATATGCCCATCCACCTTGGGGTCGCTGACGGGGGTCTCCAGATGAAAAGCGGCCTGAATGGGGTTGCTGCCGACGGTCAGGGCCAGCGCGGGGACTTCAACCTGAAGGCTGTCGGGGTCTGAGACGGGATTGTACAAACGCAGTTTACCGTTGATGCCTGAAATGCCGAGCGGGAGCTCTGGATAACGCACCTTCCCGTTGCCGATTTCCATGCCGATGTCATAAGCGGGAAAAAGCCCGAGGGAATCATCGTAAACTCCTGTCATACTGGCTTTAAGGTCAAATTTTCCCGATGCCCGTACCGCTTCATAGCCCTGCAAATATGCTCCCGGTATTATGGAGAAGAAATCCTTGAAGTCGTTCTCGGAGGCCCGCAGCTTGAAGTCCATCGCATAACCACGTTCGAGGAAGCGGAGGGCGCCTTCAAACTTCAGGGATAATGCATTGATATGTAATTTGTTTTCTAAAAAGGTATAGGTTTCCGTTCGCTGGTTGACGCGGAAGCCGGCGTCCAGGTCTGCCCTGGCAGCGTTTAGAAAGGTCACACCGCCATACTCCACTGTGAGGCGCTCTACTTCTGTGATGGTCTTAAGGTCATAAACGGAGGCCGTGACATCGCCGGAGCTATTGTGGGAAACCCCTTGCAGGTGTATTTTTAAGCCCATTGAGGCATCCTCGTACCAGATATTCCCATCTGTAACGATAAATTCTTCTATGGTGGCAACTACGCGCGCAGAATCGGAGATCAGGGGGTCGGCCGGGGCTTCGCCCACTTCGGCACCAGGCTTGAGGATAAGGTAATTTGCCATTCCGTCCCTTGTGGTCAGCACCCTGAGTTCTGGTGCCTGGATACGGATTCCATGAATGATCAGGGGCATCTTTGGTCGTAAAGCACTTTTTAAGTCAACTGCAACGGTAATTGCGGGGGCTTTTAACAGGGTGACCCCTTCAAAAGTGCCGACCCCGTTGATGGACAGGTCGCGCAGGCACAAGGATACATTTGGGAAATCCCTGAACAACGAGAGCGACACCCCGCTGAAGTCCACTTTTGCATTTAAGTGGGCATTGATTGCATCCTTAGTTTTTGCGATGAGCCGGTCTTTGAACAGAAATGGCGCTAAAGCCAATAGCGCTATAATCGTGAGTACTGCGGCCGGGATACCAAAGCGCAGTATTTTGCGTAAGTTCATGGTAACTTGGTTTATCTTTTCAAATTCCGGGACAGCCCCGAAATTTTCCTTATATTTGTCGCTGGTCGAGGTGCCCTGGAAGCGATATTTCGAGCAGGTATCAGCCAGGTAATCGTCCGCTGTTTTTCCCTCCGAACCCCTCCATACAACCAGTGATATCTATTTACAACGTTTACCGGGCGGGCGCTGTTTTGTGCAAGCAGACAAAACTGAAAAAGGAATTACAAACGCCGCAAACATCCAACATAAAAGGATATGGATTCCACTCATTTCACCCTCATCGAAACCCCTGAAAGCCTGGATAATTTTTGGCAGATCAATAAAAATGCCGAGTGGATGGGCTTCGATACGGAGTTCATGGGGGAAAAGCGCTTTTTGACGAGCCTCTGCCTTTTACAGGTATCCACCCGCATGGGGACATATATCATTGATCCGCTCGCGCTTCGGAATATTGACCCGCTTTTGGAGATGATCCAGGACCCGTCCATTCTGAAGATTACCCACGCCGGCGAAAATGATTACCGGCTGCTGTACGGCCACTTCGGTATCCTGCCACGCAATATTTTTGATACGCAGATCGCTGCGGGTTTCCTGCACTATAAATATCCTTTAGCGTTCAAGCGGCTGGTGGAAACGGAGTTGCGGACACCGTTGAAAAAAGGATATACGGTCACGGATTGGGAAGTCCGGCCGTTCAAGCCGCAGCAGTTGGAATATGCGGTCTATGATATCCTACCGTTGCATCCGCTTTGGGAGTTGTTGCAGGATAAACTGCAGCGACTGGGACGCAGCGACTGGGTCAGGGAGGAATGTGAGGTGTTGGAAAAGGAATCCTACTATGCAAAAGACCCCCACCACGAAGTTCTGAACAATCAGATGGTGAGGTCCCTGAACCGGTCGGAACAGCTCTTTATGCTCAGGTTGCTCGAGTGGAGGAGCCGTGAGGCGGAGCGGAAGAACCATTCCCGTGAGATGGTACTGGCATCTAAGTACATCGGTTATATAGTGAAAGGGGTTAAGGGGGGGAAAGAGGCATTGCTGGACAACCGCAGGGTGCCGGTGAAGATTATACACGACCATTGGGCTAGATTCCAGGAATTTTCGCGCAGGGAAATTACCCCGGAAGAAAAAGCCGTTCTGCAAAGGATACAAAAAGAAGAAGTCGAAGATGTGCGGGAAGAGCTGCTTATCGAAATGTTGTATCTTATTGTAAAACATCATTGCCTGGCCAACGGGGTATCCGTGCATCTCGCTTTTCCAAGGAATGCCCTGAGAAAGATACAGGAAGATCCGGCTTACGCCCGAACGCTTTTTGGTCAGGGCTGGCGGAAATCTCTGTTTGGAGAAAAATTTACCTTGTGGCTGGAACAATTCCGGCATTTGAGCATACACCTCGAACCTGACCAGATCGCACTCAGGCTGGACAAGCTTTCCTAAATGCAAGGGTATTGGCAACTGTAATGAATGATCAAAAACCGCTGGTCGCCGTACAAGGCCTTCAGGTGTTTTTCCGGAACGGGGATACCCGTGAGGAAGTCCTCAGGGGGATAGACCTCGCAGTATATCCCGGTGAAACTCTCGGGATTGTGGGGGAGTCGGGTTGTGGGAAAACCCTCACTGCGCTGGCGCTCGGCGGGTTATTGCCCCCGACTGCCGAGGCATACTGCCAATCGTTTTGCTGGCAGCTCGAAACGGGCCCTGTGGAGATGAAAAATTTCCGTCAGGAATCATTTGCCCGCTTGCGGGGCAAGGAGCTTGCATATATTTTTCAAGACCCGGGTACCGCACTGAACCCGGTTATGACCTGCGGTTCCCAGATCTGTGAGGTGCTGGTCCGGCATGGGATGTTAAGGGGAAAGGCCGTCCGGGATGCGGCATTGGAGTGGTTGGACCGCGTGGGCCTGCCGGAGCCAGAGCGGATTTTCCGTTCCTATCCGCACGAGCTGTCCGGGGGGCAGAAACAACGGGTTATGATCGCTTCTGCATTGTGCTCCGGGCCCCGGCTGCTGATTGCCGATGAGCCCACTACCTCCCTCGACACTACAGTACAGCGACATATCCTCGACCTGCTGAAAAACCTTAAAAACGAACTTGGGCTTTCCGCTTTATTTATTTCTCACGACCTGGACATTATCGGGGAGATGGCAGACAGGGTGCTGGTGATGCAGGAAGGGAAAATCGTGGAGGGCAAACCTGTGCGTGAACTGTTTAATGCGCCAACGCATCCTTATACCCGTTCTTTGCTTACCTCCCGGCCATCCCTTCCAACGTCCTCCGGGGAGTTGATGCCCTTTTCACCCGGCCGGCAAGCGGCCGCCCCTTCCGTGCTGCTGCAGGTGGAAGGCCTCTGTGCAGGTTTTCGTATCCGTCCGCGCAGCATGTTCAGGCAGGCTACCTGGCTACAGGCGCTGGACGGGGTGTCTTTCGACGTATGTCCCGGCGAGACGTTGGGTATTGTAGGGGAGTCGGGTTCAGGGAAAAGTACCCTGGCACGGGTATTACTCGGTTTGGTGCCTGCACAAACCGGGAAAATGGTTTTCCAGGGAAAGGAGATAGCTGGTGCAGATCCTTCCGAATGGCAAAAGCTGCGAAAAGGGCTTCAGATAATTTTTCAGGACCCATTCACGGCGCTTAACCCGCGACAAAGGGTAGGGGAGGCGTTGATCGAACCCCTGATGGTACATCAAAAACAGTTCGGGCGGGCAGAGCATGAAGAAAGGGTACTCGGTTTGTTGAAAAAAGTCGGCTTATCGGATAAGTTTCTGAACCGCTACCCACATGAGTTGTCCGGCGGGCAACGTCAGCGGGTAAGTATCGCACGTGCCCTCGTATTGCAGCCGCGGGTACTGGTCTGCGACGAGCCAGTCACCGCGCTGGATGTTTCGATCCAGGCAATGGTCCTTGACCTTTTGAAAAATCTACAGCAGGAACTTGGTCTTGCTTATCTTTTTATTTCCCATGATCTTGCTACGGTGGCATACATGAGTGAAAGGATCATCGTGATGAAAGCGGGAAAAATTATTGAATCAGGGAATACCCGGACCATACTTGCCCGGCCAGAGCATCCCTATACCCGCGAATTATTAGCGGCAGTACCAGGGCGTTATTCCGAAAGCTGAATGTGTGGGGTGCAAAAGCGGAAACAGGGTGGTCAGTTGGAAAAAAATGCATTTTGACCTTCCGAAAAGCAACCTATGTGTTTTGCGGTTGTCATTATCAGTTGATTCAGATGGTGAAATTGCTTAACTTTGTACAAATTTGTGGTGCATGAAAAAGAAAATCCCCTCCCGCCTGTTTATTCTTGCTACGGCGTTCATCCTGAGCCTCGCTGCCTGCGGCTACCTCAACCACCCTGCCCGGGTGGAAATTGGTTTGTCTGCTGCCATCGAGCAAGTTGGCCCGCTCGAGCGCGTCGAAGAATCCGGCGACAACCCGCTTCCCGAGCTGCACCTGCTGGAAAAGCTCATCGAGGCGGCCAGGCACTTTATCCCTGCAAATTAAAATTCCATCGGTGGCCTATTGGGTTTCCGCCTTCTTTTTTGCCCAATACCGCAACAGCCCTTCGACACTCATCCAGGAAGGGTTAGCGGCTTCGTACTGCCGGATTACCATTTCATCCGCTCCTGCCTCCCGGAGTTGTTGCTGTACGAATTCCTGAAATAGTGGGGTAATTTCCTGTGCCCCGGCACCTTTTTCGAAATAAGGCAGCATCCAATCCGCCCAGGACAACAGTCGCTCCTCGAGCTGATCGAGATGAGCGGATACGTTTGTAATTGCTCCGAAATGTGTCAGATAGAGCTTGCTGAGCTGGAGCCGCCGGATCAGGCCAAGCGATTGCTGCCAGTCTTCCACATGGATATCGGGTGGGGGACAGGGGGGCGCGATGATGCCATTGCCGATTTGTACCCCGGCCACATCGCCTGTGAATGCGGCATCTCCAAGTTGCCAGACGATGTGGTGGACGGCGTGACCGGGGGTATGCCAGGAGCACAACCGGACGTTACCGAGATCAATACTTTCTTCGTGACCGGTGGTGCGGATTTGCTCAGCAGGAATCGCCTTCATATCCCCCCACAATACATCCATCTGATCCTGGTATATGCGCCTTGCGGAATTGAGGAGGCGCTCCGGCTGCATGAGATGCCTGGCTCCGAACGGATGGACGTATATCGTGGCGCCGGTTTCGGCGAGGGCCCACGCAGCGCCTGCATGGTCCAGATGGATATGACTGAGAAAGACGTGCCGGATATCGGCAGGTTCGAGGCCGTGGAATGCGAGCTGCCGCCGAAGCTCCGGAAAAGTAGAATGGGGCCCGGTCTCGATAAGTGCAGGCCCCTGGTCAGTTAGCAGGAGAAAGGCGGCAATCGTATGGGGAAGTTGTTGAAAATTCAGATCGAGGATGTGTACCATGCGCAAATTTAAAAGCGTCAGTTAATGAATTGTGCAGTCGTTTCCAGCGTAACACGGTTTTCGCTTTTGAGCCGGATTTCCAGGGCCAGGGTTTTAGGCAGCTCGTATTCGAAATAATAGCCCAGCGTATGGAGCTTACCTACGTAGAAATCTTTTTCCGGTCCTTCGGGCAGGTTACTGACATTTTCCGGTAATGAGAGCCCTTGGTTTAGCCACTGCCAGCCTATTACCACCGTTCCAAAAAATTCGAGGTACAGCGTTGCATCTGCGAGGAAAACTTCAGCATTTTGTGTCATCGCCAGTTGGATGAGGTGTAGTGTGGTCTGGTGCAGGGCAGCTACCCGTTGAGATAATGTTTCTGCATAACTGCGCAGTTCCGATCTGCCCATCGCCTTTTCGATAACTGTTTTAACCTCCTGCATCAGCAGGGTCATCGCTTTGCCATTCTCCATCATGACCTTTCTGCCCAGCAAATCCAGGCCGTGTATGCCCGTGGTCCCTTCGTAAATGCAGTTGATGCGTATGTCCCGGTAGTATTGTTCCAGCGGGAAATCATCCGTGTAGCCGGCACCGCCGAGCACCTGCATGCCCTGGCTGACGGCCTGGGTACCCATTTCTGCCGGATAAGTTTTTGCGACGGGGGTGAGCAGTTCAAGGAGTATGTGATAGTTTTTAGCCTGCGCGGGATCACAGGTCTTCATCAGGTCGGCATAGTAGCTGCACTGCATCAGCAGGCTGATACTTCCTTCGACAATGGCTTTTTGAAATAACAGCATCCTGCGCACATCGGCGTGCTCGATAATCCGCACCGGTGGCTGGGTAAGGTCTTTATTGGAGGGATGGCGGCCTTGTGAACGCTCGTTGGCATACTGGAGCGAAGCATAGTATGCAGCAGTGGCGGTACCTGTTGCCATCAACCCAGTACTGATGCGGGCTTCGTTCATCATTTGAAACATATACGGGAGGCCGCGATTGGCTTCGCCGACGAGGAAAGCTTTTGTTTCTCCCTGCTCGCCCAGCATGAGGTGTGCCGCCACATAGCCTTTTTGGCCCATCTTTCCATAGATCCCTGCTGTCGTCACGTGGTTGTCCACCAGGGTCCCGTTTTCTGGCCGGAATTTAGGCACCACAAAGAGCGAAATTCCTTTGGTGCCTGCCGGCGCACCCTGAATACGGGCAAGGAGCAGATGGACGAAATTGTCGGCAGCGCTGTGGTCGCCACCGGAAATATAAATTTTTTGCCCTTTCACGGCATAAGCGCCATCAGCTGTCGGCACTGCCTGGGTGACGATATCGGAGAGCGAACTTCCCGCCTGCGGCTCGGTCAGGGCCATAGTACCCTGCCAGTTACCTGCAAACATCTCCGGCAGATATGTTGCTTTCAGCTCCTCACTGCCGAAGGCCATGATGAGATTGGCCGCACCGGAGGTCAGGAACGGATGGCTGGCCAGGTTGGCGTTGGAACAGTAAAACAGGAAGCTGGAGGCATTTAGAAGGCTAACGGGCATCTGCTGCCCCCCTTCATGGTAAGGATGGTGTGCCGAAATCCATCCGCTTTCGGCAATTGCTTTGATCGCAGGGCGCATTAGCGGGTGCGTAATAACTTTCCCGTTTTCGTAGCGTGCCTTTTCCTTGTCCATAATCCGGTAACTGGGAAAGAGGTAGCGGTCGCTGATTTGTTTTGCCGCGTCCAGCGCCAAATCGAAGGCTTCGCGGTCATAACCTTCGTAATATGAGGACGTGTGGAGCTGGTCTGCGCCGAAAACTTCGTAGAGTAAGAAGCGCAGGTTGCGCATGCTGGCGTACTGTTCTGCCATGAGCTTTATTTTTTGGGCAAGTTATGGAATAAATCGTTGCAGTATTACTACCTTTTTAACATTATTTTTTACTCAGATATAATTTTCACACCAGGAAATTTTTGAAAAGAAAAACCATTCAAAAAATCTTTTACGTGCATGCGGCGCCGGCCCTCCATCTGGATTTCTATTAGGTGAATAAAGCCATCTAACGTACTGACTTTGAGCAGGTTTTTTTTATCAGTAAAAAAATGGCCGGGAGGGTAGGGGTGAGGGGCAATTTCCATAGCGCTGCGCAGGATTTTAAGTGTATGGTCGTCGAGGTGGGTAAATGCACCGGGGATTGGGCTAAGACCGCGGATGAAATTATGGACTTCCTGCGTACTTTTCGCAAAATCAATACTGCACGTGTCGTGAAATATTTTGGGTGCCTGGGTAGCGGCTTTATCCTCCTGTGGGTGGATTGCAGGAGTACCGCTTTCAATAGCGCGGACGGTTTTCAGGACGACAGCGGCGCCGAGATACATCATCCGGTCGTGGAGTTCGCCTGCAGTTTCATCGGGCAGGATATCTATGGGTTCCTGAAAGATGACGTTTCCTGTATCAATTTCTTCGTTGAGGAAAAAAGAAGTAACCCCGGTTTTGGTTTCGCCGCGGATAATGGCCCAGTTGATGGGGGCAGCGCCCCGGTATTGCGGCAGCAGGGAGCCGTGGAGGTTGAATGTACCATAAGCGGGCATCTGCCAGACGGATTGGGGCAGCATCCGGAACGCAACGACTACGAACAAGTTGGCATCGAGTGCCTGCAGAGCATTCTGAAAACCCGGGTCACGGAGTTTTTCGGGTTGCAGGACTTCGAGCCCCCTTTCGACGGCGAAGCGTTTTACAGGGGAAAGGGTCATTGCCGACCGCCCCCGGCCGCCCGGCTTATCCGTAGCCGTGACTACTCCAGCAATTTCATAACCATGGTCGAGTAGAATCTGAAGGGAAGGCACTGCAAACTCCGGGGTCCCCATGAATACAATCCTCAATTTCCGCATATTTTTTTAAATTGATCCGCTTATTTCGGTTTCGGGGGGCAAAATCGAAAAAAAGCGGATCAATTCATATAATTATTTGAGGTAAGGTTCTATTCAATCTTTATCCCTGAGAATTAAAGAAATTATAGAGTATTGCGGCCAGTGCTGCCCCTGCAAAAGGACCTGCAACCGGGATCCAGGCGTAAGGCCAGTCGCTTCCGCGTTTGCTGCGGATAGGGAGCAGGGCGTGCATGATACGGGGGCCAAGATCCCTTGCCGGGTTGATTGCATAGCCTGTAGGGCCACCCAGGCTAAGACCTATCCCCAGGACGAGGAGCCCTACCGGCAGGGCATCGAGTGCACCGAGGCTTGAATCCGGTGCGGCGATCAGCAACACACCGAATACCAGTACAAACGTACCGATGGCTTCCGTCAGTAGATTATACATCCGGTGGGGGATTGCCGGCGCTGTACAGAAAGTCCCTTTGACGGAGGACGCATCGTCTGTTTCATCGTAATGTTTTTTATAAGCGAGCCATACCAGGGCGGCACCAGCCATTGCGCCGAGGAGCTGGGCGGCCATATATCCGGGGACTGCTGCCCAGTCGAATTTTCCGGCAAGTGCCAGGGCGAGGGTCACGGCGGGGTTCAGGTGGGCGCCACTTGCAGCAGCCGTGATAAAAACGCCCACAAAAACAGCCATGGCCCATCCGAAGGTAATCACAATCCAGCCTCCATTGTTTCCATTGGTATTTTTCAGCGCGACATTGGCAACGACCCCGTTGCCGAGCAGGATAAGAATTGCGGTGCCGACCAGTTCGGCGGTAAATGGTGTCATAAGCATTATGGTTTTGGTGTTACCTGATAAAAATCCAGATTGCGGTCGTCGGCTTTGTCGTGGTAAATTTCGGTCCAGCCTTGCTGTGCATAGCATTGTTCCAGTGCTTTTTTTTCCCAATCGCCGGTTTCTTCTAATTCTTCGCGCATAATTGCCGCCACACGGCCTGCTACCGAACGCGCCGCTGCGGTATCGAGGTACAGGAGGCGGATGCGGCGGGCGAGGACATCCTCCAGGGTCAATGCCATTTCATTGCGCACTGCGTGCCGGATATCGGCTTCGGAAAATGGGTAGGACGGGTGCAGTAGGGTAGTGGCTGCGGGCAATAAATCTTGGGGGAGTAGCGGACGGGCTACGATCAAGTGTTTTGTGTGGGACTTCTGTGGTTGCAGGCCGGCAGTTTTCACTGCGGTCGCGACGGCATCTTCGGCCATTTTGCGGTAAGTTGTCCATTTACCCCCGGTAATCGTCACCAGGCCGGAGGGGGAGCGCAGGATGGCGTGATCCCTGAGCAGATTGGCGCTCGAAGCCGCTCCTTGCCGCCGGACGAGTGGGCGCAGGCCTGCGAAAGAAGCCTGGACATCTTTCCGTTGGATCGGCCTGGTGGCATATTGGTTGAAATTTTGGAGGATAAAAGCGATTTCCTGTTCGGTCGGTTCCGGTGCTTCGTGCGGTCGGTCAATTGCGTTATCGGTTGTGCCAATCAGGGCTTTACCCATCCAGGGGACGGCAAAGAGCACCCTTCCGTCACTGGTCTTTGGAATAATCATCGCATGGCTACCCGGGAAAAACGCTGCATCGGCGACGATATGCGTACCCTGGGAAGCGGTAATTACCGGGCGGTGACCGGGATTGTCCATAGCCATGACGTTGTCGGCGAAGACACCGGTGGCATTGATTATTCCTTTGGTCCTGACATGAAAAGTTATATTGCTATGGATATCGAAAGCTGTGAGCCCGCAGATTTTGCCTTGGCTGTATTCGAAAGCCCGCACCTCAACGTAATTGAGCAGTACAGCGCCATGCCCGGCGGCGGTAGCTGCCAATGCGATACAGACGCCGCTGTCGTCAAATTGTCCGTCGAAATAGGTCACCCCGCCGACCAGGTTTTGGCTGTTGATCGTGGGTAGTCGATGGATAACTTCTTCACGGCTGAGGAGGATGGTTTCCCCAAGCCGTCTTTTCCCGGAAAGAAATTCGTATAGTTTCAGACCGATCCAGTAGTACCAGAGTTTCCATCGTTTATAAACCGGCAGGATAAAAGGGAGCCGGTGGGAGAGGGAGGGGATATTTTTTAAAAAAAACCAACGTTCCTGGAGGGCGGAGATGACCAGCTTCAGATTGCCTTGTTCCAGATAGCGGACACCTCCGTGGATGAGCTTTGTTGACCTGCTGGAAGTCCCTTTCCCAAAATCTGCACGTTCGAGGAGCAGGGTTTTGTAACCGCGTGTTGCCGCATCCAGGGCTGCACCGAGCCCTGTGGCCCCGCCTCCGATGATCACCAGGTCCCAAAACGGTGTTTCGGCCAACGCACGGAGTTGTTCCGACCTTTTCATGATGCGCGTAAATTCGAAGCAATTGAATTAGCCTTATGGGAAAGCGGCACGTATTTCCAAAATGGCCAGCCGCCGTCTTGGTAAAGATAGCGTTTATTTTTACATTTGCAGGCTATGAGGTTGAAAAGCATCGAAATAAAAGGCTTCAAAAGTTTTGCTGACCAGACGGTCATCCACTTCAACGAGGATGTCATCGGGATTGTTGGCCCCAATGGCTCCGGCAAATCCAATATTGTGGATGCCATCCGCTGGGTACTCGGTGAGCAGAGCAGCCGGGAGCTCAGGCTCGACCAGATGCTGAGCGTGATTTTTAACGGTGCCCGCAAACGCAAGGCGGCAGGCCTTGCCCAGGTTTCGCTGACTTTCGAAAATACCAGGAATCTCCTGCCCACCGATTTCAATTCCGTCACAATCAGCCGGCTGCTCTACCGCACGGGGGAGAGCGAGTACCGGCTCAACGGCGTGCCTTGCCGGCTGCGCGATATCACCTCGCTGTTCCTGGATACCGGTATCGGCTCCAATTCCTATGCCATCATCGCGCTCGGTATGGTGGACGATATCCTCGAAGATAAGGAAGATGCCAGGAGGCGGATGTTTGAACAAGCCGCAGGAGTGGCCAAGTACAAGCTACGCAAACGCGAGACCCTGAGCAAACTCAAAAGTGCCACGGAAGATCTGGAAAGGATACAAGACCTTCTGCACGAAATCGGGAATAATTTAAAAACGCTCGAAAAACAGGCAAAAAGGGCAAGAAGGTATTTTGAACTCCGCGCACAGTACAAAAAATCGAGTATTGATCTTGCCCTGCTCAAGGTAGCCTCCCTCAAAGATAGCCATAAAACCCTGCAACAGCAGATCGAGCAGGAACAAGACCGGTACCGCCAGCTGGATGTCCAGTCGAGACAATTGGAATCCCAAATTCAACAGGAGCAGAAAAAACACCTGGATAAGGAAAAAGACCTCTCCGATAAGCAACGCGAACTGAACGCGCTTACCGGTCAGATCCGGGGCATGGAAAACGACCGGAATATCCTGCGACAAAAACAACAATTTATTGAGCAGGCCCTTGTGCGGATCGGGGAAGAAAGAAAAAATGCCGGGGTGAGGCTTCAGCAACTACAGGAAGAAATCGAATATTACCGCGGGGAATGCAATCTCGAAAAACGGGTCGAAGCCCGTCTCGAACAGGAGCTCGTGGATGCCGAAGCAGCACTCGCCAAAGTCAGGGAAACCCACGGTGCGATGAAGTCCTCCCTTGATACCGTGGCCCAGGAGCAGCAATTCGCGGAAAAGGCACTCTTCGAACTCGAAAAGCAGAAAGCGGTGGACAGCAACCAGATTGCAAACCTCCAGAAGGAACTCGACCAACGGGAAGACGAACTGGAACAACGCCGCAGCGCCGTTACCCATATCAAAACCCAGATGGATGCCTGGGCAGAAAAAGAGGCGGAAGTACTTAAGGTGATCGAAGGGCTGGAAGCCGAAGAACAACAACGCCTCGAATCGCTTCGACTCTCTGAAGCCGAATACGAAAGCCTTGAAAAACAACTCTCCAGAACCCGGCGAGAACTCGATGCGCAGCAAAATGAATTCAAACTGACCAGGAGCATGGTCGAAAACCTGGAGGGCTTTCCAGAAAGTATCCGCTTTCTTAGCAACCAGAAAGAGTGGAAAAAACGGGCCTTCCTTTTTTCAGACCTGATTTACGTGGACAAGGAATATCGTGTCGCAATCGAAAATTTCCTGGAGCCTTACCTGAATTTTTATGTGGTGGAAAGCCTCGAGGACGCCTACCAGGCAGTCCAGTTGCTCAGCCGAAGCCAGCAGGGAAAGGCCAATTTCTTCGTCCTTGAGGCTTTCCGCGATTATCGCCCGCCGATGACCCTGCTCCCTGGTGCCCTTCGCGCCGTTGACCTCGTCCAAACCGACGCCGCTTACGTCAACTTGTGCAGCTTCCTCCTTCAGAATGTACTCATCAGTGAATCTGAGGATGCGGGTAAGGGCCTGCCCGATGGGGATTATACAATCATTTCCCGCAGCGGTGCCATGGTCAAAAGCCGGTATGCGCTCTCGGGTGGTTCTGTAGGGCTTTTTGAAGGAAAAAAAATCGGCCGCAAGAAAAATCTCGAGGTACTGGAAAAAGCTATTCAGCGCCTCGTTAAAGCAGAGCAGAACGATTCCAGCCAGGCTGCCCAGGTAATGGAGCGCATCAAAGTGCTGAAAAACCAGGCAAAAGCCCCGTTGATCCAGCAGGAAAGGGAACGGCTCAACAAGTTTGTAAAAGAAAAGGTTGCCCTGGAGACTAGTTATAAAAACTTCGAAAACCTCATTGCCGAAGTGGCAGAAAAGCGCAAAGCGCTCCAGGCTGCAATCGGAATGCTCCAGTCAGGGGTATCCAATATCGAAGAGGGGCTGCTCTCCCGTCTGGAAGCACTCGAAGCGGCTAAAGCGAAAATCAGCCAGACGGACGAGCGCTACCGGGAAATTGCAGAAACCCTCAGCCAGGCATCCTCGGCGTTCAATGAGAAAAATATCCAGTTTATCCGCCATCAAAACAAAGTAGCCGCCCTGCAGCGCGAACTGGCGTTTCGGGAAAAACAGTACTCGGAGGCACAGGCAACGCTGGAGAACGGGCAGAAGAATATCGAGTCGAATAACCAGGAGCTGGGCCGTATTTTCGATGAAATAGAGACCCTGGAAAAAAACCTGCAATTGGGATACGCCGACCGGAAAGCAAAAGAAGGCGCACTCTCGGCAGCAGAACAAACCTATTTCCAGGCAAGGAGCGGCATCGCCGAAATGGAAGACCAACTCCGCAAAAATAACCGGCAGGCACAGGAACTACAGACCGCGATCAACGTCCTCAAAGATAAGTTTAACGACGTAAAATTTGAAATCAGCAGTATTGCACAGCGACTCCGCATCGAATTTGAAGTAGGAATCAACGATATCCTCCAACAGGAACCCGAAACGGACCTTCCCG
The DNA here is from genome assembly GCA_040382095.1 of Lewinellaceae bacterium. Lineage (GTDB taxonomy): Bacteria > Bacteroidota > Bacteroidia > Chitinophagales > Saprospiraceae > JADJPL01. Next base: position 17,831 of record JBEIGB010000068.1, read on the forward strand.
CAGAGCAGCTACAGGCCGAAGTGGACGGGATCAGGAAAAAACTGGATCAGTATGGCGAAATCAACCCAATGGCGGTAGAAGCCTACGATGAAATGAAAATCCGCTTCGATTCGATATCCGGCCAACGGGACGATATCCTCCAGGCAAAGGTCTCGCTCGAAAAAACAATGCAGGAGATCGAAGAAACAGCCACCGCACAGTTCCTGAGCGCTTTCGATCAGGTAAGAATTTATTTTATCGATGTTTTCCGAAGTCTGTTTACCGACAGCGATAATTGCGACCTGATCCTGCTCAATCCTGAAAACCCACTTGAGTCAAAAATCGAAATCGTCGCCAAACCCAAAGGAAAACGCCCCCAGACAATCAGCCAGCTTTCGGGAGGGGAGAAAACCCTCACTGCTATCGCCCTGCTCTTTGCTCTATACCTGCTCAAACCTGCCCCCTTCTGCATCTTCGATGAAGTGGACGCTCCACTGGATGATGCCAACATCTCTAAGTTCAACCGTATCATCCAGAAATTTTCCAAAGATTCCCAGTTTATCATCGTTACTCATAATAAACTCACCATGGCCGCCGTACATACCATCTACGGGGTTTATATGGCGGAACAAGGGGTTTCCGGCGTCACGCCGGTCAATTTCAGAGATTATGAATTTACTCCTGTATTTGGGGTAGGAAATCCGGAATAATAAATATATGCAGGTTATCCTCTCCGAACTCCGTAGGCAGGTCGAACGCGTGCTTGCGAATAGTGGTTATGACTCCTCCGAAATCCCGGTCATCGCCGACATCTTAATGTACGCCCAAATGCGGGGCAATAACCAGGGGATTGTCAAACTTACCGGTAAGGGGATGCCGAAAGACCATCGTGCAGGTCCTATCGGGATTTTGAAAGAAACGCCTTTATCGCTGCTCCTGGATGGCAACCACAACCTTGGCATGGTGGTGGTACACAAAGGGATGGATCAGGTACTTGAAAAAGCGGCAAAAACAGGGTTTGCTATCCTGGGTACGCGCAACACTGCCTCTCCGAGCGGGGCCATCGGATATTTTGCGCGGTATATCGCCCGCCGAGGTTTCATCGGCTGGGTTTTTTCTGGCTCTTACCCCATGGTGGCACCCTGGGGTTCTTCCGAGCCCTTATTCGGGACCAACCCGATCGCTATTGGGATTCCAGCCCGCCCGGCACCCGTGGTACTCGATATGTCCACCTCTTCTATGGCCTGGTTTGGTATCAAAGAAGCGCTGCTCGCCGGTAGGGAAATTCCAGATCACGTCGCTTTTGATAAACACGGACAGCCGACGACCGATCCCGCACAAGCCCTGGAAGGCGCCATACGGCCGTTTGGAGGTACTTTCAGTGGCCATAAAGGTTTTGGCCTTTCCCTAATGGTGGAAATGCTCACAGGTCCCCTGGTGGGTGCCACTTTCTGTGGGATCGGTAGCGGCGACTGGGGCAATCTGTTATTTATTATAGATCCCGGACTACTCACCGACCGGGAGGACTTCCTCGCCCAAACTTCCCAACTTGCAGACCGGGTAAGGAATGCTGATAAACTTGATGGCGTCGAACACATCTTCCTGCCCGGCGAACGCGGTGACCTGCAGGAAAAACAAGCCATGGAGACAGGGATGATAGAAATTGAAGAAGGGCTTTATGGGGAGTTTTTGACGGGGGACGGTTGACGGGGGACGGTTGACGGGGGACG
>JBEIGB010000069.1:0-19287 GCA_040382095.1 Lewinellaceae bacterium
GCAGCCGGATTACGGTATTCACTACATTTGACTACTCCGGTGATATGGACCCCCGGTGCAGGGGCCTGAGCATTGAAATCCGTTTATCCCCTTCGTATTCCCAGACAGGTAAGGGGCCAATATGGTCGGTACAGTTATCTGTCAGCAACTGATCAGGAGGGGATTATGATATTACTACCTATGGCAGAGCATATTACGTTGAGGCTGTCCAATAGATGTAAGACGATGTGAAACGTATTCTGGCTCCTGCTGTGGCGAAAGGGCGTTCATTCCAAATATTACTTTGGCTATGCCCGTTCCCTTTGGTGCAAAAGTGCCTTATTGCACGACCCCGGGGGCGGGAAACAGGCGGCAGGCGGAGTCTTCGCACAGGTACTTATTCTGCCCGAAATACCTCATCACTGAGTTGCTGGTTGAGTTTATAGGCGCTGAAGAAGAGTTCGATGGTGCCTGTTCCTTTAGGCGGTGATTTCTGCACGTTCGTTTTGGAATTGATATCTACAGCCACTGCCTTCGGAATCTTGAACCGGGCAACGTCAATCGAAAAAATCATCTTATCGGGCAGGGCGAAATTCTGGGCGGTGCCGTAAACGTATTCCACGCCGATCGTACCATTCGATTTTGTAGTCAACTGCGACTTCAGGATCAGCTTTTTGGAAGCGTCAATCCAAAGCCGGGCAAGGATAAGCTCACCACCGGCATCATAGGGGATTACATTCACGACAGCAGCCCTGGCCCCCGCAATTACTTCCTCTCCGGCAAAAATAGCCGTATAAGCATTCGTATCCCGGATACTTTGCAAGGTGAAATAAGGATTCTGGCGCGGCATGAACAAGATACCTTCCGCCCGGATACGGAATTTATCGGGCTGTTTATAGAATACTTTTCCCTGTACGGGCTCCATCCGCACCGAGGGGATATCAAAACGCATATTCAACACAGCGGAATAATCCTTTACTGCCGCGAATTTTCGGTTCACCTCCTGGATCAGACGCTTGGGGGAGGCTTGCCCGGAAAGTGTATGCAGGCATAACGTACACATCACAATCAATATACAGCGTATCATCAGTTATAGATATCTTTTCGTTTAAAATAGTAGAAAGCCACCGACAAAAAAACGGCGATGTGCAGGAGCAGGATAGCCGAAGAATTTCGGATCAGCGGCCAGTCCAGCGGATGCTCGAATACGTTTCTCCAGACAATCATGTGTGTAGTGAAGAGGAAGGGTTTGATAAGGTCGAACAGCGGTACTTCGAGTGTACCGATAATCGTAAACAAAATGATGACCGCCATTGCGGTAATGATTGGCCCGATAGAATTATCCGTAAAACAGGACAACATCAGGGAAAAAGCGGATACGACCGAAAGTGAAAGAAACGCAATGCCAAAAGCGGCAAAAAAGCGCCAGAGGGTATCCCCCGCGCGTACGATGATCAACTCGTCGCTCTTGAGCACAGTTAAATCCCCCGGGCCAAAAACCAGCAGCCCGATACCCAGGGCCAGGAGACCTAGCCAGAGGATAAGCAGGAATACATATATTGAAGCTGCGAAGAACTTGGCCCAGAGGATCTCGCCCCTTGTAAAAGGTTTTGTGAGCAATAGCCGGATAGTACCCATCGCCGCTTCCCCACTGACGAGGTCACCGGAAATCAGGGCGACCAGTAAAGGCATTTGCACAATCAGTGTCTGAAGGATGATGAAAGCCACCAGGTTTCCATTCAGGATATTCCCTTGTACGTCAAAGGATTGTTCCAGGGTTTGCAGGATGAACTGCAGGTAACTCTGCCCGTCCAGCCATAAAGCAAACTCGATCAGCAGGACGATTACCGTAATTGCCGCGAAGCCGATATAGCTTCGTGGCTTGACCACTATTTTAAGTAACTCAGCATGAAGTAGTTTCAGCATGGGACGGGCTGGTTAATGGATGTTTCGAACACTGTTTTCTGAAGCGGCGGTAATACGCAGGAAAAAGTCCTCCAGACTCCGGGTTGCCTGAACGCCAAAAATGTTCACTCCTGCCACACTTAGGGTATGGACGACTTTAGGAACGTCTTCTCTTGTACATTCCAGCGAAATCCACCCGCCATCGCGATCCCCGCCCGCACCCTGAAAAGATATCGTCCGAAGGACGGCCAGGGCACGCGGGATGTCATCGGTTTGTATCCGCATATTGAGCGACTCCTCCGTCAATAATTCGCGTACCCGGCCCTGGACTACAGCCTTCCCGTTATTGATAATCGCCATCCGGTCGGCAATCATTTCGATCTCGCTCAGGATATGGGAAGACAGGATGACTGTTTTGCCTAAATCGTTTTTAAGGTGTAGGATTAGGTTGCGCAGTTCGATAATCCCCTGGGGGTCCAGGCCCGTCGTAGGCTCGTCCAGAATGATCAGCCCGGGGTCATGCAGCAGGGCCTGTGCAAGCCCAAGGCGCTGCTTCATGCCGTGGGAATAAGTTTTCACCAGGTCCTTTTCCCTGCCTTTTAAACCAACCAGTTCAAGCATTTCGTCAATTCTCTGACGGAGCTGTGGGGTATGGCTGAGGGCACCAAAAACCCTGAGGTTATCCAGCCCGCTCATATACAGATAAAAATCCGGCTTTTCAATAATGCAGCCGATTTGCTGCAAAACCTTGCGGCGCTCGGTAGAGAGATCCAGCCCAAACACCTTTATTGACCCCTCATCAGGACGGATAAGGGAGAGCAGCATACGAAGGGTCGTACTCTTTCCCGCACCGTTCGGACCAAGCAGGCCAAATACTTCCCTGGGGGCAACCTGCAGGTCGAGACAATCCACCGCTTTGAGGTTGCCAAAAGATTTACTCAACTGTTTTATTTCTACGATCATTTCCATCATCCTCCTTGTATTGGCTTAAACAGCCGTCCCGATTGGTCATAACGAAAAACGTAACGGAAACAGGCTTGCTGCAGCGGGCAGGCACGGTGAGAAAATGCGCTGTCGTTGATCCAAACGAGGGCTTTTTCAGAGAACATCGCCTGGCTGGGCATCCGAAAAAAAGTATCGCGTGGGCGAAGAATCATCTTGAGCCCGCAAAAATCCCGTTACAACAAGTCTAATGCAATCCCTGGGAAAAAGTTCATCCGGTATAGACACATTAGTGCCTTTGGGCCCTGGTTTCAGCTATTTGCAATCGCAATTGTGGCGAAGGAAAGCTGTACGCCCGGCACTTTCAGGAGCAGGTTACCACATGCTTCCAGGGTAGCACCAGTGGTGAGCACATCGTCCACGAGCAATATTTGTTTGCCTGCAAGGTGGCCGGTATGCTGAAGGCTGAATGCACCGTCCACATTAGAAAAGCGTTCGATCCTGGATTTTTGTGTCTGGGTAAGGGTGTAAGCATCTCTGAGCAGGTACTTTTCCGACCATGGCACACCCATCGCAACAGAAAGCCCCTGTGCAAAAAATGCACTTTGGTTGTAGCCACGTTCGCGCAAACGCCGGGGATGTAATGGCACGGGTAGGATAAGGTCTGTTTTTTGATAAACAGTGGCCTGCAGCAGGGACTGTCCATAGGAACGCCCAAGGTACAGCGCCAGGTCTTTGCGGTTTTTATATTTTATGGCATGTAGCAAGCGCTGCACACGCCCACCCTTGGTGAAGGTCATCATAGCAGCGCCATGTACGATCGGCAATCGCCCCCAGAAGCGCACCGTAAATGGATTTTCGTCCAGCAGGTGGTAATTGGTATAAGGCAGGTGTACCTGGCACTGCAGACAGAATTCCAGGCTATCCGGAAGACCCGCCGCACCACATGCAGGGCAAAGTCTGGGAAAAAAAAGATTGAGCAAGTCTTTGCCCAGCGTGTTGAGGTTTAGTGGCATGATATCAGGGTTTAAATGAAGTTTGAAAGGAGCTTCAAAAGTGTACTTTATAACGCCCCCGGAAGCCTGTTAATACCAGGCTTTTGTAAAAAGCCTCCGGCGCCTCATTTTGCGGCTTGCGCGGCCAAATAATATATTGAACGAACACTATTTTCATTGATTTTGCTTCGCAAAATCAATGAAAATAGTGTTCGTTCAATATTTATGCGACACCCAAAAGAATTATTTCTTTTTCAACTTTATCCTTGCATCAGGCTCAGGAATTCCCTTTTCTAAGCCGAACCGGCAGCTCCATTCTCTTTCCTTTCCGGAACAGGGTGAGATTCAGGATATCGTTCACCCTGGCCCGTCCGACCACTTCCTGGAGCTCTGCGACGGATTTGATTGTTTTTCCGTCCACTTCAGTAATAACATCTTTTGGTAAGATACCTGCATACTGAGCCGAGCCCCCGTCGAGTAATTCTTCGACCACTACCCCTTGGGAGAGGTGGTCAACGCCGAGTTCCTGGGCGTACTTGCCATCGAGGTCTGAAATAGATATCCCGAGGAAAGCGCGTTGGTAGCTACCGTGTGCGATAATGTCATCGGCGATACGCCGGGCCAGATTAATCGGGATAGCGAAGCTATAACCTGCGAAGCTACCGGTACGCGTGGCAATTGCGGAATTGATCCCGACGAGCAGGCCTGTGGCATCCACGAGCGCACCACCACTATTGCCGGGGTTAACAGCGGCATCTGTCTGGATGAAAGACTCGATTGCACCCTTCCCGAGCAAATCAATATTGCGCCCTTTAGCACTGATAATTCCTGCCGTGACGGTCGAGGCAAGGTCAAAGGGGTTGCCAACAGCGAGAACCCACTGCCCCACTTTTGCCGCATCTGAATCCCCCATACCGATGACCGGGAGGTCATTGGATTCGATTTTAATCACGGCGAGGTCTGTCTTGGGGTCTGTACCGATGATAGTCGCATTGAACTTGCGTTTGTCGAAAAGCACGACTTCGATCTGATCGGCAGATTCGACCACGTGGTTGTTGGTAAGGATATAGCCATCCGCCGAATAAATTACCCCAGATCCGGCCCCTTCACGCGGCATTGACCTGCCAAAAAATTCTTCGAAAGGACTCCAGAACTGCAGGTCTCCTCTACCCCTTGAGACCTCCGGCTTAGCTGTAACCTTAATCGAAACGACAGAGGGTACCGTGCGATCTGCTGCTTCCGAGAAATCGAAAGTCGGTACAGCCGCAGCAGGCGGCGACCAGTTGACTGCACGGGCGACCATAGAGGATTGGTCATTTTCCAATTTTTCGGGGGCTAACCATTGCGTACCGGCAAAAGTAACAAGCCCTCCGAGCATGCCAGCGAAAACTAAACTAATCCACTGCTTCATAGAGCTTTTTATTGATTAAATGGTTAAAAAATTCAGCCTGTTGTGCGTATCCCCGCCTGAGGGGCCAACGGAACGCGTGCCTAAAACAGCCCAGCCCCTCCTCAGGATATTCCCGATTGAAGGGCATTCCTTTGGAAAGACAGCGGATCCAGCACGCTGAATGTAAGTTATTGAACAAAATACAAACCCAGAAACCTCGTTCATTGTTATAATTTCATTTTTAATTTAACACGAAATTAACAGGGAATTTTAGGCGAAGGGTTGAGTTGGGGGGGATATTGTCATATCTTCAATCAGGGGAAAATCCCGATGTTGCATATTGTACCAAATATCGGCGGTCCGGTCAATTACCTGGAAGTATTGCAGCCGGAAACGGAGCTGGAAAACATACTGCTCCATGATCCTGAATTCACCGAGGGGCTGAGTTGGGGCCTGCCGCGTTATGGCCATCCCGAAGGGGAAATCTATAAGCACATTCTGGAAGTGCTGGATAATATCAATCAGATCGGGGTACAGGGCACTGAGCGCGAACAGCTCCGGCTGGCTGCTTTTGTACATGATTCATTCAAGCACAAAGAATCGAGGGGGACCCCCCGGGATTGGTCGCGGCATCACAGCGTCCTCGCGCGGCAGTTCATCGAGCGTTATACCAGCGACCCTACTGTACTGGAGATCATAGAACTCCACGATGAGGCATATTATGCATGGCGTATGGAATTCCTTTACCGGGAGGCTGTTCCAGGACGGATCAGGCTAAATGCCCTGTTGGAACGGGTGGAAAATTTCCTCCAGCTCTACTACCTGTTTTTCAAATGCGATACCCGTACCGGGGACAAAACCCAGGCCCCCCTGCAATGGTTTGAACGCGAACTCCCGCAGCTCGCGGTGGTGAATTTCCCCGATACGCCCCGCCCGACACCCGATATCATCCACCCGCCCCGGCAGTTTTTACTTTGATTGCAGGCACGATACCCAGGAGCGGAAAATATTTTTGCCAGCATGGAACTTTTTTAAATTCCAGGTGGTTGGCTTGAAATACATCTATCGGTATTGGCAAATCCAATGTTGTTGCCACTGCCGGTACCGAACCCTAATTTTATGCCCAACATCATGAACATGACAGGCCAGCTATCCAGTCAAAGTAAAATTGAATTGGATCGCATTTTCGAAATGGAATTGCTCCCCTTACTGGACAACGTGTATAACTTTGCGTTGTACCTTTGCCGCGACCGGGAAGATGCAGCTGATCTCGCCCAGGAGACCTATCTGAAGGCATACCAGGCCATAGATCAGTACCACAAAGGCACCAATGCCAAGGCATGGTTGTTCAGGATATTGAAAAACACCTTCATCAACGTTTACCGAAAGCGTACACGACAGCCCGATCTGGTGAGCGTTGACGATGTATTTTCATTGCAGGACAAGGCAGAGTCGGCATCGGGAAGTTATTTTGACCCCCAGGAAAGCCGTGTCCATCAAAGCCTGGGAGATGAGGTCACCCGTGCTGTGAATTCCCTCAACACTGCTCATCGCGTTGTGATTATTCTGAGCGATATCGAGGATTTCTCCTATGAGGAAATCGCAGCTATCCTCAACGTGCCGGTGGGTACTGTACGTTCCCGCCTGCACCGCGCAAGGCACATGCTCAAAGAAGAGCTTCAGACCTACGCTGCCTGTATGGGCTACGGTGACAACGACCGATAATATTTTGTTCACCAACGGCTGTCCTGACGGATACGAGCCGACAGTTGTTATTTACATAAGGTATCATGTGGTACAAACGTTCGCACACACTCTTACCGGCCATCGTTCCCTGGGATACAGTATCCACTGGGAGCAATGGCCGGTATGTGTATGGGCAAACGCATTTAATCCCCATGATCGGATTTAAATTTTACGGCCTTCAAAACATTTAGTTATGTCTGTATCATTTGCTCAAGAAACGAACGGTGCAAACCCGAATTCCGATCCTAAATTTGTGGAGCTCCTGCGAAAAGTCGAGATGTATTTAGACCGGGACTTCGAAGAAGCATCCGAACAACACTTGCTCCTGGAAATACAAAATGACCCCACTTCCATAAAACTTCTCAAAGAGGAACATTCCTTCCGAACATTTTTCAAAAAAAGCTTCAAGCGCGATACGCCTCCTGCGAACCTGCAGCATTCCATCCTGGAAAAAATCCGACATATTTCTGCCTGAACGGCCATGGGGCGCCTGACTGCCTTTTTCGTCCTTGTATGCTTATCGTTGGCTACTGCCCGCCTGGGTGCCCAATCTGGCCAGGGGGAATTGCCTTCAACGATCTGGCCGCTGCTCGAATCCCTGCAAGCAGAGCTCCTTTTTCCGCTCGACGGCGGCTACCTTCCGGTATCCGAGGTTAATCATCAGGCTTTTTTCCCTTGTCATTACCGCTTGTCGTCCAGGGCAGAGGGTATAGAAATCCGCTTTTTCCTTCAACCTGATGATTCGGAAAAAATACCGCCTCAATTGGAAAGCAGGAGGCTGGCGCTCCACTTATGCAGTAACGACGAAAATGCGGCCATCACTGCAAGGCCCCTCGACGAAGTGGAGCTAACGTCGCTTTTCGGAGCTGATTGGGGTCAAATCCACCTTTTTGCCCCAAAACAAGCGTTTGGAAATGGGATGCCCTACTGCCAGATGGTCAGTATTTATAAAAAGGGGCGCGGTATGATTCATATTTTTTTATTGTTCGCCGAACCCTCGGTAATTGTGGAAAACCGCCTTTATTTAGCACGTTTTCAATAGCTTTGCAGGAAAAGCCGCAAAATGCCGCCGTCCGCCCTCCAACAAGACGATCAAAAGACTATCCACGCCTGGGCTATGTACGACTGGGCCAACTCCGCATACGCGTTGGTCATCAGCTCTGCAATTTTTCCTGCTTATTATAATGAAGTGACCCGCGCCCAGGGGGATGGACAGCTCGAAATCGCAGGCCTGAGCATACAGAATACAGGGCTCTATGCGATTGTGCTGGGACTCTCGTTTGGATTGGTCGCAGTACTCTCCCCGCTCCTCTCCTCTATTTCAGATTATGCCGGTAACCACAAATCGTTTATGCGGTTTTTCTGCTGGCTGGGTGCGCTGTCGTGTATGGGGCTGTTTTTCTTTAAAGGTCCGAATCTTTTCCTTGGCCTCTCCTGCCTGATGCTCGCGACCGTTGGGTACTCGGGGAGCATCGTTTTCTACAATGCGTTCCTCCCAGCGATTGCCTCCACCCCCATGCAGGATAAAGTGAGCGCCAGGGGTTATGCGTATGGCTATATCGGGGCTTCCACCCTGCTCCTCATTAACCTGGCCGCCATCCTAAACCGGGAAGCCCTTGGAATAACGGATGAAACCCTGCTGCCCAGACTATCGTTTTTCCTCACCGGTGTCTGGTGGCTGGGCTTTGCACAAATCCCGTTTTCCCGGCTGCCCCACGGCTTATATCGCCCCAGGCCCGATGGGCACTACCTCGCCCACGGCTATCGGGAGCTCGGCAAAGTATGGCGCAGCCTACGCACAGAACCACTGCTCAGGCGTTTCCTCCCCGGCTTCTTTTTTTACATCATGGGCGTCCAAACCGTCATGTTTATGGCCGCTTCCTTTGGCGAAAAGGAAATCGGGCTGCCTGTCGCTGCACTTATCGCTACTGTGTTGATCCTCGAATATGTAGGTATTGCAGGCGCTTTCCTTTTTGCCTGGATTTCCCGCAAAACCGGTAATATCCCTGCCCTTCGTATCGCCGTATCTGTCTGGATCGGAATATGCGCCGGGGCCTACTTCATCAAAGGACCAGCGGGTTTTTATATTTGTGCAGGCTTTATCGGCCTGGTAATGGGCGGTGTACAGTCGCTCTCCCGTTCTACTTACGCCAAGCTCATCCCTCCAATGGAGCATAACGCCGCCTTTTTCAGCTTTTATGATGTATGCGAAAAAATCGCTATCATGTGTGGCCTGATCATGTTCGGCTATCTGGACAACCTGACAGGCAGTATGCGCGGTTCGATTCTTGCACTGATCATCTGGTTTGTGATTGGATTGGTGATGCTGCTGAGAATGCCAGGAAAAAAAACCGCATGAGACAGTGGTCGTACCTTAAAAATATTTCAGCTGTTTACCCTTATCAGGCAGCGAAACCGGATTTTAATGCCTCTGTTTATATGGCGGGGCATTCTATCAAGCTTAAACAGGCGTGACTGAACAGGAACTCGTCAAGGGATGCCTTAGCGGAAGGCAAAAGTGCCAGGAGGAACTCTTCCGCCGGTACTCCGGCAAGATGTTCGGGGTGTGCCTGCGCTACGCCCGCCACCGTATGGAAGCCGAGGATGTGTTGCAGGATGCCTTCGTCAAGGTTTTTGAGCACCTGCCGCAGTTCGCTTTCAAGGGATCCCTCGAAGGATGGATCCGAAAAATCGTGGTAAATACAGCGATCAAAACGTTTGACCGCAAGCATTTTACCCACGAACAAATCGGGATAGATCCTGGCTGGGATGCGATAGCTCCGGATACGCCCGGGGATGCGTCTCTGCTGGAAAAAGACTTACTGCTAATAATCAATCGGCTCCCCGATGGATACCGTCTGGTGTTCAACCTCTTCGCTATCGAAGGATATGGCCACCAGGAAATTTCAGAAATGCTGGGTATTCAGGAAAGTACCTCGCGCTCTCAATTGGTCAAAGCGCGTAAATACCTGCAAGAACAGCTTGCGCTGCTGGAAAAAGAAGAAACGATAGGAAAAGAAAAATTTCAGGCGGGAGCCTGAAAAGGAAATCGCGTTTATGAAAGCGGACGGAAAAATAGACGACTTGTTCCGGAAAGCGTTAGGCGACAAAGATTACAGCCCGCCCATGCATTTGTGGCCGGGGGTTGCACAACGGCTCCCCAAACCTTTCCTTTCGCCCCGGCGGATCAGCAGGTGGGCAGTGCTTGCTTTTGGCCTTGGCATCCTGCTCTGTAGCGACGGCCGTATGGACAACCAACGGCAAGTACGCAAAGACCCGGCAGGGCCCACGGCACAAATCGCCACACCAGCCAGTTCCCTAAGCCGCTCAATCCCCCCTTCCGATCAGGCCTCCATTGATGAAAATCCCTCCCTGCATACCGCACAACGCGCGGAGGCCAGCGCTCCAGGTAAAATACCCCGGCGCGCCGTAAGCGCGGCACGGATAACCTTCGATGCAAGCCAACCCGCCCCCCTGCCAGCAGCAGATCAAGGGCAAAAGTTGTTCCCAAACCAGCCTGCTACCCAAAGGCAACCAGAAAATCCTGCCACATCGGAAGGAAGTGTTGATAAGCGGCGAGGCGGTATGGCATTGCCTTTTGTCGCAAAACGCAATACCCCATTTCCCCTTATGCCTTTGGAAGACGCTGTACCATCGGTAAAGTTCCTGGGTGAACGTTGGTTTGCGGGTGTTGATTTCAGTTTCTCGAATGACTGGATGCAGCGGAGCCTGTATGCAAAAAATCCTGGCGATGAAGCCTACGTGCTCCTGCGCAACACCAGCGAAGCCCTGCGCAGCGCCAATACTGCTTCCCTGCGCCTTTCGCTCGTCGCTGCATCCGGTATTACCCTGCGGGGAGGTATCCAGGTCGCAAGGTTCAACGAAATGTTCAGCTATAGTACCGAAAAACAGGAAATACAGTATATCCCGCGCAGGGATGCCGGCGGTTCTGTTATTGGTACAGATACAGTTTTTCAGCTGGTGCGCACCATCAACGGGCAGATGAACCGCTTCCAGACCATAGACATCCCCTTGACCCTTGGCTTTGAATTCCCCCTGGGCAAGACCAATTTCGGTATCCATGCCGGGCCCGTATTCAATATGGCGTTTTATCAACGTGGAAAATTCCTGGCGGAAGACGGGGAACGGATTGTTGATTTTTCCTCTTCGACCCCGGATGCGTACCCTGCTTTCCGCAACCGCCTGGGCATGGGTTTCTACGGGAGTATCAATATTTCCTATCCATTGACCCCCGCTTTGCACCTCTTTGCAGAGCCCTACCTCCGGGTATTCCCGGGCTCCGTTACAAATACCGACTACCCCCTCGAGCAAAGATACCGCACACAAGGCGTCTTCGTCGGGATACGCAAAATGATGGGCCCTTACTGGATGAACCTCAGACCCTGATTGATACAATCGTACCCGGCCGGGGCTGTTCCGTTATCGGCCCCAGCCCAACTCCAGGCGGCTATTCCTCTTCTTCCGAAAACCTTATTCCCACCCAGGAAAGGTCAATTTGCCTGCGGCTAAGGTCGGTAGCCGTAACACGGACGACCACTTCGTCGCCGATCCTCAATTCCTGGCCGGTATATAGGCCGCGAATCCGCAGACGGGAGCCCGTCATCTCAAAGGGTTCCCGCATCGTATCAAAGGCAGCCATCCCCTCGCAGTGATTATCGCGTAGCTCCACGAAAATTCCGCGGTCGCTAAACCCGGAGATATAGCCCTCGAAGACTTCCCCGATATGGCGCTCCATAAACTCGGCCTGCTTATATTTGATTGACTGGCGTTCGGCTTCCATCGCGTTGCGTTCCTGCCTGGAAATATATTTGCACTGGGTCTCCAGCCAGGTCTTATTCACCCTTAAAGTATCTCCCGTCAGGTTTTTTTCGAGAATGCGATGGGCCAATACGTCCGAATATCGCCGGATCGGAGAGGTAAAGTGGCTGTAATATTGAAATGCCAGGCCATAGTGGCCAATATTATCAGAAGAATAGGCCGCTTTGGCCATTGTCCGGATGGCAATTGGCTCGAGCACCCGCAGGGCAGGGTCCGATTCGGCGACCTCTGCAAGGCGATTGTAAGAACGGGCGATTTTTTCAGGGGTGGAAATATCCATTTCGATACCCATTTCGCGGGCAAAACGGGCCAACTCTTCTACTTTTTCAAGGTCAGGCTCATCGTGGATGCGGTAAACAAAGGGGATTTCACTACCTTCGGCAGCCCCCTTCCGGGCAATAAACGTAGCGACTTCCTGGTTTGCCAGGAGCATGAACTCCTCGATCAGTAAATGTGCGGCTTTCCTGTCTTTGACATAGACCTCCAGCGGCGCACCTGACTCGTCCAGTTTGAAGCGCACCTCCTCGGTTTCAAATGCGATAGCACCTTGGTGGAAACGCTTCTTGCGCAATTTCACAGCCAGTGTATTTAACTGCGTCAATTCGGCTACGAATTCCCCCTCCCTGCTGTCGAGTACTTCCTGAGCCTCTTCATAGGAAAAGCGGCGATCGGAATGAATAATTGTCTTGCCAAACCAGCGTTCCGCTATATGGTCTTTTTCATCGAATATAAAAACTGCCGAAAACGTCAGTTTATCTTCATGAGGTCGCAGCGAGCAAAGCTCGTTGGACAGTTGTTCGGGCAGCATCGGCAGTACGCGATCCACCAGATATACGGAAGTCGAACGGAGATAAGCCTCTTTATCCAGCGCGGAATTTTCCTGTACATAGTGGGTAACATCGGCAATATGTACGCCAATCTCGGTACGCCCGTCGTCGAGGGTGCGTATGGAGAGTGCATCGTCAAAATCGCGGGCATTTTCAGGATCAATTGTAAAGGTTGTAACCGACCTGAAATCGCGTCTACGGGCGATTTCTTCTGCTGTGATCCCGACCGGCAGGCTCGCAGCTTCTTCCATTACCTGTCCGGGGAAAAGTAAGTTGAACCCATTGCTGATCAGGATGGATTTCATCTCGATATCGTGGCTGCCGGCCTCGCCCAGTACATAAACAATCCGGCCACTGGGGTTCTGGAACTGCCCGCCTGCCCAGTTTTCGATACGAATGACTACCTTATCCCCATCCTTTGCCCCGAGGGTATCCGTATTATCTACCAGGATATCCAGCGGCATAGCCACATCTGGTGCGACGATCGCATATTTTGGATATTGCCAGAAAGTGCCGATGAATTGTTCGCGGGCACGCTGCAGCACTTCCAGTACTTCCCCTTCCCGGCGTCGCCGGCCCGGAGGCTGCCAGACATGGATGCGCACCTTGTCGCCGTGCAATGCAGAATTCATATATTTTGCGGCAACATAAATATCTTCCGCCTGACCCTCGCAAACGACGTACGCAGCACCGGAACGCGTCATATCAACAATACCTTCCAGCATGGAGGCATCCCCTTTTTTCGGAGCCATAACGGCAGGGGACTTTCGCAGGCGGAATTTATAATCCTCCAGTGCTTCCAGAAAACCATCTTCCTGAAGGCGTTGGAGGGCATAGTTTACGGCATCCTTGTTGTTTTCCAGCCGAAGGCGTTGGATGATCTGCCGGGGGTTGAGCCGCTTTCTGGGTTCCTGCCGGAAGAGCCGCAGGATTGCCTGCTGGAGTTCTTTAGAGGTGAGCTTATTCCCCGGCGATTTGCTATTTTTTCTTTTCATGCGTGGTAAATCATCAATTTCCCGTCAGGGAGCAGTTCCATCGTCGTCATCTTGCTGGAAGTGGCATCATATTCCGCTTCGACAGAAGCTTTTCCAGACATGACCACAATATCCCAGTCCTCCTCGATGGTCGCTACAGACTGTACTAAGGCATTTTTATCCGCAAAAGTTCCTGAAAGCACAGCGCGATCAATCAAGGCGCCATTTTTATCCAGGGTGAGCAGGATATAGCTATAGTGCATCAGGGAAGCTTTCCAGTAAACTACTGCGTGGAAACCCTCGGTATCCGGTAGTGAGAAACAAGGGACAAATTCGGTAAATTCATCCGCTTCTTCGCCCAGGGGCAGTAAAAAATTTTCGGCGAGCGACTGCGGCAGCGGATCGTTGTTTTGGCTGAACACGTGGATCAGGTCGGGGGTAAGGGTGACTGGCAGCTGGATTTTCGGAAAAGCAGCCAGAAATTGCTTCAACATGACAAGATCTTATTTTGGTAATAGGTTTCGTAAAAAATTTTTAAAAGGTACACTTTTTCAAGAGAAAACCTCTTTGAAGTGCTTTCACCATTCGGAAAAGAAATTGGGAACGGATTCAAGGTTATGGATTCAGCACAAGGCCCGTTAAGGTCGGTGTAACTGATACTTCGGCGCGTGGCAAGGGGATTTATGCGCGAGGAACATGAATTTTCCTTCCATTTTTCTCTTTTCTGAATTTCAAAGAACTTCTTTCGATTACCGCATCGGAAAATGTGTACCTTTTATAACGGACTTGTTGCAAAGCGTCAGCGAGGAAGGTAAAGGCATCTTTTTTTTCAAACGAAGTCTCTTTGAGGGCATATAGCCTTGCTTCATGACCGAAAAAAGGCGCGGTACGGGCGAAAAAGGCCTTTTTGACCCCCGATGATTTCCTTTGCGACAAGTCCAATATGCAATAACAAATTTTTGTGCGATTTAGCTCATTTTCGGCCTGTATCGCATAAAAATAACTGGCAGTGCGGTCCAGTGCCGAAGATGGACGGCTAATCTTTCGGGGTATTGGCAAAAGATCATTATATCAAACGAAGGGCTTTAATTTATTTAAATTCATTCTAAATAAAAATGAATTGCCGGGATAAGCGGAAACAACGGTTGGGGTTGTGCGTCTAAACATATAGTTTTGCATGCGAACACTGAGGCATACAGGAGTTAGGGGAGCGGGTGTTTCTTTGTGTCGCCCTGCAAGTTATCATAAATTCAAACGCAAATATCAAACGCTATGAGTTGGTTGGCGAGTGTATTAAATCCGGTTGGGTTAAAGTGGTTTGACCATTTTTTGACCTCTTCGTTGGGCAAAAAGATCATCATGAGCCTGACAGGACTCTTTCTCATTGTATTCCTGGTTGTCCATCTGATAGGGAACCTGCAGTTACTCCAGCAGGATGGTGGAACGGCATTCAATGTTTACGCAAAATTCATGACCACCAACCCTTTAATCAAGACGGTTTCCTATTTGCTGTACCTTTTCATTCTGATTCATGCCGTACAAGGATGGGCTTTGTGGCGGCAGAACCGCAGGGCGAGGGGTACGACTGGCTATGCCGTCAAAGTTACCCGCGCTGTGAACACCAATGCTAAAGCTGCATCCAATATGGGTTGGCTGGGTACGATTATTTTTGTGTTCATCATCCTGCACCTCTGGCAGTTCTGGTTGCAGATGAAGCTGGGCAAAGTGCCTAAAGTGGTCATCAACGGAGCGGAAATGAAGGATTTGTTCACCCCTGTCCAGGTGGCTTTTGCGGATCCGCTATACGTAGTGGTCTATATTGCATCTATGATTGTCATTGCGATGCACCTGAATCATGGTTTCCAGAGTGCCTTCCAGACCCTGGGCTGGAACCACCCCAAGTACTTTCCGTTGGTACAATGGGTAGGAAGAGCGTATGCGCTGCTTATCCCACTGGGCTTTGCAGTCATTCCTGTGGTTATGTTTGGCCGGTCGCAGGGCTGGTGGTAAAAATATAAAATTCTCTCACAACCCATAAACAGCGTATCCATGCACGAGCTCAATGGCAAAGTACCTCAAGGGCCGCTCAGTGAAAAGTGGGCCCAATACCGGTCAACCATCCCGCTGGTGGCGCCGAACAACAAGCGCCGCCTCGACGTAATCGTAGTAGGTACCGGTCTTGCCGGTGCTTCTGCTGCCGCAACGCTTGGGGAACTCGGCTACAACGTCAAATGCTTCACATTTCACGATAGCCCGCGGCGCGCCCACAGCATTGCGGCGCAAGGTGGCATCAATGCGGCCAAAAACTACCGCAACGATGGCGACAGCATCTATCGGCTCTTCTACGATACGATTAAAGGGGGCGACTATCGTTCCAGGGAGGCCAACGTATATCGGCTTGCGGAAGTCAGCACCTCTATCATTGACCAGGCAGTAGCGCAGGGGGTACCCTTCGCCAGAGAATACGGGGGCTTGCTCGACAACCGCTCCTTCGGTGGTGTACAGGTAAGCCGGACGTTCTACGCACGCGGCCAGACAGGGCAACAGTTGCTCCTGGGCGCCTATCAGTCCCTTTCCCGCCAGATTTCCCTGGGTGCGGTGGAGATGTACAACCGGCATGAAATGCTCGACGTGGTGCTGGTGGACGGTAAGGCACGCGGGATTATTGCCCGCAATCTAATCAACGGCAAACTGGAGCGCCACGCCGCGCATGCGGTTGTCCTGGCCACCGGTGGTTATGGCAATGTATTTTATCTTTCGACCAACGCCATGAACTCCAATGTCACTGCGGCATGGCGTGCAGTACGCCGGGGAGCGCTCATGGCCAACCCTTGCTTTACCCAAATCCATCCGACCTGCATCCCTGTCAGCGGTGACTACCAATCAAAGCTGACCCTGATGTCGGAGTCGCTGCGCAACGACGGCCGCGTGTGGGTACCCCGCAAAAAAGAAGATGCACAGGCTATCCGGGAAAAAAGGAAAACCGCACTCGACATATCAGAGGAAGACCGCGATTACTTCCTCGAGCGCCGCTACCCGGCCTTCGGCAACCTGGTGCCCAGGGACGTCGCTTCCAGGGCCGCTAAAGTAGCCTGCGACGAAGGGCTGGGGGTTGCCCCTACCGGCCTGGCAGTATATCTCGACTTTGCTGCTGCCATCGAACGCTACGGACGCTCAAAAGCCAATGCCACCGGCCTGCATAACCCGGACCACGCAACTATCCTGCGTTTAGGGGAAGAAGTCGTCGCAGAGAAATACGGCAACCTCTTCGAGATGTACGAGAAAATCACCGGCGAAAATCCCTATAAAATGCCGATGAAAATCTACCCCGCCGTCCATTATACGATGGGCGGCCTCTGGGTAGATTACAACCTGGAGACCAACGTACCGGGATTGTTTGCGATAGGCGAATGCAATTTCTCCGATCACGGGGCAAACCGCCTCGGCGCTTCTGCCCTCATGCAAGGCCTGGCCGATGGATATTTCGTTCTGCCCTATACCATCGGCGCTTTCCTCTCCAAAGAAATCCGCACCCCAAGGTTCGATCCAAATGGGGAAGCCTTTGCCAACGCGGAAAATGCTACCCGGCAGCGCATTCAGCAATTGATGGCAATTAGCGGAAAACAATCGGTGGAAAGTTTCCATCGCCGGCTCGGCCGGATCATCTGGGATTATTGCGGTATGTCCCGCAGCGAGGAAGGCCTCACCACCGCTCGTCAAATGGTCCTGGACCTGCGCAACGAGTTTTATTCAGATGTTTTCGTGCCCGGCAGCGCTGATGCGTACAATCCCGAACTGGAAAAAGCCCTGCGGGTTGCCGATTATTTCGAACTCGGCGAGCTCATGATCGTTGATGCCCTCAACCGCAACGAATCCTGTGGCGGCCATTTCAGGGAAGAGTACCAGGACGAAAGCGGCGAGGCTATGCGCAACGATGAAGAATATACTTACGTTGCTGCCTGGGAATACCACGGCTGGGACCAGGAGCCTACGCTCCACCGCGAAACACTCGAATTCGAAAATGTCAAACTCATCACCAGAAGCTACACGTAATCCTTCATATCATGGAAATGAAACTCACCTTGAAAGTTTGGCGCCAGGGAGGCGAATACCAAAATGGCCGGTTCGTAACGTACCAACTCAACCACGTCAACGACCACATGTCCTTCCTCGAGATGCTCGACGTGCTCAATGAACAGCTTATCGCCGAGCGCAAAGAACCAGTCGCTTTCGAACACGATTGCCGTGAGGGTATTTGCGGAACGTGTAGTATGGTAATCAACGGGCACCCGCATGGGCCCCTGGGGGGAACGACCGCCTGCCAACTCCACATGCGGCACTTTAAAGATGGGGACACCATCACCATCGAACCATTCCGCGCCCTCGCCTTCCCGGTAATCAAAGACCTGGTGGTGAACCGCTCCGCATTCGACCGCATTATCCAGGCAGGGGGGTACATCTCCGTAGCCACAGGCCAGGCACAGGATGCAAATGCCATCCCGGTAGAAAAAGAACAGGCGTCCAAGGCTTTCGACGCCGCGGCTTGTATCGGCTGTGGTGCATGCGTGGCCGCATGCCCCAATGCCTCCGCCATGCTCTTCGTGAGCGCCAAGGTTTCCCACCTTACGCTCCTCCCGCAAGGCCAGGTGGAAGCATCGCGCCGTGTCAATAATATGGTCAGGCAAATGGATCTCGAAGGGTTCGGCAACTGCTCCAATGTGACCGCTTGCGAAGCAGAATGTCCTAAAGAGATCTCTGTCGAAAATATTGCCCGCATGAACCGCCAGTACTTTTCTTCTGTTTTCACTTCCGGTGAGGCTTGAAAAGATCATCCTTCGCTTTTTACAGCTTGCCCCTAAAAAGAATATTTTTTACGCGGTTGTGTTATAAAAATGAAGGGGAAGTATAAAGCATAAAGGCCGAGCAAATAATATTCAAAATGAGGATGCCTCATAAATATGGGGCTGTCCCATAAGTCCTTTGGCGGCTTGCGCCGCCAGAGGACTTATGAGACAGCCTCTGAAATTGAGGTTGTGTAAAAAGACCGGAGGCCGTCATTTGGCGCCGTAGGCGGCGGAACACTTTTCAAACACCCCCTGTGAAACTCTGGAAAGTTTCGATTCATAATAGGTTAACCGCAACAGCTCATCGCGATGACCCCAATAAAACAGGCGTGCTGCCCGTTAAATAAAGAAAGCTGTACAATGAGAATATTGATTTTGGCTACCATCTTCCTTTTGCTCGTGGCCGAAGGGCTACAGGCTCAGGGCACAAAAGAAGAAAACGACCCAAAAGCGAAAGCTATCCTGGACAAAGTCCGCAAAAAATACGAATCGTACCCCTCGCTGGAAATGGAATTCTCGCTCACGGTAGAAATCCCCGAGCAGCCCAAGGATATCCAGCGGGGAAAAATGATGCAGAAAGGCAGCAAGTACCGCCTGGAGATGAGCGGTCAAACCGTAATCTGCGACGGGAAATCCCTGTGGATGGTGATGCCTCAAAATAAAGAAGTACAAATCAACCATCTGCCGGATGCCGAAGAAGACGATGCCATCTTGTCCCCACAATCGTTCTTTCGCATCCATGAAAAAGGGAACCTCGCCTACATCCTCTCGAATGAGTACAGTGCCAACGGAAAAATTTTCCAGGAAATCGAATTCAAACCGCTGGACAAATTCTCTGACTATGCC
>JBEIGB010000070.1:0-19243 GCA_040382095.1 Lewinellaceae bacterium
AGGTTTGCTATTCCTATCTTTTCGTGGGCATCTCAAGTCGTTTAGGCTGACCGAAATGTATTGTGCCGACTGGGGCGGAATAATACTTTTCGGACAGCCTTATAGCTTTTTTACGATCCGGATCCCAGAAAAATTACACCGTCTTGTTCCACCGGAAAAAAGAGGGCAAAAATGCGTTTTAAATGTATATACTTTTGAATATCATTATTTTTTAAATACCAAAACAGGTCTCGCCCCTGACCTTCCGCACTTTTGCCATTTTCGGTTTGTCATACCACCTTTCTCTGGAAGGTGCTATTTTCGTGGGCAATAAAACTAAACGCTCATGGAGATTGCAAACCCCATGTACGACGTGGTCTTTAAATACCTGATGGAAGACAACGCCGTGGCCATTACGTTTCTTTCTGCTCTCACGGAAATGGATATCGTATCCCTGCAGCCGCTGCCGCAGGAACTTAGCCTGGATGCCGACGGTGATCGGGAGCGGGGAGTAAAGCCCTTCGGTCGGAACTTGTCCATTTATCGGCTCGATTATTCCGCCAGGATCAGGAACCGGGATGGTGAGGAAAAAATTATCATCGTGGAGATACAACAGAAGAAAGTCCAAGGGCAGCAGATGCGCTTCCGTAAATACCTTGGCAAGCAATATGAAAATGATACTTTTGTCAAAAAAGTGAAGACGCCTACGGGTCGAGAATACGATATTGGCATACCCATCCTGGCCATTTATTTCATTGGTGAACAGCTGGAGGGCTTCAGGGATGCCCCAATCGTTCTGATCAGGCCGTCGGCGTTGGAGCGTTACTCCCAGCATCGCCTGGATGGAACTAATGCCTTTGTTGAAGCGTTGTTTCATGAGGGTATTATCATCAATGTCTCTTTCCTTGGTCGGGACGGGCGCGATGGGCTGGAAGTCCTGTTGAGTATTTTTTCCCCCTTAAACAAAACCACAAACCCACAAATTATGAGTGTCCAGGAGACGAAATTCATGGAGAAGTACCAGCCGATTTTACGGCGGCTCAGGGCAGCGACGCAGGATAAGGAAGTCCGCAACAAGATGACCGTAGAAGATGATTTTCTAGAGGAAATGGAACGGTATGAGCGCAATTATGAGGAAATGCTGTTCAAGATGAAGGAAGTCCGACAACGGGAAGAAGAAGCACAGCGAAAAGAAGAAGAAGCACAACGAAAAGAACAGGAAGCACAACGAAAAGAACAGGAAGCACAACGAAAAGAACAGGAAGCACAACGAAAAGAACAGGAAGCACAACGAAAAGAACAGGAAGTACGGCAGCAACAAGAGACGGCGGTTCGTCTGCTGATTAACATAGGGATACCAAAAGCAGAGATTGCTGTTAAGTTAGGTCTTTCTCCGGAGGATTTAGAGCGGTACGGATGAGAAAGCCGAATTTGCGTAAGTATAGAGGCTGCTTCATAAGTATGGGATTCTGTGAAAAGGCACCTGTGCTGTCAAAAGACTTTTTGCGGAGCCCTGACTCTCATGCGAAGCAGTCTTTTACACAACCCCGGACAATGCTATTTCATATATTTTCCAGAATAGATTTTAATACAGCCATTGCCGCGAAAGTCCGGTTGCCTGCTTGCTGAATAACGGCCGACTGTGGGCCGTCCAGCACCGCATCGTCCACGATGACGTTGCGGCGCACAGGGAGGCAGTGCATGAATCTGGCATTATTTGTAATTGCCATTTTATCAGGGGTAATTCGCCAGGAAGCATCCTGGGAGAGGTTTTGTCCATAGAGGTTGTAGGAAGACCAGTTTTTGGCATAGATAAAGTCGGCACCTTCAAATGCCTTATCCTGATTATATTCCACTTGGGCATTCTGGGTAAAACTTTCGGAAAGTTCGTAGCCTTTCGGGTGGGTGATGACCAGGTCTACATCGGCGCGGAGCATCCATTCCACGAAGGAGTTGGGCACTGCCTGTGGAAGGTTGCGGGGGTGAGGCGCCCAGCTCAGGACGACTTTTGGTCTGGGGTGGGTTTTGAGCTCTTCGATCGTCAGGAGGTCGGTGAGCGACTGTAAGGGATGTCGGATTGCCGACTCAAGGCTGATGACTGGTGCGGAGGCATAGCGGCAGAAGCTATTGATGACCTGGTCTGCATAATCTTTTTCCCGGTCCTTCAACAAGGGGAAAGAGCGTACACCGATGATATCTGCATATTGACTGATGACTGCAGCAGCTTCACGGATGTGCTCGGCACTAGTGCCGTTCATGATGGCTCCATCTTCGAACTCGAGGTTCCAGCCCTGGTCGGCATTCATACTGATGACGTACATTCCCAGGTTGAGGGCGGCCTTTTCTGTGCTTAGGCGCGTTCGCAGGCTTGGGTTAAAGAACAACATGGCGAGGGTCTTATTTCTGCCCAGGGCGGACGCACCATGGGGGTCTTTTTTTAGGTTTAGGGCAGACTGAAGGAGAGCCGGGATATCGGGCACATCGTCAACGGAAATGAAGCGTTTCATACGGTAGCAGTTTGTGGGGTTTGTTGTAGTATGAGGGAGAATTTTTCGAGGAAAAGTTCCACTTCGCCAGGGCCGATATTGAGTGCCGGCAGGAGGCGCACCACGTTGGGATTGGAAGCAGAACCGGTGAACACCTGGTGTTTGAAGAGGAGTTCTTTACGCATAGCCGCTGTTGGGAAGTCGAATTCCAGGCCGATCATCAGTCCTTTGCCCCGGACTTCACGGATGCCGGGCATGGTCTGGAGTTCCTGGAGCAGCCAATTTCCCATTTTGAGTGCATTTTCGATCAGGTTTTCGTCGCGTATCGTTTCCAGTACGGCGAGGCCAGCGGCGCAGGCGAGGTGTGCCCCTCCGAAAGTAGTGCCTAACATCCCGTGCTTTGCCTGAAATTTTGAATGGATTAGTACCCCTGCTATCGGAAAACCATTGCCCATGCCTTTGGCGATCGTGATGAGGTCGGGTTCGATACCGGAAGATTGGAAGGCAAAAAAGGAACCGCTACGGCCATATCCGGACTGTATTTCGTCGAGGATCAAAATGGCACCATACGCATCACAGAGTGAGCGGGCTTCGCGGAGGAACTCGTCGGAGGGCACATAAATTCCGCCGATGCCCTGGATTCCTTCGATGATGACGGCCGCTACCCCACCGCGTTCCAGGCTTTGGCGCAGGGCTTCGGTATCATTGAGAGGAAGGAACTCTACCGGGAAGCCATGGTTGAGCGGTGCCTGGATAGCAGGGCTCGCGGTGATATTTACCGCGGCAGAGGTTCTTCCATGAAATGCTTTTTGAAAAGCAATGACTCGCGTATGCCCCGTATGGAAAGAGGCTACTTTAAGAGCATTTTCATTAGCTTCTGCTCCCGAATTACATAGAAAAAGCCGATAGGTTTCGCAGCCGGATAATTCTCCGAGCAGACGGGCGAGTCCGACCTGCAGGTCATTGTGTATGGAATTGGAATAAAAAGCCAGTTGGGAGAGCTGGCTGGTAATCCTTTGCACGTAATGTGGGTGGCTATGGCCGATGGAAATCACCGCATGACCACCGTAAAAGTCCAGATAGGCGTTACCTTGTTCATCATAGACATAGGCCCCTTCGCCACGTACCGGCTTGAGGTCGTACAAAGGATAGACATCAAATAGCTCCACGGTCAAAAAGGTTTTAGCGATGAAAAATCAGAAGCCAGAGGGTTTGAGATGAAGTCCGGCCTTTTCGTCCAGGCCGGATAATAGGTTCATATTTTGGACAGCCTGCCCCGATGCGCCCTTAATCAGATTATCAATTGCGCTGACGATGAAGGCTTTGTCGCCGTGTTTTTCGAGATGGACGATACATTTATTCGTATTTACCACTTGTTTGAGGTTGGGGTTGTGGCCAATAACGTGGGTAAAAGGCGCATCATCGTAGAAGTGCCCGTAAAGATCGTATAATTCCTTTTCGTTTAGCGGGCAGTCGGTATATAGTGAGGCTAGGATGCCGCGGGTAAAATCTCCTCTGACAGGTATAAAGTTGAGCTGGGATTGAAAGGTGGGCTGTAATTGGGACAGGCTGCGCCGGATTTCTGCCAAATGCTGATGTTCAAAGGGCTTATAGATTTGGAGGTTGTTACTTCGCCAGCTAAAATGGGAGGTGAGGGAAAAGCCCTGGCCAGCACCGGTAGAACCCGTGATTGCGTGGATATGAACCTCTTTTTGGAGCAGGCCTGCATTTGCGAGCGGGAGCAGGGCAAGCTGGATGGCAGTGGCGAAGCATCCGCAGTTAGCGATGCGCCGGCTTTGGCGAATAGCGTCTTTGTTGAGTTCAGGTAGCCCATAGATAAAATCGGGATCGAGCCGGAAGTCCTGGCTGAGATCAATCACTGCGATGTGTTTGGGGACGTGGTTTTCTGAGAGGAAAGCCTTTGCCTGGCCATGGCCTACACAAAGGAAGAGTACGTCCACATCAAAATGAAAATCCGGGCTGAAGGCCAGGTCGGTTTCTCCGGCCAGATCTTCGTGTATGCTGCTGATGGGTTTTCCACCCTGGCTGTTGCTGTGGACATAGGCGATTCCCACATCCGGATGGCTGAGCAGGATGCGGGTCATTTCGCCTCCGGTATAGCCTGCACCCCCGATAATGCCCACTTTAATCATTTTCCTTTGCATTTTGGTGAACGGCCTGATAAATCTTGCTTTGGTTGGCGAGGATTTTCGTGAAGCCTTTCACGTCATCGCCTGTCCAGGCCTTGTTCATTTCCCCATACTGCCCGAAGCTGGAGTTCATAAGGTCGTAGGGAGATTCTATACCCTGGAGCTCAAAGCGGTAGGGCAGTAGTTTGACCGTGACCGTACCCGTGACAGCCTTTTGGGAGTCTTCCAGGAAAGTTTCGATATTGCGCATGACTGGTTCGAGGAACTGCCCTTCGTGAAGCAGCATACCGTACCAGTTGGCGAGTTGTTCTTTCCAGTATTGCTGCCATTTGGAGAGGGTATGTTTTTCGAGCAGATGGTGTGCTTTGAGGAGAATGAGGGGTGCTGCCGCTTCGAAACCGACCCTGCCTTTGATTCCTATTATGGTGTCCCCGACATGGATATCGCGTCCGATGGCGAAAGGGCCTGCCAATGCTTGCAGTCGTTGGATTGCTGCTGTTGGATGAGCGAACAGGTGTCCGTCAATACGCAGTAGTTCTCCTTTTTCGAAGCCGAGGGAGACCAGCAAGGGCTCCACCTGTAGTAATTGTGATGGATAAGCCTCATCCGGCAGGGGTTTATGGGAGGTGAGTGTTTCCGCTCCTCCGACACTGGTGCCCCAGAGCCCCTGGTTGATGGAATATTTGGCTTTTTCCCAGTTCCAGTGGATACCATTATCCTGGAGGTAGGCAATTTCCTCTTGTCGGGAAAGGCGAAGGTCGCGTATGGGGGTGATGATTTCGAGCTCCGGTGCCAGGATTTGGAAGACGATATCGAAGCGTACCTGGTCGTTGCCTGCGCCCGTGGAGCCATGGGCTACGGCTCCGGCTCCGATTTGGCGGGCATAGTTTACGGTTTCCAGTGCCTGGAACATACGTTCGGCACTCACGGACAGAGGGTAGGTATTATTGCGCAGGACGTTGCCATAGATCAGGAAGCGGAGGCAGTCCTGATAGTATTGTTTGACGGCATCTATCATCTGGAAGCTTTTCGCGCCGAGACCGAACGCCTTTTGTTCCAGTTTTTTTGTGTCTTCTGTATCGAAGCCCCCGGTATTTACGGTTAGGGCGTGTACCTCCATGCCTTTTTCCCGGGTGAGGTACTGGACGCAAAAGGAGGTATCCAAGCCTCCGCTGAAGGCCAGGACGACTTTATTTTGGTTCATTTTCTGCTATAATTAAGTGGGAAAGATCGCGTTTCATAGCCATGACCTCCTCTTTTGAGGGGGCGAGCATAGCGGTACAAAGGCACATGCGGCGCTGGTTGCGTTCCAGGATATCGTGATTTGGGCAGGACTTGCAGCCATCCCAGAACGCGGGGTCCTGGGTAAGTTCGGAGAACGTCACAGGCTGGTAGCCGAGTGCGGAATTGATTTTCATGACCGCGAGGCTGGTGGTAATCCCGAAAACCCGTGCCGAAGGATATAGGTCGCGTGCCAGGTTGAACGCCCGTTCTTTTATTTTTCTGGCCAGGCCGAGCTTGCGCAAATCCGGATTGACGATCAGCCCGGAATTGGCGACATAACGCGCATGGCTCCAGGTTTCGATATAGCAGAAACCGGCGAGTTGCTCGCCGAGGAGCGCTATCACCGCATGGCCTTTATCAATTTTTGCTTTGATATACTCCGGCTTCCGCTCGGCAATTCCGGTACCGCGCGCTTTGGCAGATTCAGCGATCATCCTGCAAATCTCTTCTGCGTATTTTTCGTGTTTTGACGAAGCTACTTCGACAATTAATTCCATGATATTTGGCTTTTCTATTGTTTAGCCCAAAGAGGCGTTCAGGAAAATTGTAAAAAAGGAGATTCAGCCGTTTCTGGAGGCACAGGTGGGTCACCTGTATGGATAGCGGGAAGTCAGACCCGTCGAGGTCGGCAAGGGAAACGGCGCACGTAAGGCGTCAGATGGCTGATATGTATTATGGCCTTTTGCATAGATGGTACAAATGTATATACCTCTTCCGGGAATTGCAATTATATTTTCATTTTATTTTTCTGGCAGACTTGTTGAAATGGGATAGTCAAGGGGTAAAAGGTTTATTTTCGCCACATGATGCCTTATTTTGGCATTTTGCCCAGCTATATTTTTTGAAAAAGCTTTTGCACGGATATAAAGTACCGGATTTTACCGTGCGACAAACATTCCATCACAACAAGTCTGCAAAAAAATATCTGTGCAGGCACCCAAGTCCTTAAAAAAAGCTATTTTCCCCTCCTAAAACCTTAATCAGCATGAAGACCGGATTTTCTCTTGTGATGCTAATTGCCCTGTTTTTCCTTTGGGGCTTATTGACTTCCCTGAACGACACCCTTGTTCAGCATCTGCAACAGGCCTTTGATTTAAAATACTGGCAGGCGCAACTGGTACAATTTTTCTTTTTCGGTGCGTATTTTGTCATGAGCTGGCCTTCGGGCATAATCATCCGCAAGCTGGGGTATAAGCGGGGTATCGTCATTGGTTTGGTCCTGATGGGGCTGGGCTGTCTGCTCTTCTATCCGGCTACTGTAGTGCAACAGTACGGGGTTTTCCTGGTTGCCTTGTTCGTATTGGCTTCGGGTATCACCATACTTCAGGTCGCTGCCAACCCCTATGTCGCAGTACTCGGTTCTTCGCAGACGGCAGCGAGCCGGCTGAATCTGGCGCAGGGCTTCAATTCTCTTGGACATACGATCGCACCCCTCGTTGGTGCGGTACTCATCCTGCAGAACGTTGTGGAGGGAGAGCAGGTCGAGGTGAGTTCCCTGCAGGCTCCATATATTGGGTTGGCTGTTGCGATGTGGTTGATTGCACTTGTATTTCATTTTCTGCAGCTTCCTTCAGTCGCTTATGAGCAACAGCAAACCCGGCGTTTTAATGTTTTTGATTATCCACAGCTTTATCTTGGGGCACTCGCCATATTCTTTTATGTAGGGGCTGAAATTTCGGTAGGCAGCTTTCTGGCCTTGTATTTCAAGACAGAGCCGACCCTGGCTTTTGACAATAAGACCGCAGGCGCCCACGTGGCCTACTATTGGGGTAGCGCGATGATTGGTCGCTTTATGGGCGCTATTTCGCTGAGCGACAAGGTAAATACCCGGTCTAAGCGACTGTATATGGCCTTAATTCCTACCATTGCCTTTATCGTCGTATTTGCAATTGCCTATTTCCGGGAAACGGATACCCGTGTGGCGCTGGGCTTCCTCGCCGTTTTGGCCCTGAACTATGCGGCATTTTTCCTGGGTAAGGGCATACCCTCCCGTCTTCTTGCGGTATTTGCCCTGATCAATATGGGCTTGCTGCTTGTCACGATGAGTACTGGCGGCCAGATAGCGCTCTGGACTGTACTCGGAGTCGGGCTGTTCAATTCGATTATGTGGTCGAATATTTTCACGTTGGCCATTGACCGCCTGGAAAGCTTTACCAGCTTCGGATCTTCCTTGTTGGTCATGATGATCATGGGAGGTGCCGTGCTGCCGCTTTTGCAGGGCATCATGGCAGACATTCCCGGAATTGGGGTAAAATACTCCTTCATCGTACCTCTGGTGGCTTATGCCTATCTGGTATTCTATGGGTGGAGAGGATACAAACCAAGGTAGCGGGGGACAGTTGGCAGGGGATAGGGCGTGAATCAAATCAGGGGTTGCACAAAAAGTACTTTCCCGCCCTCAGCGGCGATACAAAGTTTCGAGTGAACGCTGTTTTTTTGATCTTGCGAATCAAAATAAAGAAAAAAGCATTTTTTTGAAATGTTATTCTGCGGCGTCAGCTATCAAGCAACCTTTACACAACTCCGAACCTCTGCAAAGGGATGGCAGAGCCCTTTGCCGGAAAGGGCAGGATGTTTGGGGGAAGACTAATTGTTTTGGGAATTTAGGATAAAAACAGGGCCTTTCGCCAATAGCGGCGGATTTCGGGCAAACGATCGCGGGCAAAGTCTTGTATGCGGGTTGAACTGACGAGAGGGGCTTTTACCCGGATGTGTAGCAGCTGCGGCTCATCAATGGGTTTGCCGATTTGGGAGACAATCCATACCTGAGCAGCTTCTGCGAATCCTTCTTCGACGATAGCCCTGGCCAGGTCGGGTGCGAAGCGGTTGTAAATTTTGCCCACATGGTTGACGGGGTTTTTTCCGGCCATGGCTTCCAGGCTCATAGGGCGGTAGGGCGTAATGAGCCCGTTGCCGCGGTTTCCCCTGCCGACCTGTCCATCATCCGCGCCTTCTGCACTGGTACCGGTCACCGTCAGATAAAAATTACCGGCGGCGTAATCATCCGCAGCATTGAAAGCGATGTTTGCCGCGGAGATGCCCAGATGTGCTTCCATGTCTTGGCGGACTGCCTGTACAGCATCCAGGTATTCGCCGGGGGTGGCCAGGAAGCGGTCAATCATTGCGACCGCGACAGTGAATCGTTCTTCCTGCCCATCGGTAATACCCATCACTTTAGTATCTTCTCCCAGGAATGGCCAGCGGGTTTTTGTGCCGGGTGCCTCGAGCCAAGCGGTAAGGTCCAGTACTTTTTGTTGCAGAGGGGAAAAAGGGTAGAAGCCTGTCCCATAGGAAGTATCGTTTGCAGGTGGCGCCTCATTAAGGCCAAAGCGCGAAAAAAGGGCTACCAGTTCCTTGCTCCCAGGACGGATTTTTGAAAAGGGCCGCAAGTGGGCCTCCGGGTCCAAATACCGGAAGTGCGTACTTATCCAGCTCCTGATGGCTTCCAGCACGATTTCTTCTACCGGAATTTTATGCCCCCCGAACGCTTCCGTTGCCCTACCTGCTATGTAGAGTTCGATGGGCAATTCGACCCTGCCGCCGCCAAACCCCGGCAGGGACTGCCCTGCTACCAGGAGCGCCTTGTCCACGTTATGGTGCATCACAGCACCAAACGCATCGAAGTAATATCGGCATAAAGCCAGGGATACCGCTTCGGAAATACCGTCGCAAACCGTGTCAGGGTGGCCAATGCCTTTTTTTTCCACGATTTCCACCAGCGATTCGGGAATAGATTCAATAACGATCCTACTGCTCATGTCTTAAATAAAGTTCCTGCGAATAAAAAATAAAATTGCGATATTCGCAAATGAACCTAAGTACACATTTATGCTTTCAGCGAAAACCCAATATGCTATCCATGCCCTGACCTACCTTGGCGAACACTATGGGCAGGGGCCCGTGCCTATCCATCAAATCGCCGAACAACGGCATATACCCAATAAATTCCTGGAAGCAATCCTCCTGGAACTCCGCAAAACCGGTATCCTGGGCAGTAAGGCAGGGAAGACCGGCGGCTATTACCTGCTCAAGCCACCGGAGCATATCCCCATGGTGGATATCCTCCGCCATACAGAGGGCCCTATTTCTCTCCTTCCCTGTGTCAGCAAAAAATTCTACGAAAGCTGCCGGCTTTGTCCTTACCCCGAACCCGACTGCAGCGTCCGCCAATTTTTCCTCTCTGTACGCGATGCCACCCTGAAGGCAATTGAAGACAAATCGCTCAAAGATCTCCTTTAGACGTATTGGGCTTGTTTGAAAAGCCCCCGGCCTTTAATTGGGCGGCTTGTGCCACCAAATAATATTGGGGGGGCTCATAAGTATTTTGCTGCCTCCGGCGGCAGAATAGATTTCTCTGAATCGCCCATTTTATTGATTTGGCTTAGCTAAATCAATAAAATGGGCGATTCAGGAAAATATTCTTTGGCGGCGCAAGCCACCAAAGGACTTGTAAGACAGCCTCCAAAAGAATTTATTTTATCGCCGAAGGTGGTAAAAGTCTTTTTACACAGCCCTTTCCCCCGTCAGGAAATTTTATATCCCAAATGCGCCGCCCTGTCGCGACTAATTCAACGTATATAAAATCTATTACACAAATAGGATTAATATATGAAAAATAAAAAAACCTGTTAATTTTGCCGGGGTAAAAAGAATAATAATAATGCGTGCATCCTTGATCGCGGAACTGGAGACGACCTTGCCGGGCCTCTCGCCTGCCGAACGTCTAGCCTTGGCGGCGCGGCATCTGCCGGAGGGCCTGGTGTTCTCCAGCTCCCTGGGCATAGAAGACCAGGTATTGACCGATATGATTGCCAGGCAGAACCTCCCGATACGGATTGTGACGCTCGATACGGGTCGGCTTTTTCAGGAAACACACGAATTAATAGATAAGACCCGGGCGCGCTATAAAATCCCCATTGAAGTCTTTTTCCCGGATGGGGAGGCACTCTCTGCGCTGGTCAGCAGCAAGGGCATGAACAGCTTCTACCATTCCGTTGATGACCGAAAAGCATGCTGCCAGGTTCGGAAAGTGGCACCGCTGCGCAGGGCTTTGCAGGGAGCAAGTGCTTGGATTACCGGGTTACGTGCGGGGCAGAGCGAAAATCGTAAATCCCTGCCGGTCGTGGAATGGGATTCATCGTGGGGCTTGCTTAAAATCAACCCTCTGGCAGACTGGAGCATGGAGGAAGTCGAACAATACGGTCAAGTGCATTCGGTTCCGGTGAATCCCCTACACGGGAAAGGGTATCCCAGTATCGGATGTGCCCCCTGTACCCGTGCCATCCAGCCCGGCGAAGACCTTCGTGCCGGGCGTTGGTGGTGGGAGCAGTCGCATAAAGAATGCGGGCTGCACGCACGCGGCACGACAAATTAACGACTGCCCAAAACGATAGAAAGGTACTTCAATTCCCCGGTAATCGCAACGCGTATAGTCTATCAAATCATTTTGTATGCAAGACCAGCAGCTCCCGGCATTCCCACGTCAGCTCGAAGATGAGAGCATTTATATCATGCGCGAAGTAGCGGCACAATTTGAACGTCCCGCTCTTTTGTTTAGTGGCGGGAAAGACTCCATCACTCTGGTCAGGCTTGCCCAACTGGCATTTTGGCCTGCAAAAATTCCCTTTCCCCTACTGCATATTGACACGGGGCATAACTTCCCCGAGACCATAGCGTTCCGGGACTGGCTGGTAGCCGAGACCGGGGCCGAGTTGATTGTCCGGTATGTACAGGATAGTATTGATGCCGGGCGGGCGAAAGAAGAGAGCGGTAAATATGCCAGCCGGAATGTTTTACAGACCGTTACCCTGCTCGACGCGATCGAGGAATTTAAATTCGATGCCTGTATAGGGGGTGCGCGCAGGGACGAAGAAAAAGCCCGGGCGAAGGAGCGCGTCTTTAGTGTGCGGGATGATTTTGGGCAGTGGAACCCTAAGAAGCAGCGGCCCGAATTATTTGATATGCTCAACGGGAGGATTGGTGTTGGGGAGAACGTGCGAGTTTTCCCTATCAGTAACTGGACGGAATTGGATGTATGGGCTTATATCCGGGAAGAGCGGCTGGAGATTCCTGCGCTCTATTTTGCACATGAGCGCAGTGTAATCGGCAGGGACGGCATGTTGTGGCCTGCTTCCCCATTTTTACAGGTCACACCCGACGAGGCTCCGTTTACGGAGCGGGTGCGGTTCCGGACGGTGGGGGATATGACCTGTACGGCAGCCGTTATTTCAGCGGCCCGTTCCGTGGACGATATCATTAGGGAAATTCTTGCTGCACAGATTTCGGAGCGTGGTGCCCGGATGGATGACCGGCGCAGCGAAGCGGCGATGGAGCAACGCAAAGTAGCGGGATATTTTTAAAGCTGATGGAAGTACAGGCAACCCAAACAAGCACTATAGATCGCCCGGCGGCTATCGGACCAGACCAGGGGGCAGGTAAGGCAGTCTTTTCCAGGAGACCTTCATTCTGGGTGCGGCAGGTGATCCCTGCCGATTCCGGACGGCCCTGGAAGCGGCTGGCCTCCAGGCTGGCCAATGCCTTTGTGCTGATGGTCGTCGGGCATGTCATCTTTTCAAGTCTCCCTTTGCCGGATGTGCCCACCATTTGGGCTGCTGCACAGCGGGAGCCAGGGGGGATATTCCTGGTGTTTGTCCTGACTGGTTTTCTGGCACAGCTTGTGGATGGTGCCCTCGGTATGGGCTATGGGGTTATTTCAGCAATTTGTTTAATCAGTGCCGGGATCAGCCCGGTATCGGTGAGTGCGGCGATCCATACTTCCGAGGTTTTCTCATCGGGAATATCCGGGTACAGTCATTACCGCTTCGGCAACATCAATAAAAAACTGTTTCGGCACCTGGTCGTGCCGGGTGTAGCGGGTGCGGTCCTGGGGGCTATTGCCCTGATACGCTTAGGTGAGCGTGCAGGATCGTGGCTCATGCCCCTCATTGCAGTTTATGCGCTTTTTCTGGGTATCAAAATCCTCCTGCGTGCCTTTGGAAGCCGGCAGGAATCCCGTAGGATCAAGCGTCTGGGGTGGCTGGCAGGTGCGGGGGGCTTTTTTGATTCTTTCGGTGGCGGTGGTTGGGGCCCTATAGTCACCAGCACCCTTATCGCTAAAGGCCGCACCCCAAGGTACATCATTGGTTCTGTGAGCCTCACTGAATTTTTTATCACCCTGGCGAGTGCTTTCACCTTTTTTGCCGCTCTTGGTACGGGGTACTGGCAGGCTGTGCTTGGCCTGCTCATCGGCGGTACTGCGGCAGCACCGGTCGCTGCACGCCTGGCAGGGAAATTACCAGCAAAGCAAC
Source organism: Lewinellaceae bacterium (assembly GCA_040382095.1). Lineage (GTDB taxonomy): Bacteria > Bacteroidota > Bacteroidia > Chitinophagales > Saprospiraceae > JADJPL01. The sequence continues at coordinate 13,207 of JBEIGB010000070.1, forward strand.
TGTTGCTTTGCGTTGGGGCGATGGTCATTTTATGGAGTGCGAGGATTTTATGGAAATATCTGTTGTAAAAAGAAAAATCAACATGCATACCAAAGAAAGCCCTATGGATATTTTGCGTATTGCAACCGCAGGTAGTGTGGACGATGGGAAAAGCACGCTCATCGGCCGGCTGCTTTACGAAACAAATAATATCCCACAGGATAAACTCGAGGCTATTCAACGTGCGAGCCGTCGCAGGGGCCTCGATTACCCCGATTTGTCCCTGCTAACCGACGGGCTTATCGCTGAGCGGGAACAGGGTATCACGATTGATGTTGCGCATATTTATTTTTCTACTGCGACCCGCAAGTATATCATTGCAGATACCCCGGGGCATTTCGAATATACGCGCAATATGATTACCGGGGCGAGCGGGGCTCAGGTCGCGATCATCCTGACAGATGCCCGAAAGGGGACGGTGGAACAGACCCACCGTCATTTCTATATCACCCAACTCCTGCGCATCCCACATGTAGTTGTCTGCGTCAATAAGATGGACCTGGTTAATTATTCCAGGCAGCAATTTGAATCTGTGGTGGCGGAATTCAAGTCATTGGAAGCCAAAGCGCATTACAAGGGTCAGCAGCTTTCCTTTATTCCCGTTTCATCACTGATCGGGGATAACATCTCCGGGCCATCGCCGGAGATGTCCTGGTACCAGGGCCCTTCCCTTTTGGCGTATCTTGAATCTATTACCTGGAAGAATATCGAAGCCCGGTTACCGGCAAGGTTCCCGGTACAGTATGTCATCCGCCCCAGAAATGAAGCTTTCCATGATTTCCGGGGGGTTGCAGGAAAAGTGGCAAGCGGGGTTTTCCGAGTAGGCGACCACGTTGCCGCGTTTTCATCCCTGCAGGAGAGCAGTATTGAGAAAATATACCGCAACGGTAAAGAAGTACAGGCTGCCCAACCCGGGGAAAGCGTAGTGGTTACCCTCAAACACGATATTGACCTCAGCAGGGGGGATATGATCCTGCCTATTGGTGGGCAAATCCCCCAGCGCCAGGAATTTAATGCACAACTTTGCTGGATGGACGCCGAGCCACTAAAGCCGGGTACTTCGTATATATTGCAGCATGGGGTCAACTGTGTCAAAGCAAAAGTTACCGATATTCGCCATACTGTTGATCCTGTTGATCTTCAAACTTCCTCCGACGCCCTATGCATGCGCCTGAACGAAATTGGACTGGTGAGCGTGAAAACGGCGAAACCCATTGCTGGGGATATTTTTTCGCTGAATAAAAATAACGGGGCGTTTATTCTCATCCAGGAAAGCAACAACAACACCGTCGCCGTAGGATTTATCGAAAACTAAACTGTTCCGACAAGTCTGACTAAGTATGCCTGGGCATCAGCCTACCGAACACCACACGTTCGACCTCTGACATTTGTCATTGCCTGCTTCTGAAAAATCCCTTTTTTTTGGAGGGATTATCGTCATGTATCCCCAAAAATAAAAGCAATGGCTATGACTGCTTCAATACCAGTAGAACAAACCAGGGCATCCCTACCTGTGAAACGCCGGTCCACGGTCATCGAAACCCGTACCTGGAAGACGAGGCTCTTCCGTCTAAGGCTGCTGAGCAATCTATTTTGGCTGGCATGGCAGGTGACGGGTTCCCCGGTGCGTGCTTTGCGGGTGTTGCGTGCATTGCGGGAAAAATATCAAAAAATCTTTGGCGGGCCGATGGCCAGGAAAGTGGCAAAAGTAGATGGAAAGTATTATTGGAACATTGGAGGTGCGGGATTACCTTCCCTGGCGCTGACCCGGTTTTGGGAACGCGAAATTCGGGGAGCCCTGGAGAACCGTCCGCCGGACGGCCTGCGCAATGTTTTCTTTGCAATAACGAAAAAATGTGCTTATCACTGTGCCCATTGTTTTGAATGGGATAACCTGAATAAGCCGGAGTCGCTGGGCCAACAGGATCTAAAGGATATTGTCCAACACTTTCAGGAATATGGGGTTGCCCAGTTCATCCTCAGTGGTGGAGAGCCGCTGCTCCGCTTCAAAGATATCCTTGCGATATTACAAAGCTCCCGGCCAGGCTCGGATTTTCGCATCTTCACTTCTGGTTTTTCCCTCACGCCTGAGAAAGCTACCCAGCTCAAAAATGCAGGGTTGACGGGTATGACCATCAGCGTGGATCACTGGGAGCCGGATCTCAATGACGAGTTTCGGGGATTTCCCGGCGCCTTCGAAGCGGCGGCGGCGGCAGCGCGATACGCCAACGATGCCGGCCTGGTCACCGGATTATCGGTTTGTGTGACCCGACCTTTCTGTACCCGGGATAACCTACAGGCATATCTGGAGCTGGCCCGTAGTTGGGGGGTGGGATTTGTCCAGTTGCTCGAACCCATGCCCGTTGGTCATTTTCAGGGTAAAGACGTCCTTCTGGGCCCGGAGGAACTGCAACTGCTCGAAGATTTTTACCTGTCTTATAACCGGGACCCCCGCCTGTGCAGCTACCCGATCATCGAATATCAGGGGTATATGCAGCGAAGGGTAGGGTGTTTTGGAGCAGGAAACAGATACCTGTATATAGACACGGATGGGGATGTACACCGCTGCCCATTTTGTCAGGATAAAATCGCCCGTGCCCTCGAATTCCCGGTAGGTGATGTCGTCGGGCTTTTGCAGGGGCAGGGTTGTGGGTTGTCAAAACTCCAGGGCGGGCAGTGATATTCGTCATTACCTTTTTCAGGAAAAACCTGCTTTTTTAGAAAGATTATTGGGCTTGTTCCGATGGGTCGGAGCGGTGAGGCTTTCTCCTCCTTACGCACCACCGCAGCAAGCCTTATTCACTAAAATTAAATCTATTCCACATGTGTATGGCATTATCAAATCGTGTTAGGAGGGCCACTGCCCTGTTCCTTTTGGCGATTACATCCTTATACCTTACTACCTGTAATTTTTATAAGGTGAGTACCTACGGCCAAAATGAAATTGTACAGATCGAACATATCCAGTCCAAGAAAATACTGTTGCTCCACAATGGATCGCAGCTTTACCGCATCGGCACATTAAAGTTGAACCCGACACGGGATACCATGGGGATTGTCGTGCAGGAAGCCCCTTTTGAGAAGACAGTTTTCCCGAAAACCACTACAGCGTGGGGGGGTGCGACCATCAAAAAAGTGGATACGATTTTTCAGCCCCCTGCATACTACACGCCTAACCCAGCGCATTACCGCTATATACCAGGCAAGCAGCCAACGCTTATACAGGAGGTTCATTTTTTTCTTAAAACCTACGACCCGGAACTTCGCCCTGGTACCATACAAATGCCCGTGACGGCTGTTGATCAGATCCACGTTGTCGAAAGGGATATAGATAAATCGAGGGTCAATACCATGCTTATTGTAGCTTCTACGCTTGGAGCTTTTGGTCTCCTCACCATTATTGCATTACTTACCAAATCCTCCTGCCCCTATATCTATGCTCAGGATAGCACGGGGCTCGCGTTTCAGGGGGAAGTGTACAGCGGAGCAGTGATGCAGAGTGCCGAACGGCACGATTTTATGGCACTTCCGGGAATCCGTCCTTATAAAGGCAAGCTGCACGTCCGGATTGCCAATGAACTTCAGGAGCGGCAATACGTCAACCTTGCCGAGTTGCACGCGGTAATGCATCCATCCGGTAGCCGGGTACTCCTGGACCCTACTGGAAATCCACAAATTGTAACCCACCCCGTTGCGCCTTCCTCTGCCAGGTCTGCTCTTGGGGAAGACCAGCAGGCCCTGCTGGCAAAGCGGGACTTGCAGGCCTATATTTTTGGTGAGACAGAGGCCGTTCAAAACCAACTTCAACTACAGTTCAACAGGCCCGAAGGGTCAAAGCAGGCTAAACTGGTCCTCCGTGCCAAAAACACGCTTTGGTTTGATCAGCTCTATGCCCGTTTTGCCGAAAAAGCGGGAGCGGGATATCCTGCGCTTATGGCGAGGATGGCAAAAATGAGCCGTGAAGAAAGGATGGTGCAGCAGCAACAACAGGACTTCCCCCTGGCTGTTTATTTGAAATCCGACGATGGGCAGTGGGTGCGTACCGGGCAGTTTCCGCTTACCGGCCCGATGGGATGGCGGGAGATGGTGCTTCCGCTGGATATCAGCAAGATACGGGGAAATATAGTGGAACTGCGCCTGGAGACCGGGTTTTTGTTCTGGGAAGTGGATTTTGCCGGTATAGATTTTTCCGATAACCCTGTACTGGGAAGCATCCGTTTGCAGGCGAAAAGCGCCCGCGACGAGAAGGGTGTTTCACAAACCGCCAGGATCCACGCCGATGATACCCTATACCTGGAACAACCTCAGCCTGGCTCGCACACCGATTTACAATTTGCCCCGCTCAATGCCCAAAACGGGCAGCAGGTATCTTATTTCCTGCATATAAAAGGTTATTACGAGCATATCCGCAACTTTACCAATACTCCGGACGTGACCGAAGTCGGCAAGTTCCGGCAACCGCATTACTTTGATAAGTTTTCCAGAGAAGAATACCATAAGTTGTCCAACACGACCTGGAAAGCAAGTGACCTTTAACTACATTTGTACGATGGCAGGAAAAAACGAAACCGCAAACAACCGTTTATGGCCAGTAATTCTGAAAATAGCAAAAAGGGAGTCAGGCACTGGACCCCCTGGTTGGACGAGGAGCCAGAACCTGAACCCTCCCTGCAGGTGGACGCCATTTCGCGTACGATCATCATCCTGGCAGTGGGTATTATCGTGGGGGTGGCAATTACTTCCATTGGGTTGCGCTCTCTTGCCGACAAGCTGGACGAGCTCATTGTGGGGTTCATTTCCGTGGTTATCTTCATTGGTGCGGTGACGGTATGGATTGTTTTCAATAAAGACAAGATTCTGGAAAAAATCTTTGGGGTCAAAGGAACGGATTTGAGCGACCTCAAATTTCATGGCATTCATCTGATCAACAACTTGTCAGAAAAAAATTATGATGCTGCGGAAAAAAATCTGAGTTATCTCAGCAGTAAGACGATGGCCTGGTACGTCTGGTTCAGTTTCAGGCGATGGATTCTGATTGTTTTCCAGGCCTTGTTTATTGGTTTTGGGGGGCTACTGGGGACCATTCTGTTGTTCAGCCAGAACCTGTTGATCGAGCAGCAGACCATACGGCTCGACAAGCAGAACGAGCTGATTGAGAAGCAAAACGAGCACATTGACCAGCAGACGTATTTACAGGAGGCGGATCGCCGCTCTGCGCTGGTATTCCGTATGGACAATACGTGGAACGAAGTGGACCGGGAGCTCAAGACGGATATTGGCAGGCCGCGGGTCCGGGACCTTTCCCCGGAGCTGATCACCCGTATTGTGACGTTATGTGAAATGCTCCGGCCATACCGCTACCTTCAGGGGGGGGTGCTGTCTGCCTCAGAACTAAGCCCCGAGCGGGGGCAGGTATTGATCACGCTGGCCAACAGCAACCTGGATACTATCACCCTTAAAGCCATCTTCGAAAAAGGGAATTTCAGGTTTTCTGATCTGGCCGGCGTCAATTTCCGTAATGCCTTTTTAAAGGGTGCGGCCCTCGGCCATGCTGCACTCAACCAGAGTCTTTTTTCCAAGGCCAACCTTACTGCTGCCGACTTATCCAAAGCGAAGCTATTGCAGGCAGATTTTACGGGAGCCAATCTGGAGCGTACGGATTTCAGCAACGCAGAACTCAAGCAGGCCATTTTTTACAATGCACGGTTGTGGCGGGCCAATTTCAGCAAGGCCAATCTCCGGCAGGCCAGGTTTTCAGGGGCAGATCTTCGGGAAGCCAACCTAAGCGGGGCGAGGCTCCAGGGGGTAAATTTTGAAGGCGCCGATCTGCGGGGTGCCATTGTAGGGCCGGACTGGGTGGAAATACTCACCCGGACAGGCACCGATTCAATTTATGGAAGGCAGTACTTACAGGATTATTTTCTGATAGATTCTCTCCGTGTTGAGGGGAAACCGATCTATAAGCTAAGGGCAGTACAGGCATCCCGGAAATAGCTAC
>JBEIGB010000071.1:0-19165 GCA_040382095.1 Lewinellaceae bacterium
AGGTAGTGAAGCCCAAAACATAAGCGCTATGCGTGTGATGTCTTTAAACGGCACCTGGCAGTTCCACCAGGATGGCCAGGAATACTGGATGCCCGCGACTGTTCCGGGAACGGTACATACCGATTTGCTGGCTAATGGAAAAATCGAAGACCCCTACTACCGTGTCAACGAGCGCGAGGTGCAATGGGTGGATAAGGTGGACTGGGAGTACACGCTGGAGTTTGAGGTTGCTCCGGAAATGTTGGAATATGATGCTGCACAACTGGAATTTCTTGGCCTGGACACCTATGCTGCAGTTTATCTCAACGACTCCCTGATTATTGAGGCGGATAATTTTTTTGTTTCCTGGGAACGGGAGGTCAAGGCCTTACTAAAACCCGGGAAGAATCAGTTGCGGGTCTTCTTCCGGTCTCCGACGGCTGTTGGGCTGAAGAAGCTGGCAGAGCATGGTTTCCCGCTGCCCGCCGTCAATGATCAATCGGAGAATGGTGGCCTTGGCGACCACCGGGTGAGTGTGTTCCTGCGCAAACCGGGCTACCACTTTGGCTGGGACTGGGGCCCCAGGCTGGTGAGCATCGGGATTTGGCGGCCTGTTCAACTGCGCTTCTGGAATTCTGCACGGCTGGAAGACGTTTTTTTTCGGCAGGATTCCCTTAATCAGGAAAAAGCCCGCATGACAGCGGTGTGCGAAGCCAGAATCCTGCAAAGCGGCAATTATACGCTCGAAATCTGGTCCGGGGATTCGATAATTGCCATGCAGGCACTTCCTCTCGAAGCGGGCAGGCATACGATTAATGTATTGTTTGGCATTGAAAATCCTGTGTTTTGGTGGACGAAGGAGTTAGGTGAGCCTTTTTTGTACCCGCTTGAAGCCCGCCTGCTGAGCGGAGGGGAAGTTCTGGATAAAGTCGGCCATCGCGTGGGTTTGCGTACAATACGGGTCGTCCAGACCCCTGATGCCGATGGCAAAGGGGGAAGTTCTTTTTATTTTGAGCTGAACGGCCGCCCCGTTTTTGCCAAGGGGGCCAATTACATCCCCAATGACTTGTTTATCCCACGGGTTGGACAAGAACATTACCGGCGGATGATCGCCTCGACGGTGGAAGCGAATATGAATATGCTGCGGGTATGGGGCGGAGGTTTTTACGAAGAAGATATTTTTTACGATTTATGCGATGAAAACGGCATCCTGGTATGGCAGGATTTCATGTTCGCATGTTCGATGTACCCCGGAGATGCCGGGTTTCTGGAACGTGTCGAAGCCGAGGCGGTCTATAATGTGCGCCGTTTGCGCAACCGTCCCTGCATCGCGCTTTGGTGCGGGAACAATGAGATAGATGTTGCCTGGGCCAATTTCAGTGAATTCCGGGGCTGGGGCTGGAAACAGAAGTACAATAAGGCGCAAAGACAGTACATCTGGGAGGCATACGAAAATGTGTTTCACGAGATGCTGCCTGCCGTTGTCGGTACACATCATCCGGGGATGTTTTACTGGCCAAGCTCACCTTATTACAAACCTGGGGAACATGCCGGCAACAACACCCCGGCAGGGGATATCCACTACTGGGGCGTATGGCAGAGTGATACGCCTTTCACCGCTTTTTATGAGCATATCGGCCGGTTTATGAGCGAATACGGTTTTCAGTCGTTTCCCGAGATGAAGACGATTATGAGCTATGCGCTGCCCGAAGACCTGGAAATCAATTCAGAGGTGATGAGCGCCCACCAACGGTCTTTTGTAGGGAATGACCGCATGACCCGTGGCCTTCGCCATTATTACCACGTTCCGGAAAAATTTCCCCACTTTGTCTATCTGGCGCAGCTCCTCCAGGCGGAGGGAATCAAAATGGCCATCGAGGCACACCGCAGCGCCATGCCCTATAATATGGGTTCTTTGTACTGGCAGCTCAACGATTGCTGGCCGGTGGCCTCCTGGTCGGGGATGGACTACTTCCAGCGCTGGAAGGCAATGCATTATTTTATAAAGAAGGCATTCGAGCCGGTAATTCTGGTTGCACAGGAAAAAAATGGCTTTTTGCAGTTGCACGTTGTTTCAGACTTGAAAGATTCGCTTTCGGCAAGTTTAGACCTTCAGGTACTTGATTTCAAAGGCAACGTCCTGGAAAACCGTTCCTATCAGGTACAGATGCCCGAAAACTGTGCTTTTGCCGCTGCAAATATCCCTTTGACGGAGCTGCGGGGGGGCGCCAATGGAAAAGAGCGGGTACTCGAACTCATCTTGAAGCGTGGGGAGGAAACCCTTGCCCGCTCCCTGCACTACTTCCAGCCGGTCAAAAGCCTGTCCCTGCCTAAGGACCCGGGGCTTCGCACAAATGTTGGCTTAATGGAGGATGGTCAGAACTACTGGATCGAGGTCAGTGCGGAGCGTCTGGCGAAGAATATTATGCTGGACTTCCCCACCGCCGATGGGCAGTTTTCCGATAATTATTTCGACCTCCTTCCGGGCGAAACCCGCCGGATAACATTCAAGCCGGGAAAGTCGGTATCTCTAACAAACGAAGACCTTAAAAAGGTTACGGTGATGGATACTTATTAGGCTTGTTGCGGCGCGACCATCACGGGCAAAATTGGGCTTTTTTGTCCATCCGATGCTTCCTGATTGGCAGGTATCAGGTATGGGCAACAGCATGTGCTTCCGCCCAGGTATCATACCCCCCGTTTAGTTCAATTACATTATCGAAACCTGCAGATCGTAGCGCGCTCGAAACCACAGTATTGCGTGGGCCTGCCTTGCAGTGTGTGACCAATGGCCTGTCTTTTGGCAATTTATCGAGGTTCCACATTACCCTGCCGCCGTGAAGCTGATGGGCGCCTGGAATATGCCCGTCGTTATATTCCGTCAGTGCGCGGATATCCAGAATATAGGCATCTTTCATATCATTGAGGGTTTCCGGGCCGACTAGTTTTACTTGTGCTTTTTTGAGTCCATCCACCTCTGTTACGAAACCTATGGTCTGGTCAATACCGACGCGGATAAGCATGCGGCGCATCTGATCTGCTTCCTGAGCCGATGCGGCGAAAAGGACGATCCCGCGCTTGTCCACTTCCGGATCAATAACCCAGGAAGCATAGGTGAGGAATTTGCTGTTCCAGGGGATATTATAAGCGTTTTCCACGCCCTCCCTGCGGAAGATATCCATTGGCCGCGAGTCGATGAACAGGATTTCCTTTCCGACTTTAGCGGCAATTTCTGCAGAAGAAAAGTGCCTGAGGGCTTTCAACGGGCCGAGGATTGGGGCACCCGCTTTGTTTATGCGCTTCATGCGCGCAAAATAGAGGGGTGCGTCAGGCTGCTCCGACAGCAAGAAGTTTTCGAAATCCTGATACGCCCCTTGCTCGACCATCCTTCCCCACCAGGAGAAATTGCGCTCGTAGCCAATCGTGGTGCTTGCTATAGCCCCGAGGGATTTGCCACATGCGCTCCCGGCACCATGGCCGGGCCATACCTGTATATAATCCGGGAGATTGAGGAAATTTTTCTTCAGGGATTCGAACATTAGCTTTGAACCCAGGAAACGCGTGTCGTGCCCCCCCGCAGCCTCATCCAGGAGGTCGGGGCGGCCGATATCACCTACAAAAACGAAGTCGCCGGTCAGAAAATATCCGGGAGCACTGGTGAACCCTCCGTCCGTGATCAGATAGGACATGTGTTCTGGCGTATGACCGGGCGTATGGACTGCCCTGATCGTGATATTGCCGATTTTTATCTCACTGCCGTCGTATATTTTTACCCCTTCATAATGATATTTCCAGTCGGCATCTCCTTCGTCCGACAGATACACCGTTGCACCGGTCGCATTTGCAATTTCGCGGATGCCGGAGAGGTAGTCTGCATGTATATGGGTTTCGAAAGCCGCCACGATTTTGAGCTTATTGGCCGCAGCATCGTCCAGGAACATCTGGATATCCCGGTGTGCATCAATAACGGCGGCTTCGCCCGTGGCCTGGCAGCCTACCAGGAATGCGCCCTGGGCAATATCTTTATCGTAAAAGTGTTTGAAATACATGACTTTAGCGTTTAATGAGGCAGTAAAGTGAGCAAAATTCCTTCAAAGTTAATTGCGGGCACCTATTAATGCTGTGACATTTCGCACTTTTGAGACTGTATTTTATTACCGGGTATTCCGATGGCAAAAAGATCTTATGGCTATTGACCGAAGGGATCCTTTTGACCATTTTAATTTAAGTGTGCGACATCCTTCATATTTTTCAAGGCCTCGTTTCGCGAAGTACGCAACGGTGGATAGGTATCAGATTTTTTTCGTAGCCTGGCAACGAAATAGCCAGCAGCATCTACCATATAATATGCCACGGGCACTACCACAAGGGTGAGGAGCATGGAGCTGGTCAATCCACCGACGAGCGCCCAGGCGAGGCCATTTTTCCATTCGGCCCCGGCGCCTTTGGCCAGTGCGATCGGTAACATCCCAAACACCATGGCGATTGTAGTCATGAGGATAGGACGGAGCCTGATTTTGCCGGATTCGACGAGTGCGTCGAAAGTGCTTTTGCCCTCTTCCTTTAGCTGGTTGGTGAAGTCCACGAGCAATATCGCATTTTTACCCACCAACCCCACCAGCATAATAATTCCTACGATAGAGAAGATATCGAGGATTTGCATCGCCAGGGCCATTGCAAGCAGGGCGCCTACGATCGCCACTGGTATCGAGAATAATACGACGAGGGGGTACACCCAGTTGTCATAGAGGGCGACCATGATCAGATACACGAATAAGATCGCTGCACCGAAAGCAATCCCGAGGGCACCGAATCCTTCTGCCTGGAATTTCAATTCCCCGTCGTAGGCGATGGTCACGCCGGGGGGCGGCGGATTTTTGGCAATACGCGCTTTTATCTCTTCTCCGATCGTACCTGTGGGCCGCCCGATGACCTGGGAGTTTACGGTAACCGATGAGACGCGGTCTTTGCGTTCGAGTTTTGAAGGCCCGGTTGTTTGTACGATATCTGCGAACTGTTCGAGGCGGACTTCTTCCCCTCGGTTGTTGGTGAAGGAAAGCTGTGCGACATCTTCCAGGCTTTTCCGGTCGAAATCGTCCAGCAGGATATTAATATCGTATTCGAATGCGCCATCGCGGAATTTTGCGTTGGTATTACCGCTGAAAGCCGTTTGCATGGTAGCACCGACGACCTGCAGATTGAGGCCGAGTTCTGCCATTTTATCGCGGTCAATATTGACTTTTAGTTCAGGGTTCCCTTCTTCTACCGAGAGGTCAACTGCCACTGTTCCGGGTGTTTGCTTCACCTCATCTTCCACGACTTTGGCATAAGTCATGGCCTTGTCCAGGTCGGTGCTGCTCACGATAATCTGAATGGGAGCTTCATCTGCCCCGCCAAAGAAACTCACCTGGCTTGTACTGACTTTCACCCCTGGAAGGGCACGCTCCAGTTCGTCCCGAAGCCTTTGGGCATAGACATCGGCCCGGTCGGCGCGTTCTTCTTTGGGTACCATTTTGACATTGACTTCTGCAAGGTAGGGGGTACTCTGGCTCAGGAGGCCGGTGGTACGACCGATCGTAGAGAATACATTTACCACCTCCGGTTTCTGTCGGATTACTTGTTCGGCATCCTGTGCAGCGAGGTTAGTTTCTTTTAGCGTAGCATCTTTTGGCAGCTCCAGTTTCATGATAAACTCACCCTGGTCGCTTTGGTTAAAGAAGGCCGTACCGATATACCCACCGCCAACCAGCCCGAAAGATCCGAGGAAGAGGACGAGGGTTGCCGTCATAATAATGAATTTGTGGTTGAGCGACCATTCTACAATTTTGCCATACCGTTCTGTAAGGCGGTCGAGCATCTTTTCAAAACCGATGAAAAAAATGCCAAAGAAGTTACGGTTGCTCAAATGCTCCAGTTTGGAAAAGCGGGAGGCCAGCATAGGAGTGACCGTGAAAGAAACCAGGAGGCTCATGAGGGTAGAGAAAACGACCACCCAGGCAAACTGGCCCATGATATTACCGACGATTCCGCCTGACAATGCGAGGGGCACAAAGACGACGACATCCACCAGGGTGATCGAGAGTGCTGTAAAGCCGATTTCATTTCTGCCGTCGAGTGCTGCTTTTCGTCGGTTTTTACCCATTTCAAGGTGGCGGTAAATATTTTCGAGTACCACGATGCTATCGTCCACGAGGATGCCGATGACCAGGGACATGGCCAGCAGGGTCATCAGGTTTAGGGTGAAGCCGAAGATGTACATACCGATGAAGGTAGCCACAAGAGAAGCCGGGATGGCGACCATGACGATGAGCGAGTTGCGCAGGCTGTGCAGGAAGACCAGCATAACAAGGGCTACCAGGACTACTGCCAGTCCGATATCATGGACTACAGCATCAACGGCTTCGAGGGTAAAGTCGCTGGCATTGGAGGCGATCTTGAATTTCAGGCCCTGGTTTTGATATTCTTCTTCCAGTCTTGCCATTTCGTTTTTGATACCATTCGAAACGGCCACGGAATTGGCATCAGTTTGTTTTTGGATGATGAGGCCAATGGAGCTTACCCCGTTGAGGCGGTTAACATCCTGGGCTTCCTTGGGCTCGTCCCGGATTTCGGCCACATCGAGCATACGCACAGGGGAGCCGGTACGGGGGCTGTTGGCAATTACCAACTGCCGGAGGTCGTTGAGGTCGAGGAGTTTTCCGGAGAGGCGGACGAGGATTTGGGCATCTTCGCTTTTGATTTTTCCGGTAGGGAATTCGAGGTTGGCTTGTTGGACGGCCTGTACGAGCTGGAGCAGGGAGAGGCCATAGCTTTGGAGTTTATCGCGGTTGACGAGCACTTTGATTTCCCGTTCCTGTCCACCTACGAGTGTGACTTGTCCGACGCCATCTACACGGGACAATACTGGCTTGACCCGTTGCTTGAGCAGGTCGTAGAGCTGGGTAGGCGGCAGGTTGCCCGTAGCGCCGATATTCATGATGGGAAATTCACCCGAGCTGAATTTTGACAGGACGGGAGCATCGCTATCTTCTGGGAGTGTCGATTCTGCTGCGCTGAGCTTTCGCTGGGCATCCTGCAGGGAGATATTGACATCGGTACCTTGCTTAAATTCCAGGACAACGGTCGAGACACTCTCAAAAGAGGTCGAGCGCATGCTGATGATACCTTCCAGGGAAGAGACGGCATCTTCGATTTTTTTGGTCACATTGTTTTCGACCTCGCCTGGCGATGCACCGGGATAGACGGTGGAGATAAAGACGAGTGGCGCGTCGAATTTTGGGATGAGTTCATAGCTCAGCCGCGAATAGGAGATTAACCCCAGGACGGTGAGCACCGTAAAGAAAACGATAATCAGCGAAGGGCGTTTTATGGCGATTTCGGTAATAGACATAGCGCGATGATTTAGAAGTTATTTGCCTGCGGTTAAATCTTCCTGTACAGTGATTTTCGTCCCGTCCTGGAGGTTGATTTGGCCGGAGATGACTACCTGGTCTCCTTCTTTCAGTCCGCCCAGTATTTCAGCATATCCACCAAAAATCCTGCCTAGTTGTACGGGTCTGAGCACTGCCTTATCTGCAAGGACAACAAAAACACTTGCATCGCGCACGCTGCCGACTACGCACTCGCGGGGCAGAGCGAGGACATCCGTCTGTTTGCCTGATGAGAAATACGCTCTACCGGCCATACCTGCTTTCAGGGGCGAGGAGGAGGGATTGGGGAGTTCGACCTCTACGAGGAATCGCTTCGAGTTGTCTGCCTGGACATCAATAAAAGTGACGATGCCCGAGAGCCTTGCACCAGCGTATAAGTCGGGTACGATATCTACCTTTTGGCCTTTTCTGACTTGAAAGACCTCTTCATCTGTCAGGTAAACGGCCATTTTGATTCGGTTCACATTCACGATATCGAGGATTTTCATAGCAGGAGCGACGAAAGCCCCCTTTTCGACCATGCGCCCGGTGACGGTTCCCGAGATAGGAGCCTTGACCTGGGTAGTGCGCATCTGTTTGTCGAGGGTTCGGATCTGGCCTTTGAGGTTTTCGACCGCATTTTGTATATCGTCAATTTGTTGCTGGGTGATCCCGCCCTCGCCGAGCAGGTTTTTGAGGCGGCCCAGGTCTTTTTCTGATTTTGCGAGGTTGACTTTGGCGATATCCATCTGGATTTGGATGGCTTCGTTGTCCAAGCTGAGGAGGATAGCGCCGGCCTGTACGAAGTCGCCGTTTTTATAGTTGAGCTGGGTGATTTTCCCCTGTACTTCTGAAATGACTGCAAGTTGCTGATAGGGTTGGAAGGTTCCGCTCACTGAGAAGTCGGCATTTAATTTTTGGCGGGATACCGCTGCTACCCTTACCGGAATGATATCGTTGCGCGTTTGGGCGATTTTGGCGCGTTTTTCGATCTGTTGTTTGTTTTGGCCGAGCTTCCAGTAAATGGCGCCGCCAATAGCGCTGAAAACGGCCAGATAGATGATGATGTTCAATACTTTTTTCATGACGGTTTCCCGGTTTTAATTGAAGAGTTGGAGCATATTGCCATTAGCGTATTCTAAGTCTATTAAGGCGAGATTATACTGCAGTACCGTGGCCAGGTAGGAGGACTGCACCTCCCGCATGGTGCGTTCTGCGGTTAGTACTTCGGTAATGGAAGCGACGCCTTGTTCGAACCGTTTGCGCGTGACCGAATAGATTTCTTCAGCCACTTGCTGGTTTTCTTTTAGTACGGAGAGTGAGTTCCAGGTGCTTTGCAACTGTCTGCGGGCATTTCCGTACTGGAACTGGAGGTTTTGCTGAAGTTGCCGGCGGTCCTCGGCGATTTTGAGCAGTTCGATATTACCTTGCTGGATCTGGCTTTTTTTGAGGAAGCCGTCAAAGATGGGCACGCTGATATTCAGGCCGACCTGGGAGAAGTTAAACCAGCTTTTGGAATCGCCAAAATCCCCGATGCTATTTCCCTGGCCTTGAAAGTTGTAGCCGGCAAAGATTCTAAGGGAGGGGTAATACCCTGCGCGATAGACGTCCACAGCGAGTTGTTGAAGGGTGGCCTGCCTGTCCAGGATAGCGAGGTCGAGTTTATTATTTACATTGGGCGTACGCTCCTGAGGGGCGGTGGCGAGGGCAGCCGGGTCGGCCAGAAGGGTGTCCACGAGGACGATTTCCTGTTCAAATGGCATAGCCATCGCGAGTTTCAGGGCATGGAGGAGTTGTTCGTATTGGAGCCCGAGGTTTTGCAGTTGTGTTTCGAGGCTGACTTTGTTGACGCGGAGTTGGTCCACGTCCACCTTTTTGGCAAATCCGTTTTGGTACTGTAGTTCAGTGAGCTTAAGTAGCGCTACGACCTGGTCCATGTTGGCCCTGACCAGGGCTTTTTGCTGATCCACTACTTTAGCTTGATAATAAGTACGCACGACATTATAGATCAGCTCTTCCTGGGTTTTGGATTCGATCAGGCGGTCGAGAGTGGAAAGCTCGCGTGCTGCTTTCAACCCTGTCCAGTAAGTCTGGCTATAGGCGAGCTGGTTGAGTTCTACTCCGGAAAGGACGCTCATATCGGTACCGAACTGCACCGGGACCAGTTCTTCCGGTTTTCCCTCGAAGAAATTGGGGATGAGCTGTGTTGGCAGCTTGAGGTTATACACCAGATTTGAGCTGAAGTTTACCTGTGGGAGGCCGCTACTTTTATACTCTTTGATTTTTTCTTCGTTCTTGAGCGTCTCCAGTTTACTTTTGAGGACTTGCGGGCTATTTTTGACTGCGAAGCGAACGCTTTCTTTTAGCGATAGCGGGGTTTGAGCACCCAGCAGGGCGCTGGCACACAGAAATACCAGGCCAATGGCTACTTTTTTTGCGATAATTTTCCAAAGATGCATCTTCATCGGGTGGTTGATTAATTATTTCAAATATTTCTCCAGATAGCGCAGCCCCATCGGCGATACGATCCCACGGAGATAGTGGTGGATATATTCCTGAAAAACCTTTCCGCGGGGAAATTCTGCTGGCGGGAAGAGTTTTTCGTCAATCAGGTTATGAAAGCTGCTAAGGTAGAAGCGGGTCATCACTTCGATGTCGAAATCGTTGCGGTATAAACCCTGGGCAATCCCCTTTTCGAGATTTTCCTTGATAACGGCGTAAATATGTTGGAGTTGCATATTCTCCAGGATCTTCCAGGCTTCCGGGTGATACTTTTTCAGGTCGAAAATGAGGGAGGGAGACATTTGCTGAAGTTGTGAGACAACCATTTTTGCGATTTCGACAATTTCCTGCAGGGCATTATCCACGCGGTTTTTGATTTTTTGGATTTTCCCGACCTCACAGGATTGATTGAATTCGAGGGTGCGCAGCAGCAAAGATTCTTTGGTATCGAAATACTGATAGAGCGTTTTTTTAGAAATACCCAGCTCCCGCGCCAGATCGTCCATGCTGACGCTCTTGACCCCGTAGCGCATAAAGAGATAAACGGCTTTTTCTAAAATAGACTCCTGCATATTTTGCTGTTTCAAATGATCAATTGGAAACTTTGGAAACTTAAAAAAAGTTTAAAGTTTCCAGAGTTTTTTTATCCGTCTGGCATAAAAAGCGCCAAGGGATTAAAAACCACTGATAGGCAGGTATTTTATGTTTGGTGTGCGGTGAAAAAATTCAAAAAGGCTGCGTTTGTTAGCTTTTTGCAAAAGAATACAAATAAATTAGAGGAGATGTCCCATGAAATTTTCAAAAAAATATTCTTTGGTGGTGAATGCTGCCAAAGGACTTGTGAGACAGCCTCATATTCCAAAAATAATATTACAGGAGTATTGTGATTTGCAGGAGCAGCAGTTATGCGCTTGGCTAACACTCCGGGACGGAGATAGCGATATGGACAGCGAGCCCTCCCAGGGAAGTTTCTTTGTATTTGAGGTTCATATCCTGCGCCGTTTGCCACATCGTCCGGATAACTGCATCGAGGCTGACGCGTGCACGGGTGGGGTCGCTTTCCCGTGCGATCTGTGCGGCAGTAATTGCCTTCACGGCGCCCATTGAATTGCGTTCTATGCATGGGATTTGCACGAGGCCGCCGATGGGGTCGCAAGTCAGTCCGAGGTGGTGTTCCATGGCGATTTCAGCAGCCATCAGGACCTGGGCCGGCGTTCCGCCGAGGCGTTCGCACAGAGCGGCCGCGGCCATTGCAGAGGAGACGCCGATTTCTGCCTGACAGCCGCCCATAGCAGCAGAAATCGTGGATCCTTTCTTAAAGATACTGCCGATTTCACCGGCGACCAGCAGGAAGCGGATGACATCCTCTTTTTCAGGCCGGGTGTCGGAAAAGCAGCAATAATACATTAGCACTGCGGGGATAACCCCTGCCGCACCATTCGTAGGAGCGGTAACGACCCTTCCGAAATTGGCATTTTCTTCATTGACAGCCAGTGCAAAGCACCCAATCCATTTGATAATTTCCGAAAAACCAAATTTTATTTGGCGAATGGCATCCATCCATTCGTCAACCGAAGTATAAACGGAATTATCGATCAGTTTCCTGTTAATATCGGCAGCCCGGCGTACGACTTGCAGGCCTCCGGGCAGGATACCGCTGGTATGACAGCCGCGATAGATACAGTCTTTCATGACTGACCAGATTTCTATAAGCTTTGCTTCTATCCCTGCCTCATCGCGCCAGAATTTTTCATTTTCCAGGACGATATCCGAGATGGCTTTTCCCTGGTGCTCACAGTATGCTTTGAGGGTTTCCGCATCAGGCACGGGAAAGGGAAGAGGTGTTTCTGCGTTTGCGGAGGTAGCCTGGGCCGCCCCGCCTTCCCGCAGGACGAATCCTCCGCCAATAGAATAGTAGGTATCTGTAAAGCGGCAGGTACCATCTTCGTCGAATGCCTCGAAAATCATCCCATTGGCGTGGGCAGGAAGGGACTCTGAGAAGTGAAAAACGATATCCCGGGCGGGGGAAAAAGCGATGGGATGGTGGCCGTTAAGCGAGAGCAGGTGGGTAGATACGACCTCGAGGGGAAGGGATTGCAGCATTTCGAGCGGGACTGTCACGGGGTCTTCACCGCTGAGTCCCATTAACACCGCGATATCTGTTCCATGCCCTTTACCCGTGAGCGCAAGGGAGCCGTACAGATGTACGCGCACCCTTGCGATCCGGTTGAGGGGCAGTAGCCTTTGTAAGTCCTCCAGAAAGTACTCAGCAGCCCGCCAGGGGCCGAGGGTATGAGAACTGGAGGGGCCTACCCCAATCTTGAGCATATCAAAAACACTGATTTTTTCCATCGCGCAGACGCTTTGGAAAAGGAACGCTACTTGCCCCTGGCAAGTTCGATCATCATTGCCAGTTCCTGCACCATCGCGTCCTCGTCCGGGTTGAATCCTGTACTGCTGAACCGGATGCGGCCGTTGCCGTCGAGGATGAATTTGGCGGGGATACCTTCGACCCCAAACTGTCCGACGACCTCATTGTCTTTGTCCATGAGTACATTGAACGAATAATTGTTGCTGCTGATAAAGTCGCGCGCATTTTTTTCTTTATCGTTCACCCGTTCCCAGGTATTGACGAACAGGAAAGCAACATCGCCCTGCGCCTTATGGTCGTTTTGAGCGCGCTGCATACCTGGAAACGACCGGACACAAGGGCCGCACCAGGTGGCCCAGAAATCAATGACCACCACTTTGCCTTTCAGGGATTCGAGGGAGACCGTCTCACCGTTTAGGTTGAGCAGAGCGAACGCCGGGGCTTCCTCGTCAATCATCTTTTCCTCCAGTTCCTTCCGCATTTGTTTACGTGCCGCCATTTCCATCTGGGAGAACTTCTCTGATGCCTGTTCGGCAGAATGGCTTATAATATAGAGCCGCTTGTATTGGTCTTTCATCCCCTGGGTTGCGGTGCCTGCAGAAATCAGTTCCTCGAGTTTTGCCTCTGCTGCCTGGGTGCCTTTTGCTTTTTCGAGGTACGCACAGTAGCGTTCGTTGAAATCCGGGTCCTTAAACCCGACCCCTTCGCAAGCCTTCTGCTGGTATTGCAGGGCCTCTTCCGCGCTACCAAGCTTGAAGGCCAGCAGCGCATAGGTATCTGCATACATACCAATCTGGTTGTTGAGTATTTTTTTGACCTCATAAGGGCTGTAAGGCGTGAGCTGATCGTCGTTAACAGTACCGGATTTCATAGTTTCCAGCAATTGCATAGACAGCAGGGAAATCCTTTTGGCCTGCTCAAGTTCCCCTCCTTCTGCTTCCAGGGACTCCCCGGATTCGCCCCAGGCGAGGCTGTTGAACAGCGAGGCTTTTTCGAGCGGGCTGGCGATCATGGCGGTATATTTATCAAAACCGGCCCAATCGCGGTTGGAGAAGCAGGCTGCGGCTACCGTGGCGGCTATATTGGAAATCGTCTCTGCCCCTTCTTTATCTTTTGCATAAGGGGAGGCGAGGAGTTCCTCAAACAACCTTTTTTGCTCCTGAAGGTCTTCGGATTCATTTTCCTGGAACTCCTGGCATTTTTCGTCCCAAACCAGGCGGCCTTTGGGGTATTTTTTGAGTATTTTCTCCCTGACAGAAGATGCCAGTTCCTCATCTTCGATGTACTGGCTCAGTTGAAACGCCAGTATCCAGTCGTTTTCGGGAGCTTTTTTCTTTGCTGCGAGTTGCCTGGCGTAGTCCTTAACCTGTTTTTGGCCAGCTTCGTCCCCGATCCTGCCGACGACGATGGCATAGATGAGCATGAGATCTTTATTCCCTTTAAGCTCTTCAAAATTTTGCTGGAAAAGACTGCCAGTTTCTTCAAGGTCCATTTCCACACCGACAGTGGAGGCATGGATGGACATAGCAGCCCCGAGGCTGATACCATATCCGCTGACTGGCTGCTCCCGGCTGGCCTGATAAACCGGGGTACCCCAGCCGGCACCATCGTTATTGTCGTTGTCGCCGTCCCAGTTTTTCACAGAAAAGAAGACTAATCTGGCATCGGAAGGTACGACAAAACTGCCTTTCATAACACCGTTCGATTCGGAGGCTGTTACGTCGTGTGCAGTGATTTTGTCCGCAGCGATGCTGTATGCCGTAATATAGACGTCGCTTACATTAGCGAGGGGTGAATTACCCTTGTCATAACTGAGGGCGATTTTTTCCCCGGAGACTGGTTTTTCGGGGAGAAATGTAAAACGTTGCGCAGCCATGGGAAGCGCAAAAGCTCCCAGAGCAACGGCGAGCAGGGATTTTGTTGGATACATTGGATGTACGGGTTTTATTAGATAAAAGATTACTTTTTATATGATGTTTAAGGTCATGCGCTCCTGATTTATTGTTTTTACAAGCATGAAAATTATTTGGAGCTTGCGATAATGCTCAAAATACCTTATATTTAGATTTACTGGAAATAGACCGGAAAGGCAGTACGGGGTATGGTTGTCTCTGAAAGCTGTAGGGAAAGGTGGTTTGTACTACCAGGGCGGGAAAGTGCGATTGTTAATTTTTAACAACACCAATTCATGAAAATTTCCGTATTTAGGGCTTTGATATGCTATGTTTACGGGGTACTGGTGCCAGTTTTTGCCTCGTGTCAGGTTGGGATATTTCCCAAACTGGACGCACTTGCCTCCGGGTATGTCGGCCATGCCAATACCCGGGGGTTATCGGTAGGTGTTTTGTACAATGGCAGTGTACATTTCGCGGGATATGGGAGGTTATCTGCAAAAGATCCTTCGGCCCCGGATGAGGCTACCATTTACGAGATTGGGGCTTTGAGCGGGGTGTTTACTGCCGCCCTTCTTGCCATTCAGGAGTCGGGGGGCCTTTTGGAGCCTGTCACCCCGGTTAGCGCGGTAATGCCCGAAGGCTATACGATTCCCGCTTTTGCTCCTACCCGTCTGGTAGAAACTTACCCGGACTCCAGCGCTGATAATTCTGTACCCTCAAGAACCGTCGTATGTATGCCCGATCCGGTTGCAGGGACAACGGAAATTACCTTGTGTCAGCTGGCATATCACTCCTCCGGGCTGGTATTCCCGGGTAAGCCGGTGGTGGACTGGCATCCACTGGCCAGCCCTTCGTCCCCAAAGCTGGAGGGAAAAGACCTTCCGGACGTAAAAGCGCTTCTGGGGCAGGCAGGCAACAGTACTTTTCGCTTCCCTCCTGGAGAGAAATTTGAATTTTCCGTAACGGGTATTGCTTTGCTCGGTAGTCTGTTGGCTACACAGGCGCAGGTGTCGTACGAAGTTTTGCTAAAAAATCGCCTGACAGGACCTTTGGGGATGGCCGATACCCGTATTCAATCCACGCCCGCACAGCTTAGCCGTCTTGCCCCTGGTCACGATACCCGTGGCCGTCCTGTGCCCAACTGGTATTTCCAGGCTATGGCGCCTGCTGTGGGGTTGAAGTCCAACACGCGCGATCTGATACAACTACTGCGCGGGTTAAGCGACAGGTTGCCGCCGTTTACCGAAAATACGGTCCAACGTATCCAGCAGGGGGTTGTCCCTGTCCATTTCCCAGGGTGGCAAAGACCCACTTCCAGCGCATTGGGGTGGTTAGTGAGCACAGCAGAAGATAACCGTACGATTGTATGGATGAGCGGGGCGACCGAAGGTTACCGGGCGTTCATTGGTTTTGACCCTCAACGGAAGCGTGGTGTCGTATTATTGGCCAATGCTGCCCAGGATTTGACAACGCTGGGGTTTGAGATGCTAAGGATACTATAAAACAATATAAATCTGCAAAAGATGAAACGCCTGATTCTGCCTTTCCTATTATTCGCCGCCGCGCTGCAGCTCTCTGGTCAAGCCACTCAAAAACCCGTCCTCCATGGGCGGCACTGGATGGCAATCACTGGTAAGCCACTGGCAGCTACCGCAGGCAGCATGATTTTTCAAAAGGGTGGCAATGCTGTGGATGCGGCTTGTGCCATGCTGGCAGCCACCTGTACGATGTGGGATGTGCTAAGTTGGGGCGGTGAGACCCAGGCCCTAATCTATAACCCCAGAACTGGAAAAGTGATTGCCATCAATGCCCTTGGTGTTGCACCCTCCGGGGCTACAGCGGAGTTTTATAAATCCCAAAACCTTCCCTACCCGCCTGAGTATGGTCCGCTCTCCGCTATCACTCCCGGAACCCCGGGTGGACTGATGACCATGCTCGCTGAGTATGGTACCCTGAGCCTGCGCGAAGTACTCGCCCCGGCTATGCAACTCGCCGAAGGCTATCCCATCGAACAGCAAACCGCTGATCTGATGGAGCGGCATAAAGCAAGAATCAAAGAATGGCCATACTCCAGGGAGCTATACCTCACCCATCCCGGCGAAAACAGGGAAGCCCCGCATCCCGGAGAGATTTTTCGTCAACCCGATTTGCTGCGTACGCTGCAACAACTCGTAGAAGCAGAAAGTAATGCGCTTAAGGCAGGGAAATCCCGTAAAGCGGCGATTTATGCTGCCTATGACCGCTTCTATAAAGGTGATATCGCCGGGGAATTCGTCCGGAGTACCCGCGAACAGGGTGGACTGATTACTAAAGAAGACCTGGCCAACTGGAAAGTCAGGACGGAAGAACCGATTAAAACAACGTATAAAGGTATTGAAGTCTATAAACTCGCCCAGTGGACGCAGGGCCCGGCCATGCTACAGGCCCTGAACATCCTGGAAAATTTTGACCTTAAGTCCATGGGCTATAATTCGGCAAAATATATTCACACCGTTTATCAGGCGATGAGTATGGCGTTTGCCGACCGCGACTTCTATTATGGCGATCCATACTTCCCGCCACAGGAACCGATCAAAGGACTGATTTCAAAGGAATATGCGAGGCAGCGTGCCATGCAAATGGCAAAAGATAAAAATGACCCCGGTATTCGTCCCGGAGATCCCTATCCCTTTGAAGGTACGAGCAATCCTTATCTGCAACTCCTGCAAAAGTGGGGGGAAGGCAGCTCTGCGCTTGATCCGGCCACCAGTAACGGTGCCTATGTATCCCGGGATTTTCTGGAATCGTTTTATGCGGGTACCACTACCGTACAGGCTGCTGATAAAGAGGGGTGGGTAGTTTCAATAACACCCAGCGGAGGCTGGATACCTGCCGTGATTGCAGGGAAAACAGGCATTGGGCTGAGCCAGCGGGCACAAAGCTTCGTCCTGGACCCGGCTGAGAATCCCTTCAATGTCATTGAGCCAGGCAAAAGGCCGAGGGTGACGCTCACGCCATCCATGGCCTTAAAAGAAGGCAAACCCTTTCTTTCTTTCGCCGTCCAGGGTGGTGATTCCCAGGACCAGAATCTACTTCAGTTTTTCCTGAATATTGCTGAATTCGGCATGAATGTTCAGGAAGCCTGCGAAGCCCCAAATTTTAACAGCTTCCAAATGCGCAGTTCTTTTGACGACCACGCCTCTAAGCCCGGCAATATTCTCCTCAACGAGGAAACGCCCGACTGGATCCGCAAGACCCTCAGAGCGATGGGTTATACCTTGAGCTTCGAGCGCCGCACGTCCGGACCTATCAATGCCATATTTTTCGACTGGAAGCACGGCAGCTTCTGGGGCGGGTCCAGCAATCATGGGGAAGATTATGGAGTGGGGTGGTAGGTGTATTTTATAGGGAGGAGGTTATCTCACAAGTCCTGTGAGACAACCCCCTCCTTTTACGCAACCCCAACCCTATAAACTATATCAGACAGCGTCAAGACGATTTTCTTCTACACCAAATCGCCATCCTCCTGCGCACTTTTCGGTGTGGGTACAGGCCCCTCCTGGGAATAGTGCCGGAAAATATGCCCAAGCGCCACGGCGGCAAGGATGAAATTGGCCAGGTTGCCGATGACGGGGATTAATCCGACGAGGCGGAGCAGGATAAAAACACCTAAGGCGATTAAAAATATTTTCCCACTGGCAGGTGACATATTTTTCATTTGTGCCCACTCATAGGCTACAACTATAGCGGTTACCGCGCCTGCAGAGAGGGCAAAAACCGTGAAAGCTGAAAAGCCGATGATACCCAACGGGATGCCAACGACCGTGACCAGCGCAAGGACGGAAAGTACGGGCAGGGCGAGCAGCAGGGTAAGCCCCCGTGCAAAGGAACGTCCGGCATATTTCCGGGCCAGGCCGGCACGGGCTGCAAAGAAACGGCTAAATAAAGCGATCAGCATCCCGACCAGGAGGATACCGCTGAGGATTCGCAGGATCATGAATGTCATAAGCGCTGCTTTTATACCTTTCTCCCAGTTCACATTGGCATAGGCAGGACGAAGGTTGTTGTCGTAAATGGCCGTGGCGTTACTACTTAGGGATGTGCCAAATTCGACTTTCCCTTCGTTCGTCCAGTAGCGCACTTCCTGTCCGAAGCGAGCTTCGCTGCCTATCGTGAGGCTCTGCGCCACGATTTTTGACGATCCGTCCACCGAGCCCTGGAGGTAGAGTTTGCCGGAATGGGTGCTAAGGTTGCCAATTACCCTTCCTTGTAGCTGGACCTTTCCTCCGACGATGTGCAAATCGCCGTTAATCGTTCCGCCAATAGTGACATCTCCCCCGGCAACAATTACCTCGCCGCCGATAATGGCTTCATCGGTAATCAGGACCTTGCCCCCGGCGATTAGCAGGTCGCCTTTGATGAACTTACTAATCAGGATATCCCCTCCGAGGATCCGTACATCCTCACCAGTTTCTGCGTTCAGGTTGATTTTTCCACCGGCGAGGAGTATATCCTTACGGATACGGGCATTTATTTGTACAGATCCTACGACCCCCATCAGGTCGCCGGCGATTCCGGAGTCAATGAAGGCTTCTGCTGCCGCCATATAGGTATTTCCGGCCACTGGCTCGCTGATCCGGATATTTTGGCCGGTCCTGACGAAAGCTTTTTGGGCCACGATTAATGTGCTGGCCATCATAAAGAAGGGTAGCATAAATATACGCCATACATAGTTTTTCATCGTATCGAGAATTTTTTAATGCTATAAAATTCGCTCAAGTATGTGTAGAATACTACTTTTTTACACCGGAATCGCTAAAAACTCTGCCAACGACGGTTTTGGGGCGGTAAAATAATTTTTCACAAGCAGGGGGCAGGTACCTGTAGAGGGCATCTCAAGACGATGAGGCTGTCCGAAAAGTATTATTCCGACTTAGGCGGCAGAATACTTTTAGGACAGCCGTATATCTTTTTTAAGATCCGGTTCCCACAAAAAATACACCGATAGGTAGAGCACACGACTGAAATCC
>JBEIGB010000072.1:0-19105 GCA_040382095.1 Lewinellaceae bacterium
ATTATTTGGCGGCGCAAGCCGCCAAATGAAATGCCAGGGGCCTTTACAACCATTTAGTGTTCCGTGCTGCTCAGGTTTTTTTCGTAGAGATTGTGGATACCCAAAATGAGTACGCCTACCAATACGGCAACGACAACGAGTGCAGTATTCAACAGCCCTTCCACACCAAACGAAAACCGGATCAGGATGGTAGAGATAATAAAACCGGAGTTGCGGATGACGCGATGAAATTTATCGGAGTTGTAAAGGGAAATCAGTAGGAGGAATACGTCTGTGAGGATGAGGATAATGAAAAACTGATCGAAGAAGATCTTGTTGAGGTCGTTAAATTTCCCCAGCATCTGCCCAACAGAGAAAAAACTCGCATATATCCAGTTACCAAAGCTATAAACAGCCAAAGAGATTAAAATAACGACCATTATAATGGCAATACCTTTCTTTTGATTAATAAACCCTTCCGTCTCGGGGGATATTTGTTTTTGCACCAGGCTATTGGGCGCCCTGCGTTCGTTAAAGCGGTAGAACAAATAAATCAGGAAAAATAAAATCAAGGTGGAGAGGATATCAAAGGTGAGCTGGAGGTCGGCCTTTGAAGAAAACCAGCCAGCCGTAAGCTCCATATTGCCCAGGTCTTTGAAAATCCTTCGGATGGTAATTAAAGTGATGATTTCGTATTGCTTGCCAATATATATGGTGATGGATCTTGGCAGATAATACACTAATAAGTACACCTCAAAAACAAGGATGAAGGAAAAGGGAGTATAAATGGCGGAAATTGGGTTGGTAAGCAATTCCGAGTAGTCCCCCGTCTTGATGATCCGGAAATGGGCGAGCCCAATGAGCAGAAGGTGCAGGATAAAGCTGGTAATTGCCCCAATAATGATTGCTTTTTCTGCCTGATCCTTTGCCTTTTTGGACAGGAGCAGCGAATAGGCGAATGTGGCAATGCTTTTTTTCCCTTCCATTATGGTTGTTTTTTAAGCGATAGAGCCAGACTGAGTTCCTGAAGTTGTTCCTGGGCAATCTCTGATGGGGCGTCGATCATCATATCCCGGCCCGTGTTGTTTTTCGGGAAGGCAATGAAATCGCGGATAGAATTTTGTCCGTTCATCACCGCACAGAGGCGGTCGAAGCCAAAGGCAATTCCACCATGCGGGGGTGCGCCGTATTCAAAGGCGCCGAGCAGGAAGCCAAACTGGCGTTCTGCTTCCTGCTGGGTAAAGCCCAGGAGGCGGAAGTTTTTCTCTTGCAGCTCGCGGTTGTGAATACGGATGGAACCTCCTCCGATTTCTACACCATTGATTACGAGGTCATAGGCGTCGGCGCGAAGGTCTTTGAGCACCTGGCGGTCGTCGCTGGCCATACGCGCTATATCATCAGGCTTGGGGGAGGTGAAGGGGTGGTGCATAGCATAGAAACGCTGGGTCTCATCGTCCCATTCCAGCAATGGGAAATCTACGACCCAGAGGGGTTTGAATACGCCCGGGGTCATGAGTCCGAGCTGCCGGCCCATTTCCAGGCGCAGGTCGCCGAGCTGTTTGCGGGTTTTTTCGGTCTCGCCGGCAAGAACGAGCATGAGGTCGCCGGGTTGGGCGCCCATAGCTTCCGCCCATTGGCGGAGGTCTGCTTCGGAAAAGAATTTATCTACCGACGATTTGAGGGTCCCGTCCGGGTTGTAGCGTACATAAACCAACCCTTTTGCACCGATCTGTGGGCGTTTCACCCACTCCGTGAGCTCGTCGAGCTGTTTGCGGGTGTACCCTGCCTGGCCTGTGGCGGTAATTCCGACAACAATCTCCGCAGTATCAAAAACTACAAAACCCCGGCCTTTCGCAAGTCCGGTCAATTCCCTGAAAGCCATTCCGAAACGCAGGTCGGGTTTGTCGGAGCCATATTGCCGGATAGCATCATCATAGGACATGAGCGGAAAGTCGGGCAATTCGACACCAATGGTAGCATGGAAGAGATGTTTGGTCAACCCTTCGAAAGTATGCAGGATATCTGCCCGGGTAACAAAGGCCATTTCACAGTCAATCTGCGTAAATTCCGGCTGTCGGTCCGCGCGCAGGTCTTCGTCCCGGAAGCATTTGACAATCTGGAAATAGCGGTCCAGGCCCGCGACCATGAGGATCTGCTTGAAGGTTTGCGGGGATTGCGGCAGGGCATAAAACTGGCCAGGGTTCATCCGGCTGGGCACGACGAAATCCCTCGCCCCCTCGGGCGTACTCTTGATGAGAAAAGGCGTTTCGACTTCTACGAAATGCTGCCCGCTCAGATGTTTGCGCACTTCCAATGCCAGTTGGGAGCGGAAGATGATATTGCGCTGCACAGGGCTACGGCGCAGGTCCAGGTATCTGTACTTCATGCGGAGTTCGTCGCCACCATCCGATTCGTCGTCAATCGTGAACGGCGGTACTTTTGATGCATTGAGTAGCCTGAAAGCGGTTGCGACTACCTCTACATCACCCGTGGGTCGGTTAGGGTTTTTAGCGCTTCGTTCACGGACGGCCCCTTCGATGTTAATGACAAATTCGCGGCCGAGCCGACGTGCCTGCTCGCACAAGCCAGCATCGGATTCCATACTGAAAACGAGCTGGGTGATCCCGTAACGATCCCGCAAATCAATGAAAGTCATACTCCCCAAATCGCGTACGGCCTGGACCCAACCGCTCAAACGCACGGTTTCCCCTACGTTGGCCATACGCAACTCCCCACAGGTATGCGAACGATACATCTGAATTTTATGTTTTAGTGATTAAAAGTACGCAAAAATACAATCTAAAAACGGAATAAAGTGCCATTTTTAGCCAGGGTGATTCCTTTCGCTGTAAGTCTGCCGGACGCCCTTCCTGTTATCGGCGAAAACGCTAAGTTAAGGTTTCCTAAATCGTCACAAAAATTCGCACTTTTGCATAAAATATGTCACCCATGAACTTCTCCTCAAAAATTTATATCGCACTAGCCTTCTTTTATTTTTTTTCGCCCGGGTTTTTGCTGGCACAGGCCAGGGGCACGCTCCTTATCAACGGAGACTTGTACGAATATATGCTGGATGATTGCGGGGATACCATTATTCTGGCTACCCTCAACGATATCGCAATCTCTTCGGTACGTCATTTCAAAAGTCCGGAGGAGTATAATAAATATCGCCGTTATCGCCGGTATGCCTATATGGTTTTCCCCTATGCAGCAGAAGCAATCCGTATTTTTCGCGAGTTGGAGCACACTACGGCAACGATGCGCGAAGGGGAGCGCAAAAGACATATCAGGAGACTGCAAAAGGAATTGAAGGAAAAATTCGAAGACCCCCTGCGCAATCTTACCCGCACCCAGGGTATGATCCTGGTAGAGATGATCGAACGGGAGCTAAACACACCATTATATGACCTTATCCGGAATCTGCGCGGTGGCTGGAATGCGTCCTACTGGAATACGATGAGCAGTTTTTATGGATATAAAATCCGGGAAGGATATATTCGGGGAAAAGACCCTATCCTCGATGTAGTACTGGACGATGTCAACTTTAATTTTTCCCATACCTATCCTAAAAATGAATAACCCGTCCGGACAATATTCGCAGGAACCGGAAACCCCACGGCCGGAAGTCCCCTCAGGGGGCGGCCGGGAGACTGGGCCCAGGCTGCTGCGCCTTGCGGTGATTATCATGGTCATCGTTCTGCTTCTTACGCATATCCTGCGCCAGCATCCGGGGGAACCCGCTGAGGGGATGCCCACTCCCCCCTCACGGATGGATGATAGCCGTTCCAAAAGCCTCCGGTCAACCATCCTGCAATTGCGGGGCTGGGATTTTGAACCCGGTAGCGTGGGGGAGTACCTGCTCAAATTTATCGAAAATGGCGCCCCGGATTACTCCCGAACGGCCCTGGTGTTCAAAAATATTGATTTTTCAGCGGATACCCTTATCGGGCTTAGCCTGTCCCAGCGAAAAGAGTTGGACGACCTTGCCAGGGTATTGGTTGCATTTCCCGATATTCGGGTGGAAATCGGCGCACATAGCGACCAGAGTAGGGATCTCCTGCTGGGCTATACGTTGTCCCGCCGGGAAGTAGAAGCAATCAAGCGCTATCTGCTACAGAAGGGGGTGCCGGCAGATCAGTTGGAGACAAGGGCCTATGGCTTTGATTTTCCACTGACGGATAATATTTCCGATGAGGCAAAAGCCCAGAACAGACGGGTAGAGCTTCTGATCCTGAAAATGGGCCTAACGGCCCCGGGGGGTGAAACTACCGCCGATACCTCGTCTTTTGGCAGATAAAAAGTACTGGATATTATGGAAAAAATCCTCGACGGCCTCGCCCGTAGATTACACGGCGACCTTCGCCACGACCGCCTTACCCGTGCACTTTACGCAACGGACGGCTCTATCTACAAACAATGGCCGATGGCCGTGGCTTTCCCTAAAAATGAAGATGACCTTAAGGAAATCGTCCTCTTTGCCAATACACGTCAAATCCCGCTGATTATGCGTACAGCAGGGACTTCCCTGGCCGGTCAGTGTGTAGGAGAGGGTATTGTAGTGGATACCTCCCGTTATATGCACAATATCCTGGAGCTTAATCCACAGGAACGGTATGTATGGGTCGAGCCCGGGGTCATCCGGGATGAGCTTAATGCTTTTTTGAAGCCCTATGGCCTTTTCTTCGGGCCAAATACCTCTACTGCCAATCGCGCCATGATCGGGGGAATGGTGGGCAACAATTCCTGTGGCACGACATCCATCGTTTACGGCAATACCCGCGATCATTTACTCGAATTGCGCTGCCTGCTGAGCGATGGCTCTTCAGCGGTATTCGGCCCTCTCGATGAAGCAGGGATTGCAGAAAAACTCAAGGGCGAACGATTGGAGCATCAGATATACCGGCATTTGTTTGAAGAACTCGGCCAGCCCGCTCAGCGGGAAACGATCGAACGCGAATACCCAAAGCCGGGCATCCATCGCCGCAATACCGGCTATGCAGTGGATATGTTGCTGCGGCAACACCCTTTTACTCCAGGTGGCCCTCCGTTCAACCTCGCTACCATGCTCTGTGGATCCGAAGGTACCCTGGCGGTCACTTCGGCAATCAAACTCGACCTTAGCCCGCTACCCGACCCGGAAGATGTGGTGGTTTGTCCACATTTCAACAGCGTAAACGAAAGCATGCGCGCCGTACTGGTGGCCATGCAACACCGTCCGGATGCTTGCGAACTCATGGATAAAATTATCCTCGACTGTACGCGGGATAATATCGAGCAGCAAAAAAACCGCTTTTTTCTGGATGGGGACCCCCAGGCGGTACTGATGATCGAGTTTAGGGGTAAATCACAGGAAGAAGCAGAAAAAAAAGCCGATGCGCTGATCGAAGATTTGAAAAAAGCGGGTATGGGCTACGCTTTCCCAAAAATCCCGGCCCCGAAAAGTAAAAGTGTCTGGGCTTTGCGTGCCGCAGGGTTTGGTGTTTTGTCAAATATCAAGACTGAAGCTAAGCCGCTGGAGTTTGTCGAAGATACGGCAGTTGACCTGCCCGATCTGCCGGATTATATTGACGAGTTCGGCCGGATTATGGATACTTACCAACAACAGGTCATTTACTACGCGCATGCCGGCGCGGGCGAATTACACCTCCGCCCAAGTATAAACCTGAAAACTTCGGAAGGGGTACGCCAACTGAGGACAATCGCAGAAGTCTCCGCCCGCCTGGTCAAAAAGTACAGGGGGTCGCTGAGTGGCGAACACGGCGATGGCAGGGTGCGGGGAGAATTTATCCCCATCGTGCTGGGGGAAGAGAATTATCAGCTCCTGCGCAGGATAAAACAAACCTGGGACCCTCGCGGAATTCTTAACCCCGGAAAAATCGTGGATGCGCTGCCCATGGATAAAGACCTTCGCTATGCCCAGGATCAACCCGCCCAGGCAATCCCGACAGTTTTTGACTTTTCTGAAACAGGGGGCATCCTCAAGATGGTAGAAAAATGCTCGGGCTCCGGCGATTGCCGAAAACTCGCATTTTCAGGCGGGACAATGTGCCCAAGCTATATGGTGACCCGCAACGAAAAGGATACTACCCGCGGCCGCGCAAATGCCCTGCGGGAATTCCTGACCATGAATGTCAAGTCCAACCCCTTCGATCATCCCGAGGTTGCAGAAGCCATGGACCTTTGCCTTTCCTGCAAAGGCTGTACCTCAGAATGCCCCTCAAATGTGGAC
Organism: Lewinellaceae bacterium; assembly: GCA_040382095.1. Classification (GTDB taxonomy): domain Bacteria; phylum Bacteroidota; class Bacteroidia; order Chitinophagales; family Saprospiraceae; genus JADJPL01. The sequence goes on from JBEIGB010000072.1 coordinate 6,209, forward strand.
ATGGCTACTTTAAAAGCAGAGTTCCTCCATCAGTACCATCAGGCTAACGGAATCCCTTTCCGAAGCCGTGTTTTCGGGAATATCGGAAAAATCAATGCACTGGCAGCAAGGATGCCCGCAGTCAGTAATTTTTTCCTGCGTCAGCCCGCAAGTAGCTTGCTCATAAAAAAAATCCTGGGTATTGCCCCTGAACGCTCCCTTCCGCCTGTCGCCTCGTCTTTCAGGAAATGGTTTCAACGCGTTGTCAAGGAAAAAACGCCCGGATCCCCCAAAGGAAAGGTATTTTTCTTTTGTGATGAGTTTACAAATTATAACGACGCCCATATCGGCAGAAAGGCCATCGAACTATTGTGGGCGCTTGGATATGCGGTCGAAATGCCCGCTCACCCGGACAGTGGAAGGGCGTATCTGTCCAAAGGGCTGCTCGCCGAAGCCCGTGCACTTGCCCTTCGGAATGTAGAGGTTTTCCTGCCGCTGGTGGATGAGGAAAGCCCGCTGATCGGCCTGGAACCTTCGGCTATCCTGGGCTTTTGCGATGAGTACCCAAAGCTGGTGCCGACACATTTACGCGAGGCAGCAGTAAAACTTGGCCGTAACGCCATGCTGCTGGAAGCATTTCTTGTACGCGAAGCACAAGCTGGACGCATACTGCCTTCGGCATTTACGGATGAACATCGGACGGTATTCATCCATGGACATTGCCACCAAAAAGCATTGTCCAGCGCCGGCTATACGGCACAAGCACTTAGCCTTCCTGCCAATTATCAGGTGAGCCTCCTGGAGACAGGCTGCTGTGGTATGGCCGGTTCTTTCGGATATGAACGGGAACACTACGCCCTTAGTATGCAGGTAGGGGAGCTTTCCCTGTTTCCACAGGTACGTAAATTGCCGGAATCCGCTATTGTCGCGGCACCAGGGACGAGTTGCCGGCACCAAATCCTGGACGGTACTGGAAAGCAAGCGATGCATCCTGCCGAGGTACTCTTTTTTGCTTTGAAAAAGAATACTTTTTATCTTCAAGATTCTGCATAAATTTGCCCTATAAATTTTTAAATCGTATTTGTTTGGCCGGGTTTCCCGGCGTACGGCTGATTTTTTACTGGCGGCTTCCCGGTGTGCCGCTTTCGATGCCAGCATCCTTCAATCTCAGGGGCATCGGAAAACAGCCTTCTGCCCGCCAAATGGATACTATTGATTGATAATGGGCCCTGACTTACTTTTTACAATCTTTTTGGTTTTTCTGAACGGTTTTTTTGTTGCAGCAGAATTTGCAATCGTAAAAGTCCGGATCTCTCAGATTCAGGTGCGTACGGACAACAGTTTTAGTGCCCGCATCGCCCACAGCGTAGTTAGCAACCTGGATGGTTATCTTGCAGCCACACAACTGGGTATTACGCTTGCAAGCCTTGGGCTTGGCTGGATCGGGGAGGAAGTCGTTACCGACCTGATTTTGGCTGCCATCTATGGCTTAGGTATGTCGCTGTCGGAAGAAACTGCCGGCCAGCTTGCAGTCCCGGTGGCTTTCGTGGCTATCACGGTATTGCATATCGTTTTCGGTGAGCTGGCCCCCAAGTCGCTCGCCATACGCTTTCCCACGAAAACGACCATAGCCGTTTCAATACCGATGAAGATATTTTATTTTGTCTTTCGCCCCTTCATCATTGTACTCAACGGATTTGCCAACTTCACGCTACGGCTGATCGGAATCGAACCTGTACCGCATTCCGAAATCCATTCAGAAGAAGAATTAAAGCTTATTATCGCAGAAAGCGCAGAGGGTGGCGCAATTATGGCTTCGGAGCGGGAGCTCATTCAAAATGTATTCGATTTTGACGACCGTACCGTCCGCCAAATCCTGAAACCCCGTTCCCAAATTTCCGCCCTCGAAATTGATACCCCACTCAACGAAGCGATTGATTTCGCTATTACCGAGGGCTACTCGCGTTTCCCAGTGTTCGAAAATGACCTCGATAATATCAGGGGCTTTATACTGGTAAAAGATCTTCTGGCCCAGTACCGCAAACCCGAAGCCGACAAACAGCTCCGGGATATGCTCCGGGATATCACTTTTGTGCCTTCAAGTAAAAAAATCAGCCAGGTGCTGCGCCTTTTCCAGAAAAACAGCACCCAGATCGGCATCGTCGTAAATGAGTTTGGGGGAACGGTGGGCTTGATTACCCTGGAAGATATCATTGAAGAACTGGTCGGGGAAATCCAGGACGAAACGGATAGCGAAATGCCCATCGTCGAAAAAGTATCAGATAATACCTACCATATCTACGCCCAAAATCCTATTGACGAAATCAATACCAACCTGCCGGCACATTTTCCGGAAAGCCAGAACTATGTCACCCTGGCCGGTTTAATCCTCGAATACGCCGAAACCATCCCGGACAAAGATCAGGAGATTATCATTCTGCCGTTTAAAGTCAAAGTATTGAAAATGCTTCAGAATAGTCCGGAACTGATCGAAGCAAGCTTAATCCCTGCAGAAGAAAAACGGGAAGGCGAAAACGGATGAACTTATGGCCTTAATCGAATGCGTTCCTAATTTCAGTGAAGGAAGGAGTCCGGAGATCATCGCACAGATTGCGCAGGCAATCGAACAAATACCAGGGGTTGTCCTGCTGGATGTCGATCCCGGAAAGGCAACCCACCGGACGGTAATGACGTTCGCCGGCCCGCCGGAGGCAGTGGTGGAAGCTGCCTTTCAAGCCATCAAAACGGCTGCTGCACTGATTGATATGCGCTTGCACCACGGCGAGCACCCCCGCATGGGCGCTACCGATGTCTGTCCGCTGATTCCAGTCGAAGGGATTACTATGGAAGAAACCGTCGCCTGGGCCCGTATCCTCGGTGAACGCGTCGGCACGGAATTGGATATTCCCGTTTTTCTCTATGAAAAAGCTGCCTCCCGACAAGCGCGTGTCAACCTCGCCACGATTCGTTCAGGGGAATATGAGGGCCTGGAAGCAAAACTCGCTAACCCGGAGTGGAAACCAGATTTCGGCCCGGATCGCTTTAATGCAAAAGCCGGTGCAACCGTCATCGGCGCGCGCGATTTTCTGGTGGCCTATAATGCCAATCTTAATACAACCTCTACCCGCTGGGCTAATGCGGTAGCTTTTGATATCCGGGAACAGGGGCGCATTCTGCGTGAAGGCGACCCGGTCACCGGGCCTGTAGTGCAGGATGTATCTGGTAATCCCGTCCGTATTCCCGGCACCTGCCGCGCCGTAAAAGCAATTGGCTGGTATATCGAAGAATACGGAATTGCCCAGGTCTCGATGAACCTGACCGACCTTTCCCAGACGTCCCTGCATGAGGCGTTCGAAGCCTGCTGTCAAAGCGCAGAAAAGCGCGGTATGCGGGTGACAGGCTCCGAACTGGTGGGCATGGTGCCTAAAAAAGTACTCCTGGATGCCGGTAAATATTTTCTGAAGAAGCAACAGCGGTCGTGTGGTATTGCAGAAGCGGAGATTATCCGCATAGCAGTGCGTTCGCTTGGATTGAACGAACTCGCACCTTTCGATCCCCGCCAGAAAATCCTGGAATACCGGCTTGAAGACCTCCGGAAAGAAAAACAACTTCGCAATCTCTCCCTGTACGATTTTGTAGTGGAAACTGCTTCCGAAAGCGTAGCCCCCGGGGGTGGTTCAGTGGCCGCTTATGCTGGTGCCCTCGCCGCCAGCCTGGGTGCGATGGTAGCCAATCTATCCAGCCACAAGCGCGGTTGGGAAGCACAATGGGTGTTTTTCTCTGAATGGGCCGAAAAGGGGCAGGGGCTTAAAGATGCACTTCTTGCACTGGTAGATGAAGATACCAAAGCATTTCATCAGGTCCTGGAGGCATTCAGGTTGCCAAAAGAAAGTCCCGAGGAGAAAGAAAACCGCCAACGGGCAATCCAGGCGGCTACGCGATATGCAATAGAAGTTCCTTTCCGCACCATGCAATATGCCTTCGACTGCTTTGACCTGCTCGAAGCAATGGCAGAAAAGGGTAACCCGAATTCGGCCAGCGATGCCGGGGTCGGTGCCCTTTGCGCACAGGCCGCCGTGTTAGGTGCCTGGCTTAACGTACAGATCAACCTGCCCGGCCTGAAAGACGAGGGTTTTGCAGAAGAGACCCGCAAGCGCGGGGAAGCATTGGCCAATGCCTGTAGCGTACGATGTACGCACATCCTGGATATCGTAAAGCAACAGTTCTGATGTAAGTGGCCTTATTTTTTTGATTTTGCGGAGCAAAATCAAAAAAATAAGGCCACTTATAGGTAAAAAAAAGCTTGATTTACATCGGTTTACACCACTAAAAATTTTTAGGCTTGTAGAAAAAGCCTCCGGCCCTTCCTTTGGCGGCTTGCGCCGCCAAATAATATTTTTTCGGGGTTGTGTGAAAAGTATTCCGCCGACTTCGACGACGAAAGAAAAACATGAGGTTGTGTAAAAAGTCTTTCGCCGCCTACGGCGGCGGAAGAAAGTTTTGAATGGACATCGTTTTACCTCATTTTGCGAAGCAAAATGAGGTAAAACGATGTCCATTCAAAATTATTGTTGGCGGCGCAAGCCGCCAAATGAAAAGCCGGGGGCTTTTTACACAACCCCGGGACGGCCTCCGGCCTTTTTACACAACCTATTCTCCAAATACACCAAAGGAATAGCCCTTTTCCTTAAAATGTTTGATCAGCCGCGGCAGGTAGGTATAGAATTTATCCGTTCTGCGCGGATCGGTGCCGATATGGATCAAGAGGTGTGCGCCGTTGAATTTTTCGGGGGATTCCTGTTCGAGACTAAGGACTTTATTGTACAACACCTTACTGCTTCGATAATTCGGCAGTCCTGGCCAGGTATAATCGGCATTCGTTCCTGTACCGGGGGTAAAATTTACCAGCTTTAATCCGAGTTCCCGGGTCCAATCGGAGATTTCCTGATTGTACCATTCGAACGGAGGCATGAAATACGTAGCTTCTCTGCGGCTGATGCCCAGTTGCTCCAGTGCGGCATAATTGGCGCCTAAATCTTGTTGGAAAGTAGATTTATCAACGAGCGTAGCATCCCGCTGCTCCCAGGAACAGTACAAGAGGTGCTTGTCGGAGTGGGGGCCGATATAATGCCCATCTGACTTCAAATCTTTTACAGCAGCAGTAAATTGCCGCAAAAAATCACCAGTAAAGAAGAAGGAGGCTTTTATGCCGGCATTTTTGAGGGTCTGCCGGATAGAGGTTGCCCCATCCGCATATTCATGGCCGGTAAAGCATAGATAGATTTTTTTTCCTTCGGGCTTGTGGCGGATGATTGCCCCGAAGGCATCTTTTTCCTGTAGGGGTATATTGGGCGACTTCCCGTCTTTTTCCAGTGCGGAGAGATAATAGGTCAGGCAGGCGGTGCCGTCCATGGTCGGCTCGTTGGAGGAGTAGTCGCCGTAGTCATCGTGATAGATGACCAGGGAGGATTGGAAAGCCTCGTATTCATCGGCTTCTGAGAGGCTGATACCGATGAGCTTGTTCCAGATAGAACCATAGATCGGTCCATCTACCAATCCGCCGTCAATGGGATAGTTATAGATATGGGTAAAGGCGGAGTGTGGATCTTTGGGCCAGATCCCCGCTTGCGGCAACCCGATAATCATGCTGGTGCCCCAGGGGTTACATCCAAAGAGCCAGTCGAGGAGGGCGTTTTCCATTTCCCGGTAGCGCGTGTCGCCGCTCAGCTCCCGGTACAGTCTGCACTGGGTGAGCATAGCCGTGACCAGGTTATTGCTGCACCAGATAAAGGGCACTCCAAACAGGAAAGGATTGTCCTTGCCCCTTTGCCATACGGTGTCTACACCGCGGCGCATATATTCGCGGAATTCTGCGGATATTGCCGGATCGCCTGCGTTGGCGAGGAAGTAATGCCCCATATTCATAAAAGGGTACCATTGATAATGGCGGGCCGTATCGCTGCCCATCCAGGGCGTGGTAGGTTCCATGGCACCAAAGGTGGCCGCTTCGCGCAATATTCCCTGTTCTTTTCGAATGGCATGGAGCTGGATAGCCGCCAGTTCCATATCGTCGGTCCAGTTTTCTTCTTCGTAAAAATAGGGGGCACGGCAGGGGGCCGTCTGGTTGTAGCCAGGTTTGGTCTTGCCGAACCTGTAGGCATCCTCTGCACGTGGGGCGAGTTGTTTGGCGTAATCCGGGTAAAATTTGCTTAATACTTCGCTTCCCAGGGCGAATGCCGAGGCAAATTTCCCTGCGGAAGAGGAAACCCCTTTTGTGCGGTTTTTATGGCGAAAAGCTCCTTGTGGCTCTCCGGTAATCAAATATACGGGGCGTGCGAAGCCTTTATCTATTGCATAGAGGACCGAGTCCTCGGTGGGGAGCCGCATTTTGAGGTGGTCGCGGTCGTCGGCAAGCTGGTTGTAGTATTCACCGGGGCGCGGGTTCATTTTGAGGAGCCAGTCCATACCCCATTTCGCTTCGTCGAGGATATCCGGGATGCCATTTGGCCCCGGGAGTCCGGCTGCATCGAACGCGTCGCCGAAACTTTCCGGGTTTTGGCGGTAGGCAAAGAGCATCTGGAAAACGGCATTGGCAGAGGTGGGCAGGTATTGCAGGTAGTCGGATGCATCATGCCATCCCCCGGAAACATCGAGGTAGGTGGAATCCCGTGAGGGGTCCGGGTGGTAAACGATGAAGCCGTCCTCTACATGACAGCTGTCTTTTAGGTACGGGTTGTATCCGCTGCGCTGCTGCCGCATATAGCGCAGCACAAAATCGGCAGCGCCTGCATAAACATCATCCCCGATCCGGAAGCCTGGGGAAACGACGTTACCCGCCTGCAGGTAGTACGCCCCCGGCACTGAAAATTCGCTGAAATCGAGCCGCCAGCTATGAGAAAAAGCTGCATAAGCACCGAAGGCTTTAACCTTTTTACCAATATAGACCTGTCGGTGCGTAAGGGCATCGTACAGGGCAAAGTCCGGGATTTCCAGGCTGCCTTTGGATACCAGGACCGCTACTTTGTTGCCCTGGGGCAAATAACCCATCTGATTGATACGGATCCAGGCACTATGGTTTTGGGGAAATGGGCCCCCTGAAAAGCAAAGGCTTATTGCGGTTACAAGAACCAAAGTGACAGATCGTACATATTGCATCAATCGCGTTTTTTATCTATTTTAATCTCCCAACCCTGCCTTTTTTACTGACAAAATTGAAAACCGGGACGTCTATTGCTGCAAAAGCCGTCAGTCGCCAGGCGGAGGATTGGGATTCGTCGATACCATTTAAGGTAATTTTACGCACCTGCGGACCGTACTGGGCTCCCAGTCCGAGCGAGAAGGGGGATTTAGGGAAATTGGCTACTAAGAACCCACCGGGGGCTACGAAGTTTTCGAACTTAAGCTCCGGCAGATCCTGTGCGGTATTATCGCCGAGGCGGAAAGCCGCGACGGCGCCGAGGTCCAGGATAGAGAGTAAGGCCGAATACGACATACGGCTGTCCCGTTTAAATTTCCAGGTTGTGGAAATGCCTATCGGTAGGCTCAGTCCAATGGAAGCGGCACGTGGTTTCGCCAGTCCAGGGGTATTCAGCGTCTCTATACCACCGCTGAGGCCAAGATAGGCATTCAAGGCGACATTAAAAACATCTTCCCGCTTCAACCGCGAGCTGCCCGGGGGCATCGCTACAGATAACAGGGCCCCTTTAACTTCATTGGCGGTAGTTGCAGAAGCAACATTTGCCATAAAAGAGCCATACCGGATCAGGTCAGAGCGGACGGCATTCCAGCGCCTGCTGGCGCTATCGTTCGACTGTGAAATCAATGTAAAGAGTTCTACCATATTGAACAAAGCACTCCCATAGCGTTCCGCCTGCACGTTTTCGAACATGGAGAGGGTTTGGTCGGTGATTCGGGGGGCTTTATCCAGGAGGCCAAAACGCGCATCTTTGTCATTTATTCTATTGGTAATCAATGTATTGAATAAGTCCATGGTGCTGCGCACCAGGGGAAAATACTCGGTGAATTGCAATTTTCTGTTTGGGATATTGTTCAGGCTGTCCCGCCGTTGCTGCATTTCAAAGATTACGTCCACAAATTTATTCGTTGCGGCTGCAACGCCCTTTTGGGATATTGTGGCGAGCGAGTCTGGCCGCAGGATAGCCTGAAGCCGCTGCATGGTAATACCCAGGAAGAAGTCCCGCGAACGATCCTGCGAGAGGATATTGCGGAATGTCCTGGGGTCAATATAGCGGTTTCCATTGGAGGTTGCCGCGTCAGCTTTCAGGCAGGCAATCAATACAGCGGCCATGGAGACCACTTTTTTCATCTGCTGGGTTTCTTTAAGCGCCGTATCGAGCTTTGGGACGAACTGGGCATCCATTCTCTCGAACAACTGCTGTATCTCCTCACGCTGTTGGAGGATGGTGTCCAATAAGGTGGGCTGTGGTTGTGCTGCAGTTGGTTGTGATGGGGTTGGTGCAAGTAATTGCTTTATAGTAGGCAATAGGGGACTCCTTAAATTTGTTTTTTGCTCAAAAATATTCAGGCGCGCCTCAATCCATATCCATGTTTGTTTGATATCCTGCTCTTTTGCCGCTATGGCCTGAATAGCAGCCTGCTTTGCCTCCGGGCTGGATAGGGAATCCGGGATAACCAAAAGAGTACTGGCATTAAAGGCACTATCAAGGTATTTTAGGGCTTGGAGATTGTCTTCGAGAATAACATCCTTTGCGTGGACACCCCAAAAATTTATTTCTCTGCCCAACATAGCCCTTAAACTATCCTGACCCTGCCGCAGGCTATCTGCCCGAGGGCGGATCCAGGTAGTATCATTGGCTCTATTGAATTGTTTCGTCATTTCCACTGCCTTTTTTTTAACATCCGTTAAATAGCGGTAGTACTCTACCAAAAAATTGGGCATGTCGGTTCCATCGGGCAGCGTGCCGACGAGTTTTTTGCTCAGTTCCATTCCGGTGGCAATTAAATATATGGAATCCGGCGTGGAGGGAAAATGTTGTTCGAATTGGTCGAGGGTTGGTTCGCGCATCAAATCGTCGTAGTATCGCCTTCCTTGGAGCAGTTTGGGGATGTTGAGCATTTGTTGGTACAGGCCATTCTTCAACCAATTGTATAAATTAATATCTTTTTGATTTACTGTTTGCAGATAATTTCGGTAAAAATCTTCGAGTATATGATTTTGTGCTGCATTTTCAGAAGCAGATTGAAGGTCATCTACTGCATTTAGTTCAAATAATAAATTTTGGATTATTATATTGTCGCATAGCTTATTAAGATTAGCGCTAAATTTTTCCATTGTCTTTGGCAATTCAGCAAATAACGAGTCGTATCTAATCTTGTTAGCTTTCGCAATCTCAAAATTTTCCTGTTTAAACAAATCTTTTTCCCTGCGTTCCAGGCGGGTGAGGATATTATTCGTTATGGTATCCAGGGCAATACCCTGGTAGGCCATGGAGGCAATCTCGTAGAAAAGGGCCAGATGAAACAGTTCGCCGGAATTCCGCAGTTTTTTGTATTCCGGGTAGTCCGGATCCTCAAGCAGTTTGTGGATATTGAGCCCTAGATCGCGCAGGTCATAGATGAACTCCTGACGGGCCATAGGGAGGATGCTTTTGTAGTTGCTGAGGTCTGCCTTTGTACTGAAAAAATTGAAGGTTTTGGGAAAAAGGAGCCGAAGTTCTCCGGGCCTCTTTTTCCCGCCAAGGGTAAAATCCGTCCGCATGCGTTCCAGGAAGCTTACGCTGAACTCTTCTTTTGCGCGCTCAAGCACAAAGTCCGTAAGCCCGGCAATAATTGCCGTGGCATCAGGCTTTCCTTCGCTTTGTCTGCGCACCTGTATGCGGTCGCCTGCCGCACGGAGTTCAGCGTTCGCATCGGCGAGTACCGGCTGCCGGTAGCTCGATTCAATATCCTGCAGGGAAAAATAATCCCCTGATACCTCGGTTTGCAGGATCGCGGAGTCCATCACAGGGGCGTGTAAGCTATCAAAAAAGTTTGTAGCCTGGGCATTCAGCCTGGCGACGATAGTATCCGTCAAAGGATGGTCCAGCGGGAGCGTGGAAAAGCGGATTCCCTCCAATTGGTTGACGAGGAAAGGATTATCTTCGAGCGCCCGGGATACCGATTTCCAATCAGTCGCTTTCATTTGAGCCACTTCCTCCTTTTTCACCAGTCCCGAGGCAATACCCAGAAGGGAAAGAATTTGAATAGCTTCGTTGTTGATCCTTGGTGGAGCTGGATCATTTCCCTCCGTATAGTAGCGCAGGCCGAATGCAGTGTTTTCGATGATTAAGCTATTGTTAATTGTATTAATTTCAATTAAAACCTCGCGATCAATCTGGAGATAAATCGCGGCATTGGTTCCTCTTTCTCCTTTAAACAAGACTTTATAAGTTCCTTCAGAGGTTAAAGGGTATTTAATAGTATTTTCTGATTGACTATCGTTCTCTTGGTATTCCGGAATTAACATTTCCTCTTCAGGGTATATTTTGGATTTAGGGTTTAAATCTATTCTTGTTGAAAAAAATATTTCAACATCGTTTTTTTTGCTAAATAATAAAGCTGGAATATCCCTCCGTTGATTTTGTTGATTCAGATTAGCGAGCGTAGCGAGCGAATCTGTAGCTTCTTTTACCGTGAGCCCTGACTGCGCCAGAAGCAACTGCGCAGATAATAAAAAGGCGAAAAAAAAGAATGGAGCAATAGTCTTCATTTTAGGGTAATGGTTTTTTATAGGGAATAAACAGTTTTTTGCTATATGTGAAAGGAAGTATCTGCTCAGGAAGTAGGCGCGGAAGGGTTTGCCCCTTCTATTGCAATATGGATCAGGGCGATCTTTTCCCGTAAGTAGGTTGCCAGGCGTTCTGCTGCGGCAACTACGATCTCCTGGTCTTTTTGAGTGCCATAAACGACTACGTCTGTTAATTTTTTGACGAAGTCTATTTCTTCATCGTTGATTTGGTTAGTAGTTCTTTCCAATAGAAGGGAAACAAAGTTTGGGGTAAGCCCCCTTATTTTACGGTATTCTTCCGATAGCTTCAGCTTGATTTCCGGACGGATAGAAGTACCTATAGAAAATTGATTAAAATGTTGTATAATCAGCTTAAATGCCTGGAGCATAAGAATATCTTTATCCATCATATCATATGTTTAGTTAGTTAAAAGATTTACATTGTTTTATGAGTAAAAATTCTTTTTTTAAGAACTTGTTTGAATCAATGGTGGGCAAAAAGACACAAGATTAACACCGCACATTAAAGATAAAAAAAACTGCATATTCTGATTGAATCTGCAGTGGTTTTTTTAAAGACCCTAAATTTGGTTTTCAATAAATTGTTTAGATTTACGTTGACAGAAAAATCCCTAAACAAGTCAACTGAAAACCAAGGATACTTGCATACCCATATTCTTTAATGAAAATGACTTTAACAAATTTAGCTTACTCTGAGATACTCCCCAATCACTGGACAAAAAACAGGCTTGGATAAGCTATAAAACCGAGCCTGTTGAGCGGTCTTGGAATGGTAGGTGGTTTTCCGGCTTATACCTTTGCGGTGCGGTCAAGCACCGACGCTTGTACGCGGCCCTGGAAAACATCCGCCGGGGATGCCCCATTTAGCGCGGAACATGGGCGCTCGTAATTGTAAAAATGCATATACGCCCGGATACCCTGCCATGTTTCCACGCCGCCTTCATAAGATTTTAAATATACATCTTCGTATTTCAGCGAGCGCCAAAAACGCTCGGTAAAGATGTTGTCTATGGCACGGCCTTTGCCGTCCATACTCAGTTTGCTGCCAGAACCCAACACGGTCTGTACAAATCCTAAGCTCGTGAATTGCGCCCCCTGATCCGTATTGACAATCTCCGGTGTGATGGTTCTGTGGGCCGCCTCCAGGGCTTCTATACAAAAACCCGCATCAAGGCTTATGACAGCTCCCACCTCACCACATATCGGCTGTACCAATCTATGAACGCCACCAGGTACAAAAATCCGTACCGCAACGGAATGTACGTGATATCCGCCCCAAACACCTGCCCAGGGCGGTCTATGACCAGGTTACCCAACAAATAAGGGAATACCTGATGTGCTTCCCCTTTTCCTGGCTTTGAGGTGTGCGGCCCTGGACAAACCGCGCTCAAACCCATCAATCATAGTAATCGGCGAACCCTTTTGGGGTTCACCTCATGACCTTGCCGACGCAAAAAATACGTCATCTGGCCGACACCGTAAAAAGGTGTTTTCAAGTATTGTTCGTCCATCAAGCGCATCAGCATAAGGTTGAACGCACTTTCCTCGACCGGCGTGTAATAATAACTACTTCGGCTCAATCCTAACAGCGCACATTGGCGGCTTAGGCTCAAACCATCCGTGCCCGGATCTATCAATCCCCGAAGGCCGCTCACCTCATGGCTGCCCAATTTTTTTTTTCAACCAGTTCAGTTCCACTTGCAACTGCCCGATTTGCTGGTAGAGCCGCTCAATGAGCTGACCCTGTTCCGCATCCTCTTGCTGTTGCCTACGCTTATCCCCAAATAGGTCGCCTAAATGTTCCTGGGCCTCTTTCTTCCACACACTCACCTGTGTGGGATGTACTTCATATTTCTGGGCGATCTCACTTAATGTTTGTCGCTCCCGCAAGGCTTCCAGCGCAATCGTCGCTTTTTCCTTGCCACTAAACGTCTTTCGTTTCTTTCCCATAATCGGACAGTTTTTTAGCTATGAAATATAACCATTTTATAGCTTATTCACCTGTCCAATTTTTGGGGAGTACTACAATACCTTCTACTCCCACGAACTTGTCCCCGTCTCCTTTGGTATTTTCGAGGAGGGCTTCCAGACGGTCGAGCCGGTTGTGTGGAAATTCCCGGGCTGCGAGATGGCCGAGGTGGATGCCATCG
>JBEIGB010000073.1:0-18958 GCA_040382095.1 Lewinellaceae bacterium
TCCCTATGTTCCCGGGGAAAGCACAGCCGATACCTATTACAGCTACCTCTTTAGAACCATTCATCGATTCCAGCCTGGAAATCTTTGCTTTAAGATTTTCAATCAGCAAAGCTGCCTTTTGCAGTGGACTCAGTTCATCTGTTCTCATCAATCATTGCATTGAATTGATCATCGATAAATTGCAAGGCAGCAAGGTCTTCTTCCAATGGATCGCCCGTGCTTCCGGCATCAAAGGAAAAGCCTGTACATTGATCCAGGACGAACCCGGCGAGTTGCTGGATGGTAGGATACTTGAACAATACGGTGGAAGGCAACTTAGCATTGATCTTGCTTTCAATCCTTTTCACAAGATCCAATGTCGTCAGCGAATCCAGCCCTAAATCGAAAAATCCCGTATCGTAGTCAAAAGATTGTCTGCGCTCATATCCAAGGGTGTAACTCAGTTCTGCCTCCAGCCAGGAGGCCACCTCATCAAAATTGGCAAACATTTCCGGTGAATTTTCAATCCGGGAAGAGGAGAAGAGCTCGTCATTCATGCCCAGGAAATCCTGGATCAACGGCGTGTCTTTCATGACTTCCTGGTACTTTGCCCAGTCAAGTTGAAAAACTCCAAGTTCGCGATTTCCCAACCCGATGATGCGATCCATTAAATTCAACCCCTCCTGGGTTTGAATGGTGCTCATGCCGATGCGATTCACCCATGACCCGGCATCGTATTTTGCCACTGCTCCTCCCGATGTCCATGCGCCCCAAAGGATAGATACCTCGTTCAAGTTGCCGGGGTTGTTGCTGCCAGCAGTTAAATCAAAGTTTGCATAGGCATGGTTCGCTTGACCAACCGTACCCAGCCAGCTGGCAGACGATCCGAAATGGATCAGATGGGGTATCGAATGCTTCACCGCTAGATGCCGCAGCTTAAGGGCACCGTCAATTTTCGGCCTCAGGACGTTCAATAGGGATTGTGCACTATGGTTTACCACCAGTTGATTGTCCAGCGTGCCTGCCAGATGGAAGATAGCGAAAACTCCATCCAGGTCGGCATCATTGCCCCAGTCGAGCAGGTCTGAGTAGTGGTATTCTATTCGTTTGTCATTCATTGTTTCCGATCCCCTTGATCGGGAAACACCTATGATCCTGGCAGCTCCCTTTTCCAACAGCCAGCCAATCAGGGCCTGGGCCAATCCTCCGGAGGCACCCGTGACCAGCACTTTCTTTTGCCTGAAATCCAGCGGCTTGCTGTTTTCCAGGGTTTTCCTCCTCAATCGCAAGACCTCCCTGCCAGACCGGTTCCACCTGGAGCAATCTCCTTTTGAAGCCGAGGTTATTTCAGCCTGGATTAACGCTGGGCTTATATCATCTGCTATGACCAGGTTTATATCCCAATCCAGCCATTCGTTTTGGAGTACCCTCCAGAAGCCAATAATCTGCTGGTGTGCTGTTGTAGTATAAAAAATGAATAATCGCTTATGCGTCGGATGCGCTGATTGCAAAAATTTCAGTTGCTCAATCAACGGAAGCAAGGTTCTTGCGTGGTCCTCGCTGCTTTTATTTTCTGCTTTGCTCTCAATTTTAATAGCGTATGGAGCATCGGGGTATTCCCACTTTTTACCTTCCGTTGTTTCATTGGAATCGCTCAATAACCAATTTACTTTTGCAGCCTGGGAAGGCTGTTCTGATTTTTTTTGTGTCCATATCACCGACTGTCCGGTGGCAGTTTTGTCCTCGAAAAAGGGCTCGATGAATTGGGGTGGTGCAAAGCCGGATGAGGTCAGAAAACTTTGCCATTTTTCCACGCTCAGTGTTGCATGTTTGGGACGCAGATCCGAGTCGCTGAACAACCACCAACCGCTCGTAAGACCGAATATCAGATCTATCCATTTCATGGACATGGTTCCTTCCACCATAAAAAGAGAGCCATTGTTTTTCAGCAGCGCCAACACGTTTTTGAAAGTATCAGCCAGATTCCTGGTAGCATGCAGGACATTGGAAGCAATGATCAAATCATACGATTCCGGATTGAAACCCTGGCCGCTGATTGACTCTTCAATATTCAACAGGCGATAGTTGATGAACGGGTATTCTTTGCATGCATCCTGAGCGACAGAAAGGAACAAGGGGGAGATATCTGTGAAAGCATAATCAACTTGATAGCCTTGCAGGAGGGGCAATAGTTGTTTGGTTGTACTTCCTGTTCCGGCGCCTATTTCCAGTATTTTTATCTTTTTGCCGCGGCCATTCTCTTCCAGCCAGGTTGCAAAGGAATTTCTGCACAGGTCATACATGATGAGGAAGGGGTCGCAGTTGTAAAAGCCGGAGAGCACTTCTGTAGAACCACCAGGGAACAATATTTCCAAAGGATCCTTTTTGCCGGTCAGCACCTGTGGTATGTTGCTCGCGCAATCATAGAGCACTTTCAGTTCCATGGCGGCGTGAGGATAATTCGCTTTAAACGCTTGTATTGATCTTGTTATATCCGGTTTCGGAATGGAATTCACCTCGTAAAACTGGCCGCTTTCATTCAGCCATTTGTTGTCAAGGCCAATTTCCAGTATCCTGTCGAACAGCCTGGAATGCCTTTCCGAAATATTCAACGCCTTGAGCAAAGTAGCCTTTGGCAATTTCTGACCGAGCCTTTGGGAAAATCCCAATTCGTGCAATATGTGAGCGACAAGCTCATCTGCGAGCACATCCAGGGCCATCAGGGTCTTGGCTGAACGCTCAAGCATCGGACGGTTGTCAAACGCAGTCTTGAATTCAGGCATCCTGGTTGCAGCAGATTGCGGATCGCCGATCTCTTCGCTCTCCCAGGTTAATGCATAAATATGACTGTCCAGACGGTCAAACGACTTCAGGAGTTTATCCTTGTCAACTTGCATGACAGAGAAATCATCCAGCTCTGCGCACAACCCATTGCTACTGTAAATTGAAAAGGAAGCGGATATCCTACCGTTTACCAGGCCCTGGTCGGGGAGCTTCACGCTGATTTCAACCGGACCTTGAGGCGTCTGGTAAAACCTGAATGCTTTTGTATCTGTTGGCACAAACGCTTTTGAGCCAAACCGCTCCATGAGCCACACGCCGAATACCTGAAAGCAATTGTCCAGAACATCCGGAGCGATTAAAAAGCCGCTCGTCGAGGTATTTTCAAAAATCTTCCCGCCCAGGGATTGTTGATGGTGCGTGACCTCCTGCAGTTGGGCAAAACGATCCTGATAATGGATTCCTATGGACTTGCAGCGTTCATAAAACTTAGAAATATCCATGGCCTGCCCTTCTAATGGCATCCTATCCCCCGAGGGTATTCTTCCACTGGAGGTTATTTCAAAACTCGAGCGCTTGATCCATTCTTCTCCGTTTGACTGTGTATAAAGCACTCCTGTGTGCTTTTTATCGTCCTGCTTCAGTTCAATCCAAACATGGACCTGCTTTTCAATCAATATGGGCTCTATAATCTTCAAGTTATCTACCTGAACCGGTTCTTTGATTACCGATTGGCCAGCATAACAAGCCAATTCATGAATCCCGGCACCCGGAAAAACCACTTGATTGAACAACCGGTGTCCCTCCAGCCATTGGTGTTCGTCCAGATCTATCGTTCCAAGAAAATTATGCGTCCGACTATCCGAGGGGGATTTGATAAGCCTTTTCAAAAAAGGATGGCTCAGCGATGCGCCGATGAGCGGGCCATTATCGGCAATATGATTTTTATAGACCCAGCAATGTCTTTTTGAAAACGGGAGCCCCGGAATCCAGGTCTTTTCAGAAATAGCCGGAAATGCTTGTTTCCAATGTATTTCTTTGCCGGAAAGGTAATCATGCTGTATTTCCAATGCAACGCGCTGGTCATGGTTTACCTCTTCGCGGTAAACCCGTTCTTTTGATTCAACGATTTTGCCAATATGACCATATGCAACGTGACCGGATTGCAGGTTTTCCATAGCTTCAGCAGCACTTCCGGCGATGATTGAAGCCCTGAAAGGCCAATGCTTTCGTCCAACGGCCGCTGCAGAACAAATATCTGACCACTGGCAGTTGGCAGTCGGAAGGAAGAGCTTGAAATCTTCTATGAGCTTATGCAGTTTATCTTCCGATGGCGCCGATAGCAGCAAAGGCAGTATGGGATTGTTTTCCTGGAATTCTTTGTTTTCATTGACGGATGCCACAACAAGGTGTGCATTTGTACCACTTATACCAAAAGAACTGATGCCTGCCGTAATCTTGTCATAACTATCCAAAGTTTTGGGTTCCAATGGTACTTCAAGATCCTCATGCCACTGGATCAGGGGATTCAACCGGGATATGTTAACGGTAGGAGGAAGGGCCTTGTGCTGAAAGCTTAACATCACTTTAATTAGTCCTGCGAAACCGGCAGCGCACTCCAGGTGACCGAGATTAGATTTCACAGCACCCAGCAATAACTTTTTTGACCTGCGATCAGCAGTGAACACATTGCGAATGGCTTCAATTTCGATTGGATCCCCGAGCTTGGTCCCGGTTCCGTGTAATTCGATGATATCTACATCAGCTGGTTTTATGCCTGCATTTCGCAATGCGTCTTTGATGACTGCCTCCTGTGCTTTTCCGTTGGGAGCAGTAAAACCATTGGATTTGCCGTCGTGGTTTGTGGCGCTTCCAATTATTTCGCAGATGGGTTTTTCCCACTGCTTTTCGATATCTGAAGTTCTTTTCAGGATGAAAGCAGCACCGCCTTCGCTCCTGGTGTATCCGTTTGCGGAAGCATCCAGGGGCTTGCAGAACCCCTCGGGAGATGTGGCCTCGATTTGCCGGAGGACTTCATTTACCCTGAGGTCCAGGATGAGGTTCACCCCCGCGACTACCGCCAGGTCACACTTGCGTTCGTTCAATGCATGAAAGGCCTGGTCCATGGCCACCAGTGCAGAAGAGCAGGCTGTATCCACCACCAGGGCGGGTCCCCTGAAATCGAATGTGTAGGAAATCCTGCCTGCGGCTGTTGCCAGTATGTTGCCGGTGAAATCATAGGGGCTCTTTACCTGCTCCGTCCTGAACCGCTGAAACGAGTAATCGTTGTTGGAGAGGGCTACATAGACGCCCACCCGCTTGCCTTTATAAATCTCGATATTGATATTTGCATCTTCAAACGCCCGCCAGACCAGTTCAAGGAGGATCCTGTGCTGAGGATCCATGGCCTTGGCTTCCTCGAGGCCTATGTTGAAAAATCCAGGATCAAACTGATCAATGGCAGCGATAAATCCGCCGCTGACAGGGGCTATTTCCTCGAAGGACAGATTCAGTAAATCCATTCGCTCCGCGGGATATTTCGAAATGGCATGTTGCTTATTGTTCAGGGTATGCCAAAAATTGCTGTAGGTGTCGTTTCCGCCTGGGAGGGTAAAAGCAGCGCCCAGTATGGATGCTTTTTCCATTGAACGCTTTTCCGCCAGCTGCTCCTGGAGATTTTTTATGATTTGAAGCGACTTGCGAAGCCTGTCCTGCATTGGTGTTGTTTCCATATTTCAGAGCAGTTCGTTGATTAGTGCATCCAATGCATTGTTAATATCTTCATCGCTCATTGCATCCTCCATTACAGCAATTGCCTTATTGGAATGGGTTTCGGTGGAATTAGCCAGAAAGGCAGACAGGGCTCGAATATCCGGGTAATTCCAAAATGCGGTTGAACTTAAGGATATCCCTTTTTGGGTTTCCAGTTGCTTTTTCAATTTGAGTATCATCAGGCTATCCAGGCCCAGATTTCGAAAACCCTGATCCTCGTCAATATCCTGCATCGGGATGAGTGTGGCCGAAGAAATCAATTGTTTTAAATAGGATTTCCACTCCTCCGGAGTTTCGGTTTCTAATTCGATCAAGGTTGGTTTTTGATCCATTAAGATATCCTTCCCTATCCAATATTCTTTTTTCTCCATTGGATATAAAGGTGCTGTTATCTTGCGATCTCCAAAAGGACTGAATAGGGCATCCCAGGAAACATCCATATGCTTCATGTATAAGTTTCTAAGCAACTGAAGGATACTTGAGCACTCTGATTTTTCCTTGATAATTACGGGTAAGAAAAGCGACCTGTTTTGAAAGCCCTCTGCTATTTCATAGGAAACACTTGATAGCAGGCTGTGCGAAGAGACTTCAATTCCCAGAATAGTTCCTTCCTGACATAATACTTCGATCGCTTCCTTGTATTTAACCGGGTATAAAATATTCTCCAGCCAGTAATCTACACCTGTTTCCGAGGTTTCTACATATTTTAATTGACTGGTAGAAAATACTTTTGTGCGCTGGGCATTGCCATCAGGCTTCAGGTCCTTTATTTTATCTCTAAAAAATGGGATTACCTCCTGTACATATCTGCTGTGACTGGCATAATTAATTTGGGTTTGTTGATTGAAAATCTCTTTTTGATCCAGTTCTTTTGCCAGCAACCGAAATTGTTCTATCTGTCCGGAAAGCACGATGGTATGCGGACCATTTTCCGCTGCTACATCAATAGTGGGGTAATTCCCTACATATTGCGCGTTGAATTCCATCCAGGACATTCCCACCACCCACATGGTCCCTTTGCCGGCAATTAAATTTATTGCACTTGCTCTGGCCTCTACAATTCGGATTGCCACAGGCTTACTTATAAGTCCGGCAAAACATGCCGCTACCACTTCACCCAGGGAGTGACCAATGACCAGATCCGGGAGGATACCCAAAAATTCAAGTGTTTCAGCAAGAGCGAGTTGATAGCAGAAGGTCAAAAGCTGCCGTGCGACTTCTTCTTTAGGGATTTGAGAAAATCCATGCGCTAATTCCAGCTTCAGCTCCCGGCGGATTAAGGTAAGGCTGTCTTGCATGGAATCCCGGAAAACCGGAAAGCGATCCATCAATTCCTTGCCCATGCCATCCCAAAGACCCCCCTGGCCTGAAAAAACGAATACTTTTTTTGACCTTGAATAATCCCCTTCATTTGGCGAATCCAATACCAGGGCAGACAGTTTAGCCATTAATCCGTCGGCTGAGTCTGCCCAGATTAATTCCCTGAAAGGCAGGTGGGCCCTGAACCGTGCAAAGGATGCTATTTTATCCGGCAAGTCCTCAGGGTTTTCAGACAACCAATCCTGAAGTTGGATAATGCGTTGTTGCAACTGGCGTGGGCTTGCTGCGGAGATTGGTAGTACATAGGGTAGGGGAAAGGAAGAAGTCTTTGCCCTCCGGGTAGCCTCCTCATAGGTTTCCAGGATAAGGTGCACATTGGTGCCACTGATCCCAAAAGAGTTCACACCGGCACGTATGGTTCCACTTAATGCAATTGGATCTGTGGGAATTTTAACGTTGGATTTATCCCAGGGATATCGTGGATTTGGATTTTCAAAATGAATGTTGGGGTAAATAATGCGATGACGCACAACTGCCAGGGCTTTCAATAAGCTGGCGATTCCACTTGCGGACTCTGTATGGCCAATGTTGGATTTAATGGATCCAACATAAAGCGGTGTTGATCTGTCCTCCTCATCAAAAACCTTTGAAATAGCCGATAATTCAATGGGGTCGCCTACATAAGTGCCCGGACCGTGTGCCTCAATATAATCTACCTGCTGCATTGTAATTCCTGCATATTCCAGGGTCCTTTGAATAAGCCTGCTTTGGGCATCGGGGTTTGGGGCAGTAAAGCTCCGCGACCTTCCGTCATTGTTTACATTAGAAGAACGGATGATACCAAGGATATTATCTCCGTCGTCAATCGCGTCTTTCAATCGCTTCATCAGGATCATTCCTCCCCCTTCCGACCGGACATAGCCATTTGCACGCGCATCGAAGGAATAACAAATGCCATTGGGAGACAATGCATTCAGACTTGTGAAGGCCATGTGATTCTGAGGTCGGAGCATAATATTGACGCCGCCTGCAATCGCCAGATCGGTATCTCCTGCTAAAAGATCCTTAATCCCGTAATGAACAGCCACCAGGGAAGAGGAGCAAGCCGTGTCAATGGTAATACAGGGCCCTTGAAGGCCAAAGTTATAGGCAATACGACCTGAAACGCAACAATTGGTATTCCCTGTAATCGTATGGGAATTTATCCCGGTCTCCCCCAGTTCATAGCACAGATCCCGATAATCATTGAAGCAGACCCCCATATAAACACCGGTGGCACTGCCTTTTAAATGGCCGTCACTATACCCGGCATCTTCGAAAAGGCGAAAGGCCAGCTCCATGGAAATTCTTATCTGAGGATCCATTGCGTTTGCTTCCGCAGGAGAAATACCGAATAAGCCGGTATCAAAACCTTTAACATCGTCAATAAATCCCCCTCTGGTATTATTGATTTTAGCAGTGCGGTCCGAGCTGGTATCGAAATATGCATTGGCATTCCATCGCTCGTCAGGCACTTCCGTTATGGCATCCAATTTATTGAGGAGCCTGATATGCATATCTGATAAAGAGTTGATTTTACCAGGGAATACCATGCTGGTACCAATAATTGCAATATTGGATGGATTAGGCATAATCTTTTTTGACATTATTTTCGGAAAGTGAGTCCGAAACTGATGGTGGTTATCTTTTGCAATAGTTCCTTGCTAATTAAATTTTCGCTTAATGCATTTAAATTAACCGTAGCATAAAGTGGCTTGATGATTTGAATCATTCCTGTAAAGGCGGCCTGATATCGCCATTGATTTTTTGTCATGCGTCTAAAGAAGTATCCATCATACTGGATCCTAAATTTATTTTGGGCATGAGCATGAAATCCTCTCGCCCCAAAAACCATAAAGTAGTAGTTGTAATTTGATTTATCCTTATAAATAGTGCTTTCGCTACATAATCCAATAAGCGGGGATAGACTGACCGTTTTTTTATTGAGCAATTTATAATCTACACCTGTGATAGAATAATATCTGGTTTTTATGGATCTTACATTGCTGCGTTCAAATCCAAAAAGGGCAAAAGGTTCGGTCTTGTTAATCTGGTAGGCAAGCCGGGAGGTCGTCAGCGTTTCATTGAGTAAATTTATGGCTGCTGCGGATGGCGAGGATTTGAAGGTGCTATATTGGTAGTTCAGCAACTGTGTAAATCCCAGTGATCCCTTTTGAAGATTGATGGAGTTATTCGTCGTAGCTAAAAACTGCTCGGCAATATTCTCAGAATAATTCCCATTAAAAGATACCTGATAGTGTACTTTTAATTTTGGAATGCTATCTGTGCGTTCAAGTGCATGTATTTTGGGGATACCCAAACCCCAGTAAAATCCAATTAAACAATAGAAAATAACTTTACCGCGCATCATAGCCGCACAATTAATTTAAGTTAAGGGATTCGAAATCCAACTAAACCGTGTCATGATTCTTTTCAGAATACTGATTTATCTGCGTCCAAAGGGCGCAATCAAAATCACTGTCTGATTTTAAAAATTTGTTATTGATTCTCAGACAATAGCAAAGGCACATCCTTATTCCCGTTACCAACTACGATCACTTTAGCATTTGGGGAAACGCTAAGTGCTTCGGTAGCCTGAATGCTCCTGTACTTTAGATAAGAAACTCCGGAAATGCGTTCGAACGCAGCAATACCTTCAGCATCCAACTTTTTGCGGACCAATTCCCGATTTGCCTGATCCAGGATGTGTACGTATTCTTTTGATTTCTGTTCCTGAATATGATTTTGAGTAATGGCAGCCGCAAAGTTTTTTGGAACAATTACTTTTAACACTTTAATATCCTCGAACAAAATCCAATTCTCTCCAATGTCTTTCTTTACCACTTCAAGAAATTCACTTTGTAATTTGGCTTCAGAAATGGTGTAGAGATTATCCGGATGTTGGTTGCTTAAAATATCCCTCAACTCGCCGATCGCTTCCGGGAGGACTATTTTTTCAACATAGTCGGGACCAATAAACTTGTGGATTTCAAACAGCTTTTCACGCTTTGGAATATACCTTGCCGCGAAGACCAGGCTCACTGCTAAACCTTGTTTCGATTGAGCTTCTACCGTATCCAGGGTTAACTGCAGCCTTGTATCGTAAACAGTCAATTCATTCCAGGGAGCGATGATGTGCAATCCTTCTTCATACAGTTCAAGCTGCGTACCACCATCAAATGGTTGAAATAGTACCGCACAATGCCCGGCAGGGACAGTGATGAAGATTTTTTTCCAGAAATAGACCACCACAAAAAATATAACCAGCAGAGAGATGATGATATTCAATCCATTCTGGTCAAACCAAAGCGCGATTTTATTCAATGTTGTTATCTTCTTTGAATGCATATTTGTTAATTAAGCAGTAAATTCTTTATCAAAAGTGATTTTGCCTTTTTTGTAATGGGTCTCCCGGGAGACTTTTCCGTTCAACATTTTTAACTTTCGGTCACAATACTGGAAGTACATGTCATCATGCGTAACGGCAATGATGGTTTTACCGTTTTCCTGCAGCTTAGGCAGTAGTTCCTTGTAGTAGTAGCTTTTGAATGCGGGATCCTGATCTGCCGCCACCTCATCGAAAATCAATATTTCTTTATCTTCCAGCAAACTCACCACCAATGCAAGACGCTTCTTTTGACCCGTGGACAAATCAACAGTTGAAAGGGTACCGTTTGAGTATGCGGTTTTATTCTCTATTTTCAAGGCTAAAAGCAGCGCTTTCACTTTTTCTTCCTCGACTTTCTCTAATCCGAATAACTTTTGCGTTAAGTGAAAATCAGTGAATACCACAGAGAATAATTCCCGGTAAGAAGCATAATTAAACCGGTTGATTATTTCCTCATCCACCTGGATACTGGTCTTTTGATCAGGGTAATAAAGACCAGTAAGCACCTTTAAAAGCGTTGACTTTCCGCTTCCGTTCCCTCCCTCAATAAAGAGGATTTCGCCTTTATTTACCGTAAGTTCGCTTATTGGACCCAGGGTGAATACTACGTCACTTTTATTTAGATGCTCGAAACCAATATCGGTAAGCTTGATACTATGTGCAAAGGGGAGCGGCTCATCAATGAAATCAATGGATGCTTCCGTTTCAATCTTTTCAAGCGACTCCGGAGATATTTTATTACTCAGTTCATTTTCAAGATTGTAAATGTGCTGTATAGCGATGTTTACCCTGGAAAGCAGCGGGACCACAACCAGCACTGCACTAACGGGCCCTACAATGAATAAAACGGCTGTTACGATGCGCAGGACCTCCCCCTCATCGGGCGTTGTTAACACAGGTAAAAGAAAGATGATCGCTCCCAGTAGTATGTAAAAAAAAGTTTGAGAGAATAAAAAGTTAATGGACTCTCTTGTGGCAGCAGCTATTTTTAATTCTTTCACTTCATTTGAAATATTTTGCATGTACCGCATCACCGCCGAGCTTCTCCTGGAATTTACTTTATTCTCCTTAAAGCCATTCACGATATGATCAACGATTGAAAAAAATTCTCTTTCCTTTTGAGACGTGTTTTTGAGGGTTGCCAGAACCTTTCGTCTGCTAATCTCATATACAAGTGCCGCAAGAAGGATTCCCACCGTTGTAATCATAAATCCCAGGGTGGATAAATAAAGGATATATAACAGTGCAAATACCAGCATTACCGCTGATTGCAAAGCATTCATGATTACCGGTGCAGAAGTGGAAATTTGAAGACAGTCCTGGGTAATACTATTGAAAATGGAGGATGCCCCCATCCTCTCCAATGTCTGTAGGTCTGAGTGCCGGACTTTATCTGCGATTCTTGTTCGTACTCGTCGGATTGCAGACTCAACGACACGTGCTACGTCACCGAATATTTTTCTTTTTGAAAGCACAAATATTGTGATGGCCAGCAGAAACATCAGGAAAAAATGCGTATCCACCTCACCTCCTTTACTGCTTGCTTCGGCAGTAGATACGATAACCACCAAAATTACGCCGTTTGCCAGCCCGGATACGGTAGCCAGAATGATTGAAGAGCGAATTTTAAGGTCGGATTCCTTTCGGATGAATTCAAGTAGGTTCACGGTAAACGGTTTGATTGGATGAACGTGAAGGAAACGGATGTTGTGCTTCCCAAAACATTTCCAATTTTTTAAAGACTTAAGGCTTCGCCTTCGAAAAGTCGCGAATGCTTAGGCTTCTCAGAAACAAAATCCTTGCATACTAAGCATCGTCAAAGTTAGTTCTATAATTTTTCAGATAACCCATTTGTACGTGCTACAAAAGTGCTACAGGTAATGGACTGGCCTTAGTAGAAAAATAAATGTTATATATTTGAAAATCAACGATTTATACTTTTTTGTTTATTTTTCGAAATAGCGCATAGCACTTCCGGAGCTGATAATTCCGCAGCAGAGGGGGTCACAATACTACTTATGCCTCCTGTTTCTGCGGACACAAGTGGCTCGGTGGGAAAATCTGAGTTGGTATGGAAATTTCATGCCCGGGGGGCATGCAGGTGAATTGCAGGAACATAATCGCAGCTGCCATTTGGCGGCTTGCGCCGCCAATAATAATTTTGAATGGACATCTTTTTACCTCATTTTGCGAAGCAAAATGAGGTAAAAAGATGTCCATTCAAAACTTTCTTTCGTCGCCGAAGGTGGCGGAATACTTTTCACACCACCTTCGGCAGTAAAAAAACATTTAATCCGACAAAGTCAACTTCTTGACATTGTCGTCCGGTATCCGGTCCACGAGATAGTTATAAGGATCTATCCCCACTTGTACCGGTTTTTCCTTCACCCGGAAGGTGAAGGTATTTTCCTTTGCCGTCAATTTCACCCGCTGGAGGAGCAGGGGTTTGCCGAGGAGCTTTTTGTTTCCGCCAGCGGCAAATATGCCCAGGTCGAGGTAATCGGCGATGGGCACAGCGGTTTCCCGGCCCAGGGAATCGGCACGGAATTTTTCGGAGCTGGTCTTGATGGTGACTTCATACGCATCGCCGACCGGTCGGTAGGTGGCCTCCGTAACGCGGTTGGAGAACAGGGTGATGTTTTCGAACATATCGTCAATAAGGTACTGCAGGGAGTCGGGGGTATGCCGGCGGAAGGCCTGCACGGCTGCGATAGAAGTAGGGTAGGGGGCGCTTTTGTACCCGTATTCCTGCAGGAGTTCCTGTAAAGCAGTATTGACCTGCTTTTCGCCGATCATTTCCTTGAGGTAATACAAGATGACGGAGCCTTTGTTATAATGGATATAGGACTGGCTTTCGGTAGCCATGAGCGGGCGTTCTGCTTCCAGCTCACCTCCGCGTCCGGCCAGGTAGCGGTCCATTTCGTAGGCCAGGAATTTGCGCATTTTATCTTTTCCATATTCCTTTTCCATCACCATAAGTGCAGAATATTCCGCAAAGCTTTCGGAAAGCATCTCCGTTCCCTGCATTTCGGCACCTATGAGCTGATGCGCCCAGTATTGATGTGCCATTTCATGGGCGACGACAAAAAAGACAAAATCAATATCCTCCTCTTTGACCTTGCGCAAGTCGGCGATAAATCCGATACCTTCGCTATAGGGCATGGTGCCCGGGAAGGCCTGGGCAAAACTGGCATAGCGCGGGAATTCAATAATCCGGCACTGTTTGTGATAGTAAGGGCCAAAATTTTTGGTGTAATACGCAAGGGATTTTTCGACACTGGCTAACATATTGGGCACGTTGTACCGATGCTCCGGGATATGATACACCTCTATATCTATACCTTTCCAGCGTTTCCGGGCGACTTCATAACGCGCAGAGATGAAGGAATAGAAATTGAGCGAGGGATGGTCCAGGGCATATTGAAAATACCGCCTTCCGCCTTTTTCCCAGGTTTTCAGCAGGGAGCCCGGCGCTACAGCAATCTGATCCGCAGCAGTACTGATTTCGGTGCGTACCTTAACAAAATCGGCATCCTGGCTGATATAGCTTCTGCTGCGTGCAGCGAGGTTGCCCTCGTCGAGCTTAGGTAGCCTTTGACGGGGCGGCAGCCCGAGTTTTTTGCGCCTGTTTTTATCGCGGATTTCATAATCCCGAACATATCCCAGAACGGGCATGAAATCGCTGTTGTTGAAAAAAGTGCCATTTTGGGTGAGGGAGGTAAAGGAAATTTCATTTTCGAAGCCTTTGGTCAGCTTCTCGCCTTTTACAGTAATTTCCAGGCTATCTCCTGCTGCCAAAGGGCGTTCAAGCCGGTAAATGCGGTATTTGAGCCGATTGTCGTCTTTTCGGATGATAGCTCCGGGAATATTAATTTCCAGCTTGTCCATGTCGGTAGGCAGGGTGAAGTGCAGCTCGCTTACCGCTTTCCCGGATCGGTTCACCAGTGTCGCCCGGGTGCTGGCAAACAGGTTTCTTTCGTAAGGGAAAATTTCGATGCGAAAGTCGAGCTCGGTCCATACAGGCTGACGCAAACCTTCAAATTTCTTGTAGGTCAGTTCATAATCCTTCTGGCGCGCTTCGAATTCCTCCTGGCCGATGTTGGTGTTCAATACCTCTGTATTGTAATAGACAAAGCCTGCACAACTGAGGAAGATGATGCCAAGGACCCCCAAAAGAATACGCTTGCTGCGCAGGCGGCCCAACGCGACGCGATAGCGGAGCGCAAAGGTCGTATCCGTGCCCCTGACGTAGAAGGCGTAGGCGATTAAAACAAGAAAAAGTGCCACAAGTGTCCAGTAGCTGTTGAACCAGATCTGCCCCGGTATAAAAGGCCCATAACCGTTCATGTCGGAGTAGGTTAATGTGGGTACCCCTCCATACCCCAGCATATTGGTATTTATTTTCAGTGCCGACCAGATGAACCCATCTACGATAACAAAAGCGACAAAGGCGAAGTATGCCAGGTAGCGGTTGTTGATCAGGTAGTGAAAGAGCAGTGCAATGGCCGACAGAAAGGCAAATTGCAGCATATCCAGGATTAGGAGGCTGATGGCGTATTGCCCGGCCTCAAATCGGGTATAGCCATTGATCGCCTGAACGCAGATCCCAACAAGTATGGTGCTACATAGGACAGCGAAAATCGCTGCGAGCAAAGCCAGCAATTTGCTTCCAAAAAGGACTCCTGTGGCAACTGCAGAAGTATCCTGGATTTCTGAAATCTTTGCGTCCCGTTCCTTCCAGACCAAAACGCCGGAATAAAAAGTGATAATCGCTAACAGGAAAAGGAAGAAGGCCCCCCGGATGGTGTCAATCACATCATAGGTCACCGGATATTTCGTAGAGCCGTACAAATCGGTGAAACTGCTCAGGCTGCCGATGAGGTTGATCATCCCGATGGCTACCAGGATAATGAAGGTCTGGTTTTTGAGGATGGATTTTGTCTCAAACCAGGCTATTTGTAAAAAAGCAAGTAGTGGGGAGGCTTTCCCGGGGCCTGCCGGCATAGCGTGGACTGCCGGTGTAATAGGCTGGATTCCCTGACCTTCCCGTTCCAACTTTTTTTCCTTTCGACTGGCACGTATGCTGAAAGAAAAACGGGCATAAATCCCCATCAGGATCAGGAATCCTAATCCTATCCAGAGTAGCCGGTTTAGGAGAAAATCTCCGGCAAGGGGTACGGGAGCAGCATTTTTCTCGCTCACCGTGAGGTATTTGCCTGCCAGTGACAGTGGCTGGGCGCCAAATGGGTCCAGGAGATTGGCGAGCCATTCTTTGTCCAGGTCCTGGGTGTAGCCCTGGCTGATGACATAAAAAACGAGGATCAGCATGGAGCCGATAAAAGAAACGATATTGCTGCGAAAAAGCACGGCAAGCCCGTAGGCCAACACTGCCGTGATGAAGGTATTGGGCAGGGCGAAGGACAGAATCCCTTGCAGGTGGCCGTTCCAGACCACTTCACCGTAACGCCCTTCCTGTGCCCAGGGCATCAGCGGGCCGAGCAGGGCTCCCAGCGAAACCCCCAGCATGGGGATGACGGCCATACTCGCCGCACCGATGAACTTTCCAAAAAAATAATCCCGCTTGCGGATAGGGGAAGTAAAAACGAACTGATACATGCCGGTGCCAAAATCGCGGTTGGCAGCAGCAGTCATGAATGCGGTGGTCATGAGCAGGCAAATCAGCGACATGACCATGTAGTATTGCTGGATTACAAACGGTGCGTTCTTGTTGACGTTACCTACACCTCCCCCGATGGTAATCTGCTCAGAGCTGACGGCACCAAAGATAAGCAAGGCGTTGACCAGGAGGAAAATCCAGAGCATAGGTGCCCGGAGCCACTGCTTCCATTCAAAAGAAATGAATTTGAACATGGTAATTGGGATTTAGATGAGGGAATGCAGTTTGGCAAAAAATACATCTTCGAGCGTCTCTTCAGCCGCTTTAAAGTCATCTCCGGGATGATTTTCGGCGAAAATATGGATCTGTGGCCTGCCACCTACCAGCTTGGAACTGATCACCTGATGACTTTGCTGAAATTGTGGCAGCATTTCCTTATCCACGCTTTTTTCAAACACTTTTCCCCGGATCATGTCCAGTGCATTGTCCGTAGCACCGCTGAAAAGTAGTTGCCCTTTATCCATTATGGCCATATTGGGGCATAATTCCCGGACATCCTGGACGATATGGGTGGAGAGGATGACGATGATCTGCTCGCCAATTTCGCTCAGGATATTGTAGAAACGGTTGCGCTCGCCCGGATCCAGGCCGGCGGTGGGTTCGTCCACAATGACGAGCCGTGGGTTGCCGATCAGGCACTGTGCAATGCCGAAGCGCTGCCGCATCCCGCCCGAGTAACTACTGACAGCTTTTTTGCGGTGTTCGTATAGGTTGACTTTTTGCAAAAGGTAATCCACCATTTCGCTGCGTTCCTTTTTCTGATGAAATCCTTTCAGTACAGCCAGATAGTGCAGCAGATCGGTAGCGGAAGTGCGCGGATAGACCCCGAATTCCTGGGGGAGGTAGCCCAGGATGCGGCGCACCGCATCTTTATCGCGGAGTACGTCTATTTCGCCCAGGGTAACCGAGCCGCTGTCGGCATCCTGCAGGGTGGCGAGGGTGCGCATGAGGGTGGACTTTCCGGCGCCATTAGGTCCGAGAAGCCCGAACATCCCCTTTTCGATGGTAAAGGTAACCTCTTTAAGGGCATGCACCCCGTTCGGATACTGTTTGTTGAGTTGGGTGATTTTGAGTTCCATGGTTAAGACTAAAAATTGGGTGAGTAATCTTCCGTAAAAGAAAATATTTTTAAGAATCTGATCAGAATTATTCGACAAAGGAGACAGTGGTAAGTGCAAACAGGCGAAAGTATTCGCTGAAAAATATGGGTCAAACCAGATTTGGTATCCACAACAGGTACGGGGACGCAATTACAGCTTTTGGCAAACCAATACCCGGGTTGCGCGTTGACTCTTAGTTTGAATATGGCTAAAATAGTCTTTTGGGGGGGGCATAAGCATGGAGTTGTGTAAAAAGGCCGGAGTCCCTCCTTTGGCGGCTGACGCCGCCAGGTAATATTTTGAACGAGCACTATTTTCATTGATTTTGCGAGGCAAAATCAATGAAAATAGTGCTCGTTCAAAACTTTCTTTCGCTGCCGAAGGCGGCGGAGTACTTTTCACACAACCCCAGAAAGTTTGTATTGCTTATTCTTATTTGCTTTCCAGCATGAAACCAACTTTATCAGTTCCTAAGGACGGACTGCAGGGCTTAAAAGAAAATTATTCCAGCGATGCAGTTTCGGGTTTAATTATTTTTCTCCTTGCCCTTCCTTTGAGCCTGGGCATTGCGAAGGCCTCGGAATTTCCCCCTTTGATGGGTTTGCTCACGGCAATTATCGGTGGGGTTTTCGTGGGACTGTTTGCTGGCTCGCCCCTGACGATTAAAGGGCCGGCAGCCGGGCTGATCGTCATTATGGTTGAAGGGGTTTCAGCATTTGGTGGTGGGGAAACAGGCTGGCGTCTGCTTCTGGGTGCAGTGGTGGTAGCAGGGATTGTACAGGTATTGTTCGGGGTATTAAAAATGGGTAGGCTGGCAGATTTTTTTCCGCTTTCTGTGGTACATGGTATGCTGGCGGCAATTGGAATGATTATTATCCTCAAGCAGATACCGGTGCTGTTGAATGTCAACCCCATATTATCCAGAGGGAAGGACCCTTTTGAACTGCTGGGGTTGATCCCTTCTTTCGTCCAACGTCTTGACCTGCGTGCTACGCTGGTAGGGTTGGTAAGCCTGGCTATTATGATGGGCTGGGGAAAAATCCCTTTGGCTACATTCAAAAAAATACCGGCAGCGCTGATGGTCCTGGTTTTTGCGATCCCTGCAGAGGTATTGCTCGATTTTCAGCATACCGAGCCACCTTACACCTTGGTACATATTGGTGATCTGGTGGAGAATATCCGGATAAACGTGGATTTTTCCGGTACGGCACAGACTGGACTATTTATCAAATATGTCATCATGCTCGCACTGGTGGCTTCCCTGGAGTCTTCGCTCACCATAAAGGCAATTGATATGATGGATCCATACCATAGGAAGTCCAATGTCAATAAAGACCTGATTGCGGAAGGGCTGGGGAATGCCCTGGCCGGGGTTATGGGGGGGCTGCCGATGATTTCTGAAGTTGCCCGTAGCTCTGCCAACGTAGCGAATGGTGCCAAAACCA
Source organism: Lewinellaceae bacterium (assembly GCA_040382095.1). Taxonomy (GTDB): domain Bacteria; phylum Bacteroidota; class Bacteroidia; order Chitinophagales; family Saprospiraceae; genus JADJPL01. Next base: position 18,502 of record JBEIGB010000073.1, read on the forward strand.
GGTGGGCCAACTTTTTCCACGGCTTATTTATCCTGTTGTTTGTCGTTTTTGCTTCCCCGCTGATCGAAATGATCCCCAATACCGCACTTGCGGCCTTGCTGATTACCGTAGGGATCAGGCTGGCGCATCCCAGGGCGTTTATCCGGATTTTTCGGATCGGCAAAGTGCAGTTGGCCATTTTCATGGTTACTATTTTTTTTACGCTCTATATTGACCTGCTTGCAGGGATTGCCGCCGGTGTTGTAACGAACCTTTTTATCCACCTTTTCAACGGCCTGCCGTTCCTCAATCTGTTCCGCGTGCCCGTAACGGTATCTTTTAATGACGGGGCGTACCTCGTGCAGGTGGAAAAATCTGCGGTTTTCTCTAATTATTTAGGGCTAAAAGCTAAATTAGAGGCAATCCCGCAGGACATGCAGATCACCCTGGATTTTTCGGCGGCACAACTGGTGGATCA
>JBEIGB010000074.1:0-18946 GCA_040382095.1 Lewinellaceae bacterium
CATTTGTCGGGTGTCCCCCCCAAACATTTTTTTTGGGGGTTTTTCCAATAATTTTCCCCTCGATGCCTTTTTCTTTTTTTTTTAAACCAAAAATAAATTAAATCGGCTTCTCGGGAAAATACTCCCTGGCGGGGAATACCGCCAAAGGACTTGTGAGACAGTCCCATTATTTGCTCAGCCCCGAGGCTTTTTACACACCTTCATACTTTTTGCAAACCTCATCCTTATGAGGAGGCTTCAAATTATAATCTGCCGCATAGCGCCTGGGAAATACTCGCCAGGCTCCTCATGCAGGTTATTTTTGGCACATAGCCCCAAAAAGAAGCCCCTGAAACAGCTTTTGTCACTTGCCATTTCAGCCCAGCCAATCTCCCATCAGGTGTTGGTGCGTTATTCTTCCGCTCCTTCTACCTTTGAAAAAATTCTTCCACGATAGTAGAGATTCCCCTCGGCATCGTTATAAGCATGATGCAGAAGGTGACGTTCTCCGGTTACCGCGCAGGTAGCCACGTTAGGTGCGGAAATCTTGAAATGCGTGCGCCGCTTATGCTTTCTTTGCTTCGAACCGCGGCTTTTAGGATGTGCCATTTTATCAAATTTTCCCGGGGCATGAATGCAATAAATGCAAATTTGCGCCGGAAGTTAAACCATTTATGCTTTATCGTACAAATCTTTCAAATTTTTCCAGACAGGGTTTTCTTCGCTTGTTTCGTCAGTAGGGGGCTCGCTTTTCTGCTCGAGGAAACGGAGCATTTCAAAGTCGCAGACGGGCGGATTTTCGGCCGAACAGTCATAGACCTTAATCATTGGCAGCGAGAGGACGATTAACTCATATACATAAGGAGATACGTCCAGACTGGACGCTTCCGGGTGAATATAAATCACATCGGCATCTTCAGGCTCCACTTCCTCGCTGTATTTCACCACGAGTACCCGATGATCGGCAACTGGCAGGTGGATTGGGGCAAGGCAGCGGTCGCATTCAGTCTCTATTGTTCCGGAGAATTCAAAGCCCAAAGTCATCAAGCCAGGACGCTTGTCCAGCGTAAGCGTCAGCACGATAGCTGAGGCTTCGACCGGTGAATGCTCAAAGTGCTTGAAAAACTCCTTGCCCACGTGAAAAACAAATACATGGGCACCGTTATGCAAACCCTTAATTGGCAGGGAATAAGAAACTAAACCGTCCATGATAAAGAACGCTTTTCAAAAGTGAATGCAAAAATACAGGTTTTTTATTTAAAAAATAGCAGTTATACAGGATTTTACAATTTCACGGATTAATCCTTTACAGCCCCGCTGTTAAAAAATTCATACTGCCGGATAAAAATAAACCTGTTAAAATGATAAATATGATAAAAGAAAAAGAATTTTGTGAGCGTTTAATAGACTTGTTGCTACAGCTTAACGATGAAAAATCCTGACAACTAAATATAAGGAATGCCCAAAATCTCACACTTATTTTTACGCCCGAAGCAAAAAAACGATATCCGGTGGATATTATGCGCTTCCATGATCGTGGTTAATGGCGCCCTCCTTTCCCAGACCGTCCTCCTGCCCGGCGACCTTGCTTTATTGAGCCTGAATGCCAACAACCGCCTGTGCAATACGAGCGCCAACGATAACGATGTTATCAGCTTCGTCTGCTTCAAAGATATCCTTCCCGGGACAAAAATAGATATTACCGACAACGGATGGGAAAGGGCGCTACCCAACCAATGGGGAAATTCCGAAGGCTTCATTTCTATGACGCGTATCGGCCCTACAATAAAAGCGGGGACGGTGATTACCCTTCAGTTCCCTCCTATGGGTATGAATACTTATCAGGCGATTGCGCCTGATGCCGCATGGAATTTTGTCCAGGGTACCCTTAACCCCATCCATTTGAATTCTGCCGGCGAACAATTATACTTCATGCAGGGTGGGACCTGGAACAACCCCGATACCATCTTCCTTTTCCTGCACCGGGCGACTTATGAAGGCGGGCGTATCCTTTTCGGAGTAAACACTAAATCAACCTGGACGTCTTTTATCAACAACTCCCAGGAATCCGGCCTGCATCCCCTGGCTAAATGCCTGCATATCGCCCCACAGTCCGGCGCCTGGGATTTTCTTTCATACACAGGAGATTTATCTCCGGCTACCAAAGGAGCATGGGCCCAGCGCTTGCGGAGTGCTTCAAATTGGAAAACCTATACGGCCTGCTCCCAGATGCCGGTCCTGCCCACTGCCCTGCAGGTCCTCCCCGATTCTATCTCCTTCCATTGCAAAAGCTGCCGCGGCTGTGGCCCTTTCACCGATACCCTGAGCTTTAAGTTACCTGCTACCGGAGGTCCTTATAAGGTGACCCTTACTTCAGGAAAAGATACTATACGACTCTCAAACCTTTCCTCCAACAGTAAATCCCCGGTTTTTGTGGACAGTACCCGTACCATCACCCTGGCTGCTATCGAAGATGGCCAGGGCTGCCCGCTTAATTTTACCCCTATCCCGCCGCTGACGATCGAAGTGAGCAGGCCACAGCTTCCGGTTTCATCGCTCAACCTACCCGTTTGTGCACAGGCAGATGGAAATGGTGCTTTCCCACTCTCCGCTGCCGATACGGTATTCACTCAAAAAATCCCCGGATACCGCATCTCGTGGTTTCTGGACAGCACCCTCCGACAACCTATTGAAAACCCTGGAAGCTTTTCAAGCTCCAGCCGACCGGTTTTTGCTTTGCTAAGCGACGTGTTCTGCCCTTCCTCAAAAGCGGCAAAGGTAAATCTGGAGGTATTGCCGTTGCCCGAAGCCATTGTCCCTGCCAGTACCCGGCTATGCGGGCAACCTGTCTGCCTCTCCATACCCCTGCAGCTAAAAGGCAAGGCACCTTTTACCATGGCGTATTCCCTACAGGCACCTAATGGCACCTTACAGCCAGCGCAACAAAGCTTTAATAACCTCTCCAATACCTGGAACCTCTGCCTCCCGCAGCCAGAATTTCAGCGTGGCCTCGTCAACCTCCAATATCGCACCCTCACCGATGCCAATGGCTGCACAAAAGACCTGTCCGAAAAACGTACCGCGATCTCCGTCAGAATCCCCAGTATCAATGAAATCCGACGTACCCTCTGCCAGGGGGATGCAATTATCGTAAATGGGAAAGTGTATAACGAAAATAACCCGCGGGACTCCGTCCTGCTGCCGGGTGCGGCATCAGGGGGCTGCGATAGCCTTATCATAATTGATCTAAGCTACTACCCCCCACTCTCCGCTGGTCTTATCGGAGATACCTCTGCCTGCCCGGGACAGGAGTTCGTACTCAAATGGCAGCTCGAAGGCGGAAATTTATTCGACGTCTTTATTCGGGAAGATGAAGTGATTAAAGAAATACGCGGTGTAAAAAATGGCGACGAGCTACGTATCCTTACTTCGAAAAGCATTCTCCTGTCTATTGTCAGCGTCCAATCACAAGACAACCGCTGCGAAATACGCCCATTCAGCGCTTACGCACTAAACGTCAATAACCTGAATATCACCGCACAGGCTATACCTAAATTTGGTGGAACCGCCGTTAGCTGCCACAACGCCGCAGATGGCGAAAGCTCTGCCCGAGTTTCCGGAGGGGTCTCCCCCTACCGCATCCTCTGGAGCAATGGGGCAACCTCAGAAACCATATCCGGGCTCCCGGCAGGGATTTACCGCGTAACCGTTACGGATGCCAAAGGATGCCAGCATGCTGCACAGGCCACTGTTACCCAGCCCGCTCCAATTACCGCAAACTTAGAAACCGATGTCAACCGGTGTGCCCAGGAATCCGGCCGGCTGGTACTCAAACAGATTAGTGGAGGCACAGGGCCTTTTTTATACGCCATCGCAGGCCAGGAGTTCAAGCGCCTGGAGCGCCTACCCCTTACCCTGCGCAATCTGCCTCCCGGTATTTCCATCCTCCGTATCCAGGATGCAAATAGCTGCAGCGCCAACTTCTCCTTCGATATCCCTCCCGTGCAACAGCTCACTGCCGATCTTGGCCCCGATCTGACCATCGCTTCCGGAGACTCCGTATTCGTCAGGCCACAATTCAACTTTAATCCGGTAAAAATCTCCTGGACCCCCCTGGTAACACCTTCAGCTTCCCGACCACAATACTATATTTTACGGCCTGCCCAAACTACTACTTTTCAGATAGAGGCGACCGATAGCAGCGGATGTACCGCCGTTGACGCACTCACCGTCTTCGTAGAACAGCGGAACAGCATATTCGTGCCCAATGCGTTTAGCCCCAATGGCGATAATATTAACGATGGGCTGGAATTTTTTGCCGGACCGGAAATCGCACGCTTCCGCTCCCTCCGGATTTATACCCGATGGGGTGCACAGGTATTCGAAGTCAGCGATATCGTTCCGGGTGACTCCAAAGGAATCTGGGATGGCGCTATCAACGGCCAGCCCGCTCCCCCGGGCGTATATCTCTATCAGATGACTCTTGAAGGCAAAGATGGAAAAATAACAAAGTTGAACGGAGATGTGGTCCTGATACGCTGACCCCCTTCGCACAAGACCCTTTGGTCGCAGGATACTGGCATTGAACCGTTGCAAAAATCTTTTCAGGCCATATATATGCTTTAAGTCATTTACATATCGCCTGCAAAACTCCAGGTTTATTTTTTCCAAACAAACGCATCCGGAGCCAGGCGCTTGCGGACGGCAGACAGGACCCCGGGGATCTCCGCTTCTTCCTGAAACTGAAACTGAACGCCAACCCGCGTAAATTCCGGCATCTCCTCCACGAATGGCTGAAAGCCCGCACCTTTAATCCGGTTTTTCAGCCGCTCAACATTGTCAGGGTCTTTGAACAGCCCAATCGCAATGATACAGCGCCGCGAACCTGACGGTGCAGCCTCCACTTTCGCCACTTCCTGCGGTGCTTCCTGTGTTGAAAGAACGTCCGGATCGGGTGGGGCAACATTCACCCGTGCCTCCGGCAATTCCACTTGTCGGCCGGGAAACAGGGGCTTTACACCTGGGCTCAGCAGTAAATAAACCATACCTGCAATAAAAATGGACAAGGCCACCGTTGCGGCGAGTATACGGAGGCGTCGTGCAGGGACCGAATGCAGGACAGGTGTCGTTACCTGATCAACCTCCTGCGTCAGTGTACGCAGTGGGCGGAAACGAAGAGATGGAAGACCAAAAGTATCCAGGGAAATATTTTTATCTTCCGGCAGGAACTGAAGTTTGCCCTCTATATCCAGCCGCAGACGGCCAATTTCCGGGAAAGTTACCATTTCGCGCTTTTCCAGCACCTCGCGTACCTGAGAGACGAAGGTAGCAATTCTTTGAGCGGCGGAATCCGGGGGGATTTGCCGTGCGTCGCTGAGATACCCTACCAATAATCCATCGTTCGCAGCGAGATTTTCGTCAAATTCCACACGCAAACCCGGCGGGCGCAAGTCCCCGAGAACCTGATCCACCGTAGCCGGTGCATATATCGCCCTGAAACCGCCGAGCCCCGGGATCATGACAACCTCGTTCTCACGAAGCAGCAATACAATACTTTCCGCAACTTCTGTAGTTTTCATCCCTGCGTTTGTTTCTTTTGCAATCAGCACCGGCTAAAAATTCCCTTTCCGGCACATATCGTCAAGTAACATTTTAAATCAACATAAGGATTTTATGCATTCAGTATGCGCATAAACCTCCCCAATAAGCCCACTTCCCTGCAATCCTCTAAATATCAAGCAAAAAAAACACCTTCCTGGCAAAAACCAAAAGTTCCGGACTGAAAAATCGTATCTTAGCCCAATAGTTTTTTTATGGAAGACCCGCGGAATTATCAGTTGCGCCTACTCTCATTTGCCGTCATCGCTTATATGTTGATGGCATTTACCTGGTGGACAATCCTGCTTTTTTCTAAAAACCAGGACGCTTTCGAATCCCGCCAGGAACTGCTCAGACAGGAAATGGCCGACCGGAACCTCCTGAACCGCAGCCAACCTTTCCAGGATACCCAGGCATTCCAAGCGCTCAAGCACCATTACCAACGTCAGGAGCGGATGATTATCGGCGAGGCGGCTGTGTTCGTCCTTAGCCTCGTCGCCGGAATTTGGTTTATCAACAGGGGCTATCACAAAGAAATGGTCGCTGCAACCCAGCGGCGCAACTTCCTCCTCTCCATCACCCATGAACTGAAGTCGCCCATTGCTTCTATACGCCTTGTATTGGAAACCATGCTCAAACGCGAACTCGGCCGTACCCAGACCGAAAAATTATCCGCCAATGCGCTCAAAGATACCGAGCGGCTCCATCTCCTGGTCGAAAACCTCCTCCTTTCCGCCAAACTCGAAACTGCCTACCAGCCTGATTACTCGAGCGTTTACCTGCCGGGGCTGCTCGACGAAATCATCGCCAAACTATGCGATAAATATCCCGGCACCCTCTTCCCTACTGCGTATCAAATGAATATCCCCCATTGGTATGGCGATAAAATGGGCTTTACCTCTATCGCATTGAACTTGCTGGAAAACGCCGTAAAATACTCCAATCAGCCATCGGCCATGATTATTACGAGGCTTGCTTACAGTAAAAAACCTGCTGGGTTTGTCCTCCAGGTAGCCGACCAGGGCCCTGGTATCCCCGATTTGGAAAAACGCAGGGTATTCAAGAAATTTTACCGCCTGGGCAATGAAGATACCCGCAATTCGAAAGGCACCGGACTGGGACTTTACATTGTGGAACAACTCGTTAAAGCTCACCAGGGCAAGATCAAGGTTTCCGATAATTTCCCGAAAGGTACTATTTTTGAAGTGTTTCTACCAGAGCTGCCGCGCAAAGAGGCCGACAGGACATCTATCTGACCTTACATGCCTTTGTAACAAAAAAACCTGCCGTTTATAACCTCACCCATTCGCCCGAAACCAGACAAAAGCCTTAAATACGATCAAATATGCGTATCCTGCTCGCCGAAGATGAAGAAAATATCCGCGAAGCCGTCAGCCTGAACCTCGAACTCGAGGGCTACGAAGCCGTGACTGCGAAAAACGGAAAAGAGGCTTTACGCTTGTTCCAGGAACAACATTTCGACCTGGTCATACTGGATGTGATGCTCCCGGAAATTGACGGGTTTCAGGTCTGTGCACAAATACGGCTCACCAACCTGGAAACACCGATCATTTTCCTTACCGCTAAAGACACCGCCGCAGACCGCATCGCCGGACTGAAACGCGGTGCCGACGACTACCTCACCAAGCCTTTTGTACTTGAAGAACTCCTGCTGCGCGTACAGAACCTCCTCCGGCGTAGTGGAAAGACCCTGGAAAACACCCCGGAAATATATGTTTTTGGCAATAACCGGATCAATTTTGTCACATTTGAGGCAGAAGGAACCCTGGGTAAGTTTAACCTCACCAAAAAAGAGGCTATGTTGCTCAAATTACTTATTGACCGGGAAGGAGAAGTTGTTTCCAGGCAGCAAATTCTACAATCTGTATGGGGATACGACGTCTTCCCGAGTACCCGGACAATTGACAACTTCATCCTTAAATTCCGTCGCAATTTTGAAGAGGACTCCCGTAACCCCATGCATTTTCATGCCATCCGTGGCGTTGGATATAAATTCGTCGGAAAATAATCCGCCTTTAGGCTGTACCTTTTTTCTTGCGCCTGGTTTTAAACATTTCCACCACCTCTTTTTCTTTGATGAAATCGAGATCAACAAAAACCGTTGAAACGAAGCGCTTGATATCCTGGTAATCCTTCCCGCGTTTATCCGTGTAGGCAAGTAATAAACGTTGTACGTAGGCCAGGGAATTTTCTTTCAGGCTCTGATTGAAATGCTGGTTGGCAAAAACACCCATATATGCCGGCATCAACTTGCAGATTTCAAAGAAATCGGCATAAGCCGTTGTTTCCAGATTTTGGATAAACTGATCGAAATAATGTCGCACGGTAATCCGTACGCACTCGTTGATCACTGACAGACCCTCGTGCTGGTTATAGAATACTTTTATCGCTTCCAGTGTCTCGGGCTGGTTATAGCCCGTTCCGTGGATTTCGTCAATCACAGCATAGAATGCGCTAAGTTCATCGTTCACCGATTGATCCACCAACTGGGACATATTGAGGTCTTGCTCAGGCCCGGGGAGGAGGTCGGAATGATTATGCAGCTCGAGGAGGAAGTGTAGGAACGATTCTGTGAAGTCAGGCACCGATTGCCTGATCCGGCTGAAAATGTCGGCAATTTCTGCCTGTACATCCCGGCTACCGGAGTACCACATCACAAATAACATCAGGACCTGAAGGTGCTCCTGCGTACCTTCGAAGGCCTTATTGCGCAGGAAGCCCATAATCGGCTCGGTAAGACTGGCATTGGATACCCGCAGGCCGGCACGATAGATTAAAAAATGCTTCAGGCTATTGAACAGCACCGGGAGTTCCGATGCAGTCTCGGGGAAACGCGCCGTTTCAAAATTTTCGTTGCGGAACTGGCGCTTATACCGCAGATACACGCTTTTGCGCTCTTCGACCGAACGGAATTTATCCAGCTTCTGCCCTTGAAGATAATACCGTATGCGCTTGTTCTGGATATTGTTGATCAGGTGCGTCACCCAGATATCGCTGCTGAGGGCAAACCCTACCTGGATAGACTGGCCGATCCGCTGTTTGAGTATTTCAAAATTAGCGGAATTACAGATGGCCAGCAGAATTTCCTGGAAGTGTTCTTGTGGGCGGACGAAGCGGTACGTTTCGTTAATTTCGCCCCGCAAAATCGAATACCCCAGGATTTTCGGAAGGAACAGTCCTTCGAATGCGGGGTCCTGGAGGATTAATTCGAGCGGGATCAACTGCAACGGGTCTTCGCTCGCTACACGGTTGTAAATCATGGCGATCCTTGGCTCAAAAATTTCCTTGACCCTGTTATAATCCGCTTCTTCTTCTGAATCCAGGTACTTCTCCAGGTCTTCAGACTCCTGGATTTCCCCTGCGAGCAGTTCGAGCTCGTCCAGGTAAGACTGGTCTAATTCGTACATAGAAGGCCATTTTAAAGGCAAACCTGATAGTGCAAGTCAGGGCACTACCAGGTTCACTAAATATCATAAATATAAGTATAGCCTGTTTCTACAAATGTAGGCGGAAAGCTAAGAACTTACAACACTTGTAAAAGAAAATATAGAAAACTTTTGTCCGGCATTACTCTTCTGCCGGGCTCTCCGAGGTGGCCCCTGCAGCTTCTTCTGCGGGTGTTTCCAATACTACGGGTGCTGCCGGAGCAGGTTTAGGGGCGGGTGTGCCATTCACCATCGCGTAGAAGGCCGCTTTCTCTGCCGCAGTCTGGGCAAAGCGCGCAGCGATCCGCGTCTCCTTCTTGTCCACCCATTGCTGATACTGTTCCATTGCGGCTTCCAGCGTCATCGCGCCTTTCTGTACGCCACGCATCAGGTGCTTGCGGAAGTAAACCCCTTTGAAGCGGAGGATTGCCTTTGCAGTTTCTGTTGGCTGGGCTCCTTTCATCACCCATTCAAAAGTCTTGTCCCGGTCAATTTCGATAGTAGCTGGCTTCGTCATGGGGTTATAAGTGCCCAGACGCTCGATGTACCGCCCATCGCGTGGGGAACGCGAATCGGCCACTACCAGGTGATAAAATGGGCGCTTTTTGCGGCCCATGCGCTGTAATCTGATCTTTACGGACATGTCGGTTAAAATTGTGTGGTTTGACCATACCTCTTTCCTTTGACGAGCAAACAAGAGGTTTTTAACGGGGAGCAAAGATAGCCGTTTTCTTACAATAAACCAATTTTACTGCTTAAAATATTCGTCCTGCCGCGAAAGGTGGGGAAATACCCCTTACATTCATTGGAGGTTTACCGATGCGGACGTTCGATAATCTCCGTGCTGTCCGTCCGGTAAACGACAGGGAGGCCAATTGCCTGCAATAAATACAGGATTATGGCGACCACCACTAAAAGAAGAAAAAATTTACCCGGCGAGATGCCCCCACGGGGGCTGTGGTCGCCGTTTGACGGGTCTAAGTGCGTTTTTGCCATCTTTTGACAAAGTTTTAATACCGTTGGACAATGGCCGGTGCCGCCATTCACATCAGACTTATTGTGGCTGGATCATCGCAGTTTATGAAAAGTAAAGGCGAAGCACTGGCCCGGGATCAGAATTCAAAGCGCAACCTTAAATTTAAACGTCTTGAAGTCAAATAGTTGGGCACAGCATACTGCTGGCCAAAAACCGTTTTAATCCAGGTATTTCCTGCCTGGTTTTGTACCTGCATCAAGTTGAATACCTCGAGGCTGGCCCAAGCGGAACGGGAAAACCGTAAAAAATGATCGGGTTTTCGCCTGCCAGGGTCCTGACGGTCCCACAACAGCAAGGAAAAGCCGATATCCACCCGATGGTAAGGATCAAATCGGTAAGTATTCCGATACACCGTATTATTGCCCCTCAATCCAAACGGCAGCCCTGTGCCCATCGTAAAATTCAGGTGCATCTTGAAGTTTTCGTTCTGCGGCAGATAATCCTGAAAAAAAATGGACATCGTCATCCACTGGTCGGTAGGCCGGGGTACAAACTGTACTGGTGTACTTTCTTCCGCACCGATTTCGCGACGCAGGTGCTGGACTCCGTTGAGCCGCTCCCTTGCCTGAAGGAAAGAGAGGTTGATCCAGGATTCGGCTCCGGGAACGAACTCTCCGTTCAGCCGGATATCCCAGCCTGCTACATACCCGCTGAGGTCGTTCTCGCCGGAATACCGGATACGTACATTCTCGATTTCATAGGACACCATATCCCACAGGCGCTTATAATATGCCTCGCTGATCAGGCGGAATTTTTTGGGGTAAGCCCTTCCGAGATAAAAATCGAGGGTAAGCCCCCCCACGATATGAAGTGATTTCTGGGCGAGCAAATCAGGGTTAACCGAACCATCAGGCCGCCTGAGCTCGCGGTAAAAGGGCGGTTGAAAATAATACCCTCCTGCCAGACGATAAGAAATATCGGTCTTGCCCTTTAAGGGTTTGTACAACAGTTGTACCCGTGGTGAGAAAAGAAATTCCCGGTTGAGCGACCAGTAGCCGCCCCGCGCCCCGGCCGATACCCGAAGCTCGTAACGGTCGTTGTCGCGATAAGAATACGTATGCTGGAAAAAAGCGCTGAACCGATCGGACAATAATTCATTCCGCGTTTTTAATACGCTGAATAACAACACCTCACCCGGCACATCGGGAAGGGAGTACCCCGCAGAGTCCAGCCGCTCCCACTCGTTGATCCGGTCTTCGATGGATTCGCGCTGATATTTCGCATTCCATTGAAAGAAATGCCCCGCTGTAGCCCCCGCAATCTTTGGAAAAGTCTGTAACTCCCAGCCACCGCGGTGTTCGAGGTTCCAGGTGCGCAGATTCAGCAGGTTGCGTACATACTGATGTTGAGTGCCGGCACCCAACTCCGCAACCACTTCGCCAAAGCCCCCGCTACCGAGGTTGCTTTCAATCTGGCGCAGGCTGTAGTCCCCAATGATATCGAAGCGCTCCCGCTCGTCCGAACGGAAATCGGAGGCCAGGAATTTTAAAAACAGGGGGTTGCGTTTGCGCTCCGGCAGATACGTCAGGGAAACCCCACCCATGCCTGTAGTGAATAAATCCCGCTCCGAGCCCTCAAAAACGGAAAAGAGCTGCAGTGCGTAGTTAATCAGCCCGAAAGCCGTACTCCGTACTGCCGGACTGAACTGATACTCCGAGCGGTTTAAATTCCCGAGGAAACCCAGTTGGAGGTCGCGGGATATATCATAGGTGAGATAAGCCTGAACATCGGCAAAATTAGGCGTGTATTCACCCTCCACATCCAGGGTGCCAAGCAAATAGCGCGTGGTCTTGTACCGGGCCCCGATCAGGTACCTGAATTTGCGGTACCCCCCATCTTTGCCCAGTGGCAGGCTACCCTCCAAATGCCCGGAGCCCCCCAGGAAGCTCATCCCGATAGATGCCCGGAGGCTATCCGGCAATTTGTACTTGATATCCAGTACGGAAGACAGCTTGTCCCCGTAGCGCGCTTCAAACCCCCCGGAAGAAAAAGAAAGGTCCCGGATCAAATCGAGGTTGGGAAAGCTCAACCCTTCCTGCTGCCCGGCCCGGATCAACTGCGGCCTGTAAATTTCAAAATCATTGACATATACCAGATTTTCGTCATAGTTGCCCCCCCGGACGTTGTATTGCGAACTCAACTCGCCCCCGGTACCGCTGCTCGCCCCTAATGCGATATGCGGCAGCAGGCTCTCCAGGTTGCCGGTCGTACTGGGCAGCAATCTCATCTGTTCCATTCCTTCCCTTACCATACCTGCACCCTCAAGGCGGCTCTCCGTGACGATTACCTCCAGATCGGTATCCGAAGGTGCAAGCTGCACGTCCAACTGGATGCTCCCCCGCGCCGGGAGCGCACGTACGACTACCGGGGATTCCTTGTAGCCAATCCGCGTGAACACTACCGTGCATGCCTGACCAGCAGGCACCTGCAAAACATACCGGCCGTTTGCGGCTGACTCCGTAGAGGTATTCGTCCCTTTGATATAAATAGTCACAAAATCAACAGGCTCCCCGCTCACGGCATCCGAGACGATGCCGCTCACCGTCGCTTTTCGGTCTTCCTGGGCCAAGAGGCCCTGTATCTGGCACACACAGAAAAAAAGCAGAAATATAAATCGGGTCCTTTTATTCATTTAACGCAGTATCAATCGTTGGAAAATCAGGGCTCAAAGATCAGAATTTACTTGGTTCGGTGCCGATGGATTTCAACTCGCGGATCACCGAACGCGGGTCGGGAGCTCCAAATATACTACTGCCCGCAACCAGCACATCCGCTCCTGCCTGAAGGAGCGCTTCCGCATTGTGCAGCCCTACCCCTCCATCTACTTCGATCCGTACCGACAGGTTCTGCTCCTCCGCCATTCCGCGCAAGCGCCTGATTTTAGGCAGGGTTTGGTATATGAATTGCTGCCCCCCGAACCCGGGGTTGACCGACATGACGCAGACCAGGTCTGCTTCACATAAAATATCCTGGAGGAACTCCGCTGGCGTATGTGGGTTAACCGCTATCCCGGCCTTTGCCCCGCAGGCCTTTATCTGCTGAAGTACGCGGTGTAAATGTGGGCAGGTCTCGTAATGCACGCTGACGATGTCCGCACCGGCAGCACAAAAAGCTTCGACGTAGCGCTCGGGTTCCACAATCATCAAATGTACGTCCAATGGCTTGGTACACATTTGATCTACTGCCCTTACAATCCCCATCCCAAAGGTAATATTGGGTACAAACCGCCCGTCCATGACGTCCAGGTGCAGCCAATCCGCTTCACTATCGTTGACGATTTGTATTTCTTCCCTTAAACGGGTGAAGTCTGCCGCAAGCAACGACGGGGACAGCAAATGCTTTTTCATGGTATTCTCAATCAGGATAAACCCTCGAAATAACGGCTACCGACACGGACGAGACCTGGCGGGCATACCGTCTTTGCCCCCTCTGTTTCAATCTAATATTATAAAAAACCACCAAATGAAACAGGAGCTTTCAATAGTTATGCCTATATTTGCAATTAATAATAGCCAAAAATAAAAAAAACCGGCTAGTTAACTAGCCGGCTTTTCAAAAAGAGCTTTGAGAGGCTATCTACATACCAGGGAACACCTCTTTTGGCATTCCCGAAAAAATTCAAACACGAGATTTTGATTTGCAGTCAAGGAATTTATCATTGCTTGTGTGTCGCTCAAATTTAACGTTTGAGTTACTTTCTTCTGTAAGTCGTTATTTCCTTCTGACATTACAAAAGTCTAATTTATCCCGTCATCACCATAGTACATTTTTTACGATTACTGGAATAAAAACCATACGTCAAAAAAATATAAATTACTGATTTTCAAATTTTTATTTAAAAAATAATTGTTGTTTTCTGATTTTTTGGCGATTTTATTTTTATAAAAAGATTTTTTTCGTTTGTTTGTGAAAAGAAAACAGGCGATCCAAAAGATGGGCACTGTGCGATAACCCCCATAGCGACAACGTCTAATCAATAAAATCTTGATTATGGGCTACCACGAAAATAAATCAGGGCAATATTGGGCGATCTACCGACAACTGGCCGCCGGAGGCTGTCTGCTCTTCCTGATAGCCGGCTGCCAACCCAATGAAGCTGTAAAAGCTAAGGAACAAAAGGCAGAGGGCATCATCCAACGCTATCAAACCCTCCTTTGCGAAAAAGAAATGCTCGAACAACAAACCCGTGCGCTCTGGGATAAAGTCTCCAAAAGCCTCGACGCCCGCCTGCCGCTGGATATGCCGCCGGATGAACGCAGAAATATAATCAGTATCCGGAATACGGATTTGATTCAAATGTTCGAAATCTATCCCCAATTAGATACCTCCATTAAAAACCTGGTAGAGGAAGCAGGCGATCAGGACGATGCCATCGTAGTTAAGCTCCGACAACTCCGGACGAATATCGAAACCGAGGATATCAATTTCATGCACTTCCTCGCCGACGTGGAAAAACGCAACAGCGAGCAGGCCGATAGGTGGAAAAAACGGCTGGAAAAAGCGAAGAAAGAACCCTGCAACATCAAAAAGAACGAATAACGTCCGGTTGGTTGTGTAAAAAACTCCTGGCCTGTTGTTTGTCGGATTGCGCCGCCAAAATATTTTTTTCAGCGGCTGTCTCACAAATCCTTTGGCGGCGAAGGCGGCAAAATTCTTTTCACCCCCCCACCCTCTTCCGTTTGTCGGATACCTTTTGGCGGCCCCACAAACGAGCAGGGAAATTCACCGACCGTAATCCCTTTATATTTATGAAGCAAAGTAAATTGTTTGTTTACCTCGAATCCTTCTCGTCCCGCGAGCAGGAAAAATTCCGGCAATTCGTTCTTTCGCCCTATATCAACCAGCACCTGAAAACCCGGGAACTGCTCGAAATCGCGCTGGAACAATCCAGGGATGGCGCGCACCAGTATTCCCCGCGGGAGATCTTCAAAATACTCCATCCCGACGAGCCGTTCTCTGAGCAGAAACTCCACAATTACCTCTCCAGCCTTAAAAAACTCTTCCTGAAGTTCCTGGCTTATGAAGCTTTCGAACGCCAGAATTACATGGAGGACCTGCTTGTCCTGGAAGAAGCCAACCGGCGCAATTTATTTGACCTTTTCGGCAACCGCGTCAAACAACTTGAAAAACAACTCGAAGCCAGCCCTTTCCGCGATGAACAGTACAGCTATGCACTGTACCGCATAAACGTACAGCTCGGCTACCATACAGGCACCTTTGGCCGGCGTGCAAAAACAAATGTCACCCTCCAAAAAATGATGGACCACCTGGACCGGTTCTACCTCATCGAAAAGCTCCGCCATGCTTGTCACCTCACCGCACATTCCATCCTGCTGAACGTCCAGTACGATCTGGGATTCCTCCCACATATCCTGGAAGTCATTGAAAAAAAACCGGAAAGATATACCGCCGACCCGACCATTGATGCGTATTACACCATTTTGCATACCCTGCGCTACGAACGGGAAGAGTCCTATTATCTGCACCTGAAATCATTGCTCTCCAAACACTTCGACGAGCTTTCGTCAAATGCCCAGATTGACCTCTACCGATTCGCCAATAATTATTGTATCCGAAAGCTTAATACCGGCAACAACGCCTATCAGGAAGAACTGTTCGATTTATTTAAACAGGCCCTCGAAAAAGGCCTGCTCCTCGAAAACGGATTTATTTCAGAATGGGACTACAAAAACATCTCCACCCTCGGCTGCAGCCTGAAAGCTTTTGAATGGACAGAAATCTTCCTTGAAGATTTCAAGGACAAGCTCCCCGACAACTGTAGGGAAAATGCCTACACGTTTAACCTGGCCAACCTCTATTACCACAAAAAAATGTTTGGCAAGGTGCGCGAAACCCTGCTCAAAGTACAGTTCACAGATGTCAAATACCACCTGAATACTGCATTTTTACTCCTACGCACCTATTTCGCAGAAGACGATACCGAAGCCCTCTACAACCTGCTCGACACACTGCGCATCTATATCCTCCGCAACCGCCAAATTACCACTGACGAAAAAAAAGGGTACAACAATTTCCTCAACTTCGCCCGCAAACTCGTCAATTACCGTTCTCAAGACGGCATTTACTACACCAGGCAGCCCATGTCTGAAAAAATCACAGCCCTGCGGACCAAAATCGAAAACACCCCCAATGTGACACATAAAAACTGGCTGCTGGAACAGTGCCGCACAAATCTGCAACCTGCCATGTAGGGTACGAACTATGCTTCCCGTCCCACGTGGGTTACCTGCCCGCTTTCCAGAATCGGCATCCTGCGAAAACGCAGCACCAACTGGATCGTGGCAAGTACGTCTTTCTCACAATAAAAGGAAATCCGCGACAGGTCGTTCTCCTCATAATAGACCCGGCCAACCTGGCTCCCGTCAATATCGTCCTTGGGCGATGGAAAATCCAATAGTGCCGCAAGTAGTTTCAACGAAGTGTAGCTCTTTTTATCCCCAAATTTCCAATATTCCATAGTGTCCAGCAAATGTAGCGTTTCCCAGGGTTTCTTGCCCGAAAGGTCCATCAATGCAGGAAAGGGTAATTGGTGGACTACCATTCTGCGGCAGAGATACGGAATATCAAACTCCTTGATATTATGCCCGCAAAGGTAATGCTTCCGCGGGTCCGGATAACGTTCCTGGAGCAGGGCATAAAAATCCTGCAGCAAAGCTGCCTCGTCGTCCCCGGCAAACGATTTAAGGCGTACCTGAAAACCCTCGCCATTTTTACCCTCCAGCAAAATCCCTACAGAAATACAAACGATTTTTCCGAATTCAGCAAAAATACCGGCTTTCTCCCGGTATAATATCGCTGCAACATCCTCCTCCGGCGAATCTGCCGCTTGCGCCCACTGTCGGCTCCGGTGCCTCCACAGTTCCTGGAAATATTCCGGCTGCTCTTCGAACGTCCGGTATGCCGAAACCGTTTCGATATCCAAAAAAAGGACTTTTGTCAAATCAACTTGTTCCATAATAAAGGGTTTATAATAGACTTGTCGTGAAGGAATCGCCGCAGGCTGAAAAATCGTATTTTGTGTGCCGGAAACCCCAGCACAGCACGCTGCTCGTTCCGGCAATGAAAAAGCCCGGGCAAAAAACAATTTAAAACGCCCGGAATACGTTCTATTATTGAATTTTTTAAATCAGAATACTATGTCAAATATCACAAAAAATTCTGGCAATAGCCAACAAAATACACTGCTCACCGTAGCCGCAATCATCATTGTCGCTTTACTCGCCCTCAATGTTTACCTCTGGGTCAATAAAAGCAAACAAACCCAGGAAAATACGGAGCTAAGTGAAAAAGTGGACGAAACGGAAAAACTGCGTGCCGAACTCGAAAAACAGTACTATCAGGCACTGACCGAGCTGGATAACCTGCGCGGCAGCAATACAGAACTCAATGACCTCATCGCCCAAAAAGAAAAGGAACTGACTGCACAAAAACGCCAGATCGAATCCCTCCTGCGCAATAAGGGTGAACTCTCCAAAGCACGCCTCCAAATCCAAAACCTCAATACCCAGGTACAGCAATATCTCGCTGAAATTAATCAGCTCCGACAGCAAAACGAACTGTTGAACAGCCAAAACTCGGAACTGTCCAACCAAAACGAACAACTCACTTCTAACCTGGAATCCGAGCGCCAAAGCAACCAGCAGCTCAGCGCCTCCCAAACCCAGTTGCTCAGCGAAAAACAGGAACTGGAAAAAACCCGCGAAAACCTCTCCCGTAAAGTGAATGCCGCCTCGGTGATTAAGGTCGGTAGCTTCTCCGTGACAGCTACCGATGAGAAAGCAAAGAAAACCCGCAAAGCTAAAAATGCCCTCGGCCTTGATATCTGCTTCAGTACCACGGCAAATGAAATCACCGATCCCGGTCAGGAACTCTTCCTCATCCGGGTAATCAAACCCAATGGCGAAACCCTCACCTCCGGCGAAATGGATTCCGGTGCCTTTGTCAATAATTTAAATGGCGACCAGCTCCGATACTCCCATTCCAAAGAAACCAACTACCAAAATAAAGCCGCACAGGTCTGTTCTAACCTCAAAGCCGGGGCCAACTTTGAAAAAGGCACCTATAAAGTAGAGGTTTATAACAAGGGTTTCCTCGCTGGTACCTCCTCGTTCTCCCTGAATTGAAACCTGCCAGCCGACTACCCCAGGGGATTTACCCGGCTTTTACTACAACAAAACGGGTCATTCCATGTTAGTAAGGGCTAATAAAATTGTAATGGACAACAACGCATCTACCCCTGGGGAATTCGTCAACCCCATTGATCCGGATAAGGTAGCCGAAAACCCGCACCTCCTACCCTATGCCCATACAGTAGGAGGTGCCCTCATTCAGCCTCTGGACAAAGGAAAAATCAAAGGCAGGGCGGTGGAAGCCATGTACCAGCAAACAGAAATGCAGCTGGATCAAATCCGGGCACAAATCGAACTCCTGGCTCGCCAAGCTAATAAAATCAAAGAACGGGTGTCTATCTCTGAACAGATTTACCTGGCAGAAATGGGCTTTGAGCCCCTGATCGGCTTCACCTACCACCTCTACGAACGCGATAATGGACAAAAAATACTCTCTATGGTCGGGCCAAAGGAATGGGGGCCAAGACCCCCTATGCATTTCATCGCCTCCGTAAGGATGCTCTCCGACCATACCTGGGATATCCTCAACGCCGACATGTAAAGGTCTTGCTTTAGCAGGATTTCAGAGCCCGTCTCATAAATCATTTTGCAACACTATACGGGACAATGTAAAAATGTGCGGTTGGTAAAAAGGATAATATTTTTCCAGAGCCGCATTTTCAACGATTTTGCTTCGCAAAATCGTTGAAAATGCGGCTCTGAAGAATTTAATGGGGTTGTGTAAAAAGGCCGGAAGC
>JBEIGB010000075.1:0-18735 GCA_040382095.1 Lewinellaceae bacterium
CGGCTCCGCTAAGGTCGGCTCCGCTAAGGTCGGCTCCGCTAAGGTTGGCTCCGCTAAGGTCGGCTCCGCTAAGGTCGGCTCCGCTAAGGTCGGCTCCGCTAAGGTTGGCATTCATAAGGCCGGCGTCGCTAAGGGCCGCTCCGTTAAGGTTGACTCCGCCAAGGTGGACTCCGTCAAGGTTGGCTTCGCGAAGGTCGGCTCCTTCAAGGTGGGCTCCGCAAAGGTCGGCTTCTCTAAGGTCGGCTCGGCTAAGGTTGGCTAGGCTAAGGTTGGCTCCGCTAAGGTTGGCTTCGCTAAGGTTGGCTGCGCTAAGGTCGGCTTCGCGAAGGTCGGCTCCGCCAAACTTGGCTTCACTAAGCTTCGTTCTGCTAAGCTTCGCTCTGCGAAGGTCGGCTCCGCTAAGGTCGACTCCGATAAGGTGGGCTGCGCTAAGGTGAACTCCGATAAGGTCGGCTCCGCTAAAGTCTCTTTCACCTGCGGCGTATGCCGCCAATAATTCTTCTGCTGTCATGTTGCTTCCATTGCCCACAAATAACGCTTCGCTTGGCAGTGCTGCGCCCTACTGGTTTCCCAAAGCGGAGGGGTGTTCGGGGATGCCCCTTTTGGTTTTTCCCAGAGGAATACTGTACAGCATCTTCTGACACAGCTTCCATCTGGTACAAATCAGAAACAGCGTAAAAGTAAAACCCCAGGTTTGATTTTCCTAATTTTTGATATGTACAAACGTATGTACAATTTGGTCCGGAGGCCAGTTTTCAACTAAAAAAGCCAAGATTTAGCATGGAGAGCCTGTACCCTGGGGAGAAGTAAACGTAGCGCGTCATGTGTGCCAGCGCTCGAAGGGGGGTAAGACCTTGGCGCCGATGGAGCCTCAGGCACGCATCATAGCAAAAGGGAGCACGCCACGGTTCGCCAAAATGGTGAGCTGGAAATATGCGCAGATGCCGGCCAGCCGGGTCACGGTGTTGCCTTGCACAAAAACCGTTTTCCGTGCACGGCAACAGCCGGCGGGCGGCCAGGCCAGTAGGTACGTTGCATGCAACGTCCGCCGCCCGCATCAAAGACCGACGCGGTGCCGAACACATCGTCATCGTGGAAATCCAGCGTGAGAAGGTTCATCGCCAGGACATACCATTCCGAAAATACCTCGGTAAGGACGTTGCATGCAACGTCCCTACTGTCGGCACTGATCCGCTGGCGCGAAGCGTTCGGCAACCAAAAAAACTAAAAAAACATATACTCGCCAGTCCGTTTTTCGGGCAGAGCCCGGAGCGGCAGCTCCCTTCCCGGCTTTTTTGACAAACCCTTCCTTTTTCCCCCCTTCCCCCTTGGCCGTCTGCGCCCCGTTCCGTATATTAGGCCTTGATTAGGACCAGGTGGACCGATCCCCGCCCACCTCAGCGCCTATGGCGCGTTGCGAAACCAAAACGCCTGAATGAAAAGAATAGGCTTCCATGCCATATATTCTGCCTTTGCTCATGCGAGTTTTAGGTTAAGCAGACCTGCATTAAATCATATCTTCTCTCTAAGCAATTAGGGGGCTAAGACAATCTGTTCCATTGCTTGTTTATGGTGATGCCCTACGTGATAGAGGGCAAAATGGAGCAGCTCCCGAATGGTGAGCTTACCTAGCAAAGGATGTGGCAACAAGATTGAATCCATATCTGAATCCTGAAGAAGAGCAATTCGTTCAGTCAGTTTAGCGACCAACGTCTGCAGGCGTTTCAGGTCTCTTTCTTTTGAAAAAGTAGCCTTTCCTGGTTCATACAAAAAGGAAGCCTTTCCGCCGGCTTGTAGTTTTGCCTGATAGGCGGTAACCAGCGATTCGTAGCTGCGGCTGCCGGTCTTCGACTTTCCAAACAATAGCACTGGTATCCATTTTGGTAAACCCAGCGCCAACCTGATGGGACGCAAACAGAGATAAACATGTTGGGCCTGACGGGACGCACTCCATTTATTCGGCTTAGACCGACTAAGTTGTTCATCTGTCAGCGAATCAACAAATGAAATAAAAGAGGTATGATCATCCCTTAGCCGTCTGATTAGTTCGGATCGATTCATAGATTGATTATTTTGTGTAGAGCGTTCAAGATACTTTCTCATACCAGCGGGCAATGGCTGAATGGGTGAACGGACCGCCATGTCCGACCCAGTAGCGTTCTGCACCAACCGCCAAGACCGTTTCGATCGACCGGTGAAGCTTTTCCCGATCCTGGATGAAATAATGATACCCGGGACGGGTGGGAAAGAAAGCACCGCCCATCATCCCGCCCATCAGAATATCACCTATAATCATGTCTCCGCTGTCAAACGCAATAGAAATGCTTCCTTCGGAATGTCCCGGCGTATGGTGAATCGTGGCGTTTAAACCAAATTGGCTGAGATCGGATAGGGTATCGGAAAGATGCTGAGGCTGATATGGCTTAAAGGGTTTGTCTACAAAGGGACGAAGCAACCGAGAAAACAACGTGGTCGTAGGGATTGGTCCATTGCTGCCCGACAGCGCCATGTGGAGATCACCGGAGTGCAACATGGTTGGAATAGGATACTGCTGAACCAACTCTTGCGTGCTTCCGTAATGATCGGAATGTCCGTGCGTGTGTAGAATGAGGGATAGGTCGGACAGTTGTAATCCCTGCCGACCAAGGGCTTTTATGATCTTCTTCCCTTCTCCCGGACTGCCCGTATCGACCAGGATATTGACCTTTCCTTCGATTAGATAGGCATTGGAGATAGCTATCGGGATGCGATGAATACGTGTCATTTTCTTCGTTTTAATATTTACTTTGTCTTTGGTTTAGGCTTTGGATTTTGAGCCGCTGCCCATATCAGTTCGTAGGAATGATCGATCAATTCCCGGACATGTCTCCAGAGGAATCAGCGCACTAAAATTAAACCATTTTTTCTCTTTAGGCAATTAGGGGCTAAGCCAAAAGTTGATTTTGACACATTTGTGTCAGGTGTATATCTTCCAGCGATCCGATATTTGTGTTGAACCTATTCATATAGAAGTATGACAAACGAAGCAAGAAAGATCAGTGGGTTTATCCTACTTACCATGCCTTCCATAATTTATGGGGGATATTTTTTACTTTCAATATTGAGTGGGCAGCAGGAATCTCTGGGATTGACGGAGTTTCAAAAATCTATGTTTCGTGCCGGGCATGCCCATGCAGGCGTTTTGGTAATCCTATCCCTGTTAATTCAACTTTTTGCCGATCACTTACCCTTCTCAAAGCAGGGGGTGTGGACAGTGAGAATTTCCTTTCCCCTCTCGGCAGTATTAATTAGCCTGGGCTTTTTCGCATCGGCGATGGGACAGAGCGTTTCAGCGCCAAATAAACTAATCGGAATATTATATGTGGGTATCGGGGTGCTGATCTTTGGGATGATAACAATTGGCATTGGCTTGGTTAGGGGTAGGAAAGTGGAATAGAGCTCATCGGGTTAATCAAAGCCTCATTGTTTTGCCGCTTTCTGCAAATTTCGGCAAAGGGATGATTTGGTGTAGATTTTCGCGATGGGGTGATTGAGGTAAAAGTACTAAGTCGGTTGCTGAATGCGGCTAAACTTTACCTGAATGATAACCACCAACCGTCTTTGATCGTAAATGACCTAAAACATGGCGCATTAGAGACTGCGCCATCCCGTATTTTTAAAAATCCAGGCCTTTACTACCTGTGCCCTCTTTTCAAATATCTCCCCGGCATTTGGTAAAAGTGCGCCTTACAGGTCGCCATCTGATGAGGGTGCAAATCCTACGCCTGTGCTGACGCACTTAACGACGTTTGCTTTTTATGGGATTCCAAAACTACCTTCTGTTTGAATTCGGGCGTAAATTTTCCAGGGTTGACCAAAACTCTTTTTAAAGCACCGCCAACATCAATTCTGTTCTACTGTTTGAGGTAACTACAACCTGAAGTCTGACAAGATTATTGGCCTTTCTTTAGCGTCAGGCCTATCTGACCGGCATGGTAGGCGTTGTGGTAAAGCACATGAGCAAATAACCTCGCCTTCGTCACCGTACCGAAAAATGGGGTTTCTACAACATTCTGCCACTCAGGGTCATCTGTCCGATCTATTATCGTTTGTAGCAATGCATATCCTTGCTCAATCAATTGATGGCTTTCGGCCAGGTTTTCACCCTGACCGTTGTCCGCCATGCCCATCGTTGTATTGGGAACATTCGAAGGAAGACCAAAAAAGTAGCCGAACAAATGCATTGTCTCGCCAATATGCCGGTACATAAAGCCGGCTGACGCTGCCTGATCATTAAGCCTGAAATACAGATTTTGGGTATTCAATGCACTAAACGAGAATTGACAGCTTACTTGATTTTGAATCAGAAGTTCAGTAAATAGGGTGCGCAGCATCAGCTATGATTTTATAATTATCACTTTATTATTAGGATGATAACGAAGGCAAAAAAACATAGAATTTAACTACCACAATTTTGAGCAGTGTGCACAGCGGAATATCATCCCTGCCGGATATTAACTGAAATTAGAAAGGGATTTTAGTCCGCAAAGCTAAATGGTAGTTCTATCCTGATCTTTTCCCAGGCCATGGAAATTTTACCCTCTTTGTCATTTGACATTTCAATAAAATATTGAAGTCGTTCTAAAGGATCAACTTTTTTGGGCTTCACCTCGACCCGGACAATGTCTTCTTTCTCATCATATTCGGATGCCAAATGTTGCTCCCAGTTCTTGTTGATGATCAAGGTCCAACTTTTCTGACCAGGAATAGTAAAAAATGCGTATTTGCCGGCAGGTATGGTTTTACCACCTACCACAAAGGATTTCGGCATGACGATGTACGTTGCATCATGAGCACCGGTCACCCATACTTCGCCATAGGGAACCAAACCTCCCCAGATAATTCTCTTTCGGACTCCCGGTGAATGATAGCTGACTTTGATACTATCGCCATTCACATCTAAAATAGCCATTGAGTTGATGCTCCTTTTTGTAGTATCCTTGAACAGATTTGGATTATAGCATATCTCTGTAGTATTCTGTGCCGAAACTGAACTCGTCAAGCCCAGAAACATTGCAAAGAGCAAAAACAGTTTTTTCCTTTCAAACATCTGTTATCTGATTAATTGCTAAAAGAAAAAATTTAATGGTGAAAGTAATAAAACATTCAATAGCAAGCAGATGCTGTTCAGGTTAAATTCCTTCAACAATCCTCTATATCTTTAACAGAGGTCCGAATGGCTGATCATAAAAGCGTTTGCCCGTTGCTTTATAGAGCGCATTCGCCAATGCAGCAAATACAGGTGGAAACAAGGCTCGCCAAGGCCTGTAGGATCCTCCTGGTTTTCTACAAAGTGGATTGCAATGGATTTTGGCGCTTCCCGCATCCTGATCCTCCGGTAGGTGTCAAAATTCATCTTATTCGGAATGCCGTCCTGAAAAGCAATTTCTCCATAAAGGGCGTTGCCGATACCATCTACAACGGCCCCTTCGCCCATATTCCGGGCAGCGTCAGGATTGATAACAATCCCGCAATCAACAGCGGCATGGACTTTTGCCACCACCGGAAGATTGAGCCTCCACCCATTCTGGCCAGCCGGATATGGATTTTTTCTTTTGGCAAACCCAGCCGGTCGGAAAGGGTACCCATGATGAATTCCGGAGCCTGCGTTGGCCCATAAATATCCGCACCTTCTGCCGTTACATGGGCGTAGCAATTAACGGGCTCCATGGGGTTGTGTGCCAGGAAAGGAGCGGTGTAGGTTTTCTCGATTACCTTTGCTGCTTTTTGAAAAGCACCTTCAGGATCTCCATCTCTGCCAGTGCTATCCTTGCCAAAGAAGCCAGCCCTAACAAATGGTAGTTTAAGTAGGGAGACTGACAAATAGCTAATCTTCTTTCAGTGCTTCGATATACACAAAACCTTTCAACGACGAGCCCCGGCAGGCTTAACTGCTGTCCTTTCGGGGTTCGTCTTTTTTATCCCTGTATTTGAAAGGCTAAAATCCTGTCCCATCCCCCCAAAACAAGAAACCCAACCACCTGATATCCAGATAGTTGGGTTGTTTTGTTGTCGGGGCACCAGGATTCGAACCTGGGACCCCCTGCTCCCAAAGCAGGTGCGCTACCGGGCTGCGCTACGCCCCGAAACCGCGACTCAGCCGCAACGGAAGGCAGGGAAGCTGTTCCGTTCGGTTTTTTCGCGGGCACAAATATACACATTCTTGTTTCCCAGACAAGATTTTTTAGTATTTATATTTTTTTAGGCTTTTTTACTGCGGATGCCTTAAGAGGACAGGCACCCAATCTTTAATCAGCAGGGCAAGGTAAACGAGACATCCGACGATGACTTCATTGCGGTATTTTGTAAAGAACAGGGTCATTTGCTTTTTCATCAGATAGGCTTTTTTGTAAAACGGAAAAAGCGATAAAATGGTTCTTCCTGACTTTTTTTTTGCAACGCCTTCCCGAATGGATTATCTTTCGCAGGCGGGAGGCTCTAACCATTTATTACGGACCAATCTCTAAAATATTTGATGAAAACCTGGAGTATTACACTGTTCCTTTTTTGCCCGGTTATCCTCTGCGCCCAGGATTATCGCACTTATCCGATGTGGGATACTGCTTTGCCTTTTGAAACCCGCATTCTGGATTTATTGGGGCGGTTGACGCTCCAGGAAAAAGTGGGGCAGATGATGCACGCCGCGCCGGCAGTGCCATCGCTGGGCATACCGGGGTACAACTGGTGGAACGAAGCCTTGCATGGGGTTGCGCGCAGCCCTTTTCCGGTAACGGTCTTCCCGCAGGCGATTGCGCTGGCCGCAACCTGGGATACGATTGCCCTGCATACTATGGCCGATATCACCGCTACCGAGGGCAGGGCCGTCCACCGCAAAGCACTAAGCCTCGGTCTCGGCCACCGCAGCTATATGGGGCTCACGTACTGGTCCCCTAATATCAATATCTTCCGGGATCCAAGATGGGGGAGGGGGCAGGAGACCTATGGTGAAGACCCTTTCCTCACCGCGTCTATGGGTACCGCGTTCGTAAATGGATTGCAGGGCAACGACCCTAAATACCTGAAGGCGGCGGCCTGTGCCAAGCATTTTGCAGTCCATAGCGGTCCGGAACCTTCCCGCCATTCCGATAATATTATCCCCGATGCCCCGGATCTTTGGGATACCTATCTGCCAGCTTTCAAAGCCCTGGTCGTGCAGGCGCAGGTGGCGGGGGTCATGTGCGCCTACAATGCCGTGTACGGACAGCCCTGCTGTGCGAGCGACCTGCTTATGCAAGACCTCCTGCGCGGTCAATGGGGGTTCAAAGGGTATGTCACGAGCGACTGCTGGGGTATAGACGATTTTTTTAGCTTTCACAAAACCCATGCAAGCCGCGCTTCTGCTGCCATAGATGCCTTAATCCATACTACCGATCTGGAATGCGGAAATGCAGTTTATACTGCTTTGCAGGATGCGGTAAAGCAGGGATCCCTGCCCGAAGCGCAACTGGATTCGGCCTTGTTTCGTTTGTTCCTGATCCGTTTTCGACTTGGAATGTTCGACCCTCCTGAACGGGTTCCTTTTGCGCAAATTCCGGATACCGCACTGAATCTGCCCAGGCATCGCGCACATGCGCTCGAAATGGCCAGAAAATCTATTGTTCTATTGAAAAACGAAAAGGAAACACTACCACTTTCGCGCAAGGTGCGCAAAATCGCCGTCCTCGGCCCCAATGCCGACAATGATTTTTCTGCGCTGGGAAACTATCACGGTATCCCGGATTCCATCGCCACGGTACTCGAAGGTATCCGGGAAAAACTGGGACCTGAGGTAGAGGTCTGGTATGATCCGGCTGTCAGCTTTACCAATGATACGCTTTTCGTAGCCTCGGAATTGCAGGGTAGGTTTTCCTGGGATTCAAGACCCGGCTTCTACGCCGAGTATTATTCTAACCCCAGCCTTTCGGGGGATCCACTGTTTTCGGGAATGGAGGCCATGCCTGACCGCGTCTGGCATGAGGGGGCATTCCTGCATGGGAAGGTATTTGCAGAAAATTTTTCGGCGCGCTATGCCGCACTTTTTACAGCCGATAGCGATACCATTTTGTCCTTCCTGCTGGAGGCAGACGATGGCTGTATCCTAAGGGTAGAGGGGAAAACAATCGTAGATGCCTGGAACCGTCCAGGCTTGTATCCCTTTTCTTTAGCGGTGGAAGCCGGGAAATCTTACCAGTGGGAGTTGGAATACCGGCAAGGTGGCGGCAGGGGAATCCTGCGCCTTCAATCCGGGGCATATTCCAGGCGCAGGATGGAAGATTTTGCCCCCCACCTCCAGGATGCCGACGCAATCGTTTTTGTTGGGGGGATCTCCCCGCAGTTGGAGGGAGAAGCGCTGCAGGTGAGCGTGCCGGGCTTTCTGGGCGGCGACCGGACGCATATCGCCCTGCCTGCTGCACAGACCGCCTTTCTCAAATCTCTCCATGGCATGGGGAAACCTGTCGTGCTGGTACTCATGAGCGGGAGTGCCCTTTCGATACCCTGGGAGGATGAGCACCTCCCCGCAATCCTCCAGGCCTGGTATGGCGGACAAAGCGCAGGCACCGCATTGGCCGACGTCCTTTTTGGCGATTATAACCCGGCTGGCCGGTTGCCTTTTACCGTGTATCGCGGCGACGAAGATCTCCCCGCATTTAAAGATTACCGCATGGAGGGCAGGACATATCGATTCTTCCGTGGCCAACCGCTTTATCCTTTTGGTTACGGTCTAAGCTATTCTTCTTTCCGGTATAAATCCCTGCGCCTTCCGGCAAGGATTAAAGTAGGTATGCCCCTGCACCTGAAGGTACAGGTAGAAAATACAGGCAGATACCCCGGCGAGGAGGTCGCCCAGGTTTACATCTCGCTGCCTGCTTCTCCATACCGGGCCCCAATCTTGGCTTTAAAAGGCTTCCAGCGTTTTTTCCTGGCCCCGGGGGAGTCCAAAACCCTCGAATTTACGATTCCTCCTGAGCAACTTACCCTGCCGGATGTCTCGGGAAGTCCCTTTTTTCCCGGCGGAAAGGCCATGATTCGTGTCGGTGGAGGGCAGAAGGGTATGCACCGCAGCATTGTAATGAAGGAATAACCCATAAAAATGGAATCGCATTGCAGGCTATATAGATTCTTTTTTGCCCGTACATTGCATCTTTCGGCCGCTCAGACCGGCGCATTGCTTTTTCAAAGCTCAAATTTCACGCTGTATGCTAAAAAAAACTACATTAGATATAAAAAGGATACAGTCTTTGACCGACGGAGTATTTGCGATCGCAATGACAATCATAATTTTAGAAATCAAAATCCCCGTTGGGTTGAATTCCGCTGACCTTCACAATTATTTCCTTAAACATACTTTTCAGGAGCTGTTTATTTACCTACTGGGCTTCGTTACCTTAGGAATTCTTTGGATTGGTTCTCATTTTCATCATCATCACGTAATGAAAACAGACAGAATCAGCAGTTGGTTAAATATCGTTTTTCTAATGTTCATTTGCATTATACCGTTTTCCATTGGTTTTCTCTATAATTACAGGCATGATAAGCTGAGTATTATTTTTCTCACCATCAACCTGGTTCTTTCAAGTGTTGCAAACTACTATATGCTGTGGTATGCCTGGAAACAGGCCTATATCAAGCCCTATTTTACCCTGGAACATTTCAGATATGCAAAACGCAGGATTTTATTTTCAATTTACCTCTATCTGGCGATCATCCCTGTCTCGTTTTTTGCCACTTCGGTCGCCCTGTATTTATTTTTAATCCCCGTGCTGCTACACATCATCCCCGAAAAAGCAAACCGCTAGACGTGTCGCAACAATTTTATTGAATATACGGGCCAAAAGCTACGGCGTATGCAGTATTTTCTGCTGATAAGCTGCGGGCACATTACCTGCTGTGCCGGATCCCCCCCTGGGCAATTGATTGGAAGCGCAACCTCTACACGGGTAGGCAGGTCGCCGCAATAGGGAAAATCTGGAGGATGTACGGCAATATTCAACGCCAAAAAGCTATTTTTGCACATAAATAATTTTTTCACCTGAAATATGCTGAATATGCTGCCTGGACTCGACGCTGCCACCGTACAGCGGATAAATACCTGGTTGAATGGACATTATGATCCCGAAACAAAAGCGACGATCCAAGCGCTCATAGATGCGCAAAATGTCACCGAACTCACCGATGCTTTTTACAAAGATCTGGAATTTGGAACGGGCGGCTTGCGGGGGATTATCGGAACGGGCTCCAATAAAATGAACCGTTACACCGTGGGAGCTGCTACCCAGGGCCTTTCCAACTATCTGAACAAAACGTTTCCGGGACAAGGGATTAAGGTGGCTATTGCCCACGATAGCCGGAATATGTCCCCGGAATTTGCCCGGATTGCTGCGGACGTGTTTTCTGCGAATGGGATCCACGTCTTTTTGTTCGGGGCGTTGCGGCCTACTCCGGAACTATCCTTTACCATCCGGCATCTGGGCTGTCATAGCGGTGTGGTGATTACGGCCTCCCATAACCCACGCGAATACAATGGATATAAGGCGTACTGGAACGATGGCTCTCAGGTGGTAGCACCCCACGATAAAAATATCGTAGCGGAAGTCAATCACATCCAGTCGGTGGATGATATCCGTTTTCAGGGCAATCCCGCCCTCATTACCGTGCTTTCTGCGGATATTGACAATGCTTACCTCGGTACAGTCATCGCCAATTGCCTGAACCCGCAGGTGATTCAGCGGCAGCATGATCTTAAAATTGTGTACACCTCGATCCATGGTACGGGCATAACAATGGTACCCAGGGCGCTGGAGCAGATTGGCTTTACCAATGTACATATTGTAAAGGAACAGGCAGATCCCGATGGCAACTTCCCTACAGTGGTATATCCCAACCCTGAAGAAGAAGAGGCCATGACGATGGCGCTTTCCGATGCCAGGAAACTCGACGCTGACCTCGTCATCGCTACCGATCCCGATGCCGACCGGGTGGGTGCGGCCGTAAAAAACAAAAAGGGGGAATGGCAGCTATTGAACGGAAACCAAATGGCCAGCCTCATCATTTACTACATGCTGCAGGCCTGGAAAGAGAGCGGAAAACTTCAGGGCAGCGAATTTGTCGCTAAAACCATCGTTACCACCAATATCATTGATGCAATGTGTGCCGCTTATGGCGTGCCCTGCTATAATACCCTGACAGGCTTTAAATATATCGCCCAGGTGATTCGGGAACTCGAGGGGAAGGCACAGTTTATTTCCGGGGGCGAAGAAAGCTACGGGATGCTGATCGGTGATGCCGTTCGCGATAAAGATGCCGTAGCAGCTTGTGCGATGATTGCCGAGCTCACGGCGTTCGCAAGGGATAAAGGGCTAACCTTATTCGATTTCCTCACCGAAATGTATATGAAGCACGGTTTTTACTACGAAGGGCTCGTCTCCCTCACCAGAAAGGGCAAATCCGGTGCCGAGGAAATCCGTCAGATGATGGCAAACCTGAGGGGCAACCTGCCCGCTGCTGTCAATGGCGCAGCACCAGTGGAAGTATTCGATTACCTCGCACTTACCCACACCGACCTGCGCAGCGGTAAAGTAACGCACATCTCCGAAGGAATGGGCATTGAAAAATCCAATGTGCTGCAACTGGTGCTGGCCGATGGTACCAAAGTGTCGGCACGGCCAAGTGGCACTGAGCCCAAAATCAAATTCTACGTCTCGGTAAATGCCCCGCTTGAAAAACCGGAAGATTTCGATCGGGTTTATACAATGTTACAGGAAAAGGTAAAGGCAGTGACCGCAGATCTTGGGTTAAATTGAAAGCGATGGCCTGGCAATTGTTTATTGTCTCGCTGCTGGCGCTGGCCTGTAGCTGTACCTCTGAACAACCACAAGGGGGCAAGGCTCCCGGGGGTATGGTGTTTATCCCCGGAGGAGTATTCGCGATGGGGGGTATAGCAGGACAGGCCGATGCAGATGAATTTCCCGTGCACCGGGTAAAAATATCCGGTTTTTTTCTCGATGCCCACGAAGTGACCAACCGCCAATTCGATGCCTTCGTGAAAGCGACGGGCTACGTTACTACTGCTGAACAGGCGATTGACTGGGTAGCTATGCAAAGCCAGCTTCCGGCAGGTACCCCCGAGCCAGATGCTGCGCTTCTCCAACCTGGCTCACTGGTGTTTAGCCCTGGTGATGGCCCCGTTGACCTGAACGACGTTTCGCAGTGGTGGGCATGGACCCTCGGTGCCAACTGGCGGCACCCGGAAGGGCCAGGCAGCGATATTTCAGCGCGCATGGATCATCCCGTAGTACACATATCCTGGCTGGATGCTTCCGCTTATGCCCGGTGGGCAGGTAAACGCCTGCCGACAGAGGCAGAGTGGGAATGGGCAGCAAGAGGGGGACAGCAAGACCCCAAATACCCATGGGGTAATCTGCCCGCGGCGTCGGCCAATAAACTGGCAAATTATTACCAGGGCCTCTTTCCCTACAAAAATACCGCCGAAGATGGGTTCATAGCTACGGCTCCCGTTCGTTCCTTCCCGCCCAATGGCTATGGCCTATATGATATGGCGGGGAATGTATGGGAATGGTGCCAGGATAAATACCATTACCAGGCCTATAGCCTCACCCGGGGCGAGAAAGTACTCCGTGATCCCTCCGGCCCCGAACAGTCCTTCGATCCCGCAGAGCCTACCATCCCTAAACGGGTCATCCGCGGAGGCTCTTTCCTCTGCGATGAAAGCTACTGCACCGGCTACCGGGTGTCCCGAAGAATGAAATCAAGCGAAGATTCGGGCTTTAACCATACTGGTTTTCGTTGTGCCTCGGATGTTACAGCTTCGAAATAAATACTGGTTATGCGCTTCGGCGCTCCAAAAAAAAGTATGGGGTTATTAAACTTTTCAGAGCCGCATTTTCAACGATTTTGCTTCGCAAAATCGTTGAAAATGCGGCTCTGAAAAAATCTATCACTTCACCCAATGGCAGTATTCCAGCAATGATTTATACAGTACGTTGAGCTGCAGCAGCTCCGGGTTGCCGAGGATGACCACGGCCTCCCGGGCACGGGTAAGCGCCACATTCAGCTTACGGTCTATACCCTCATCGGACAGCGATGAAATGGAGCGCATCTGCCTGCCTGAATTAGTGCAAAGGGAAATAAGGATGATGTCCCGGGCTCCACCCTGGTAGCGCTCTACGGTATCAATACTGATTGGTAGCCCGCCCAGGCCTGCTTCTTCGAGGGCAAAACGGATCTGGGCGATTTGTGCCCGGAAGGGGGTGATGATGCCGATCGAACCACCATGCAGAGGTTTTCCCATTTGCGAATAAACAGCGAGGTAGGTCTGCACGAGTTTTTTTGCAAGTTTTGCTTCAAAGATATTTGTCTTTTGCTGGGTGCTTTCGTCGTCGCTGGGGGTTGGGAAAAACAACATTCGGTGGTTGGCGAGGACATCGGCCAGCGGATCTACGCCCTGTCCGGCCTGCAGCCAGTCCTTTTGGATCTGTACCAGGTGGCCGGGGGCCCCTTCCGGTAAGATATTCAGTTTTCCCTCGTAAAAGGCGTTATTGGAAAAAGCCATTACTGCGGCGTGCATTCTACCCTGGTGGCTGAGCTGGGCAAATGCCCACTCCCAGTCCTGGGCGTGGCAGCGTTTGTACAGTCGTTCAAACAGGGAGTTGCGCAGGTTATTGATTCCGAGGGTATTCAATACCGGGTCTTGTACGAGCGAGGCTTGTTCATCCTGCCGGACGACGGCGGGGAGTTGTTTGTGGTCGCCGATTAGCAGGGCGTGCCGGAAGCGGGGCAAAAACCCTGCGAGTAATGGTTCCGGGATTTGGGAGGCTTCGTCAATGATGACCCGGTCGAAGGATTTGAGGTCGAGCAGCTCGTTTTTGCCCGTAAGGGAGGCGATGGTGCCGACGAAAATTCTGCACCCGTCTATTAATTCGCGGATTTCCTGGCGCCTGGATAAATGGCCGCACTGTACCTGCAGGAGGCGGTCCTGGTATGTTTCCGCAGTCGAGAAACGGGACCCTACGCGCAGGTATTGGGTGCGCAGGGCGGGATTAAAGGCTTCTATAGCCGCACAGATTTCGTCCACGGCACGGTTGGTGAAAGCCAGCAGGAGGATATTTTCGCGGGTATGGGTAAACCAGTATCCGAGCAGGTATTTCAGCATCACACTGGTTTTACCGGTGCCCGGTGGGCCCCAGAGCAGAAAATAATCTTTCGAAGCGATGATTTTTTGGTAGATCGCGGCTTGTTCGGGAGTCATTTCTTCCGGGGTGGCGATCTGGCAGGGAGCAGGTATTTCGGGGGGGATGCGCCCAAGCAGGAGTTCGCGCCAGCGGCCAGGGCTTTTGAGGAAATCGAACAGGCTCCGGTACATGTTGATGTAGGAATTGTCCATCAGGTCGTGTTCGAGGTTCCAGGAAAGGAACGACCGGAAAATCTGGTCATTGAACTGTCGGGCGCGGAGCTGTACCGTTACAGAGGTCGTTTCCAGGGCAGTGATGGTACATTTGAACAATTGATTGGAGAGCGGGGACTTTCCATCCGGAGGGGTCGGGTAGAGTACGGCGATATCCCCGGTGCGGAAATTCGCCAGGGGGCTGGTGTGCTCCGTTTTGCCAAGGCGTATCGTCAAAGCTGCTGTAGCGGAGTTATTTTCCAGGATTTCCAGGTTTCCGAGGATTTCGAAGTTGGCTTCTTTTTCTTCGTCGCGTGCACGCCAGAGGGTCGCTTGTCCGTTGATGCTTTCGACATCTTCCAGGCCGATTTTGGAGAGTTTATGCTCCCTGGCGGTAAACCCCGTAAAGGCGAAGAAATAGCGTTGCTCGGTTTCGTCGGCGCGTTGGAGTACCTGTTGGAAGGCTTCGGTATCCCTGGCCACGAATTGGTCCAGGCGGCGGTTGCTGAGCTTGTCCAGATGGCGCAGCCAGCGTCGGCCCTGTTTTAGGAGGTCGGTATTGCCCAGTACGGGGTTACACCCGATTCCTGCCATTTCGAATTCCATTCCCAGCATCCGGTTGCGCACCTGAAGGGCTTCAAACTGCTGCGCTTTCACGACCGGGCCAAAGCGGAGCTGGCGTTCTTCGAGGGCGGAGTAGAGGATGTAGTTGACGGGGTCAATATTTTTTCCAAAGACAGAGCGGATAATCAGGTCGTAGAGCAGGGTTTGTATATAGTGACTGTTGCCGATTCCATAAAGGTTTGGGCTGAACGGTTTGCCACTTTTCAGCTCGATAATTGCGGATTGCCCTACCTCGTGAAAGAAAACATCGAGGCGGCCCTGGATACCATATACCGAGCTGTAAAAAGAGGGTTCGAGGTAACACTTTTCTGGCTTGATACCTAATTCCGGAAGATCTTGCCGGATGACTTTGCGGAGGTGGAGGAAGTGTTTTTTTGATGCCTGGAGTAGTTCGTCGAGTGCCCTGTCATCTATTGCGGCAAAGTTCAGGGGGTAATTTTTGAATAATTTCATCAGGGTCTGGCGATAATCCGCGTCGAGGTCAACCATGAGTTCATCGAGAAAAAAATTGGCGATATTCCCCTGGAGGATGGGGAGGCTTTGTTCAAATGGGAGGAATTTCCTGAGGAGATAAGCTTCCGGGAAGGTCCCGCCAGCTTTGAAGCATTCGGCTATCGCGGTGACATCGGTGAGGTAGTCGGGTTCGATCACCAGGGCGCGGGGTCGGTAGATGCCTGCAGTGTCTATTTCGACATCCACCAATTCCAGGTTCAGCGGGAAACCGATCGAGTCCACCATGACCTGGATACTGGAATTGAACTGTTCGTTGCGGTCGGGTAGGTCGTACTGCACGCGGATATCGGGTTCTGGGCAGGCCTCGTCTTTGACGAGCAGTTGTTTTTCCAGTGGGAAGTGGTCGAGGGCAATGACGCGGGCATGGGGTTTGAACGACTGGATTTCTGCCGGGCGAAGGGGAAATGGCCACTCGCTGCCGCTGAGGGTAGCCAGGGATTTGGGGGGGAGGCCTCCAAACAAATGGCCGATGCTCTCGTACAATACCTTGAAGCCTAATTCCGGCAGATAAGCCCTTTCCGCAGGGAAGTTTTGTGCATAAAGGGCGTCGGCTGCCTGCTTTCGGAAGTTGTGGACATAGAACTGGAGGCCTGGGCTTAAGCGGTATTTCTGTGATGAATATGCAATCCTGGCGAACAGGGTGTTGAACCGCAACCGCTCCTGTTTAGTGGCTTCGCTGAATACGATACCGAGCAACCTGTAAGCGGATTCTACCTGTTGCAGTGCCGCCTGATCCTCGCGCCCGCAGATTTTTTCCAGCTCGCGGTAAAGCAGGTTTCCTAAGGTCTCGTTGTGCATAAATGCGTTTAGATAGGGTCCGGGGGAATTTGTAAAGACTCCCGGACGTTTGCTTTGATAAAACGGCAGTTTCTGTCCTGCAAAATTTATCCCAAGGTAAAGCAACAAAGATATTCCAGATTTTTCTTGTTTTCATCCTCTACATCGGTGGCAATTTGGCCGATAATTTCAAAACCGAGGCATTCTGCAAGCTGGAGGACATCCCGTAGTGCTTTTTCCCGCAGCCGCTTGTCCTTCACGATACCACCTTTTTGAGCGGTTTTTTTGCCCATTTCAAATTGTGGTTTGACGAGGCATAATACCTTGCCACCAGGTTTGAGCAAAGGCGGGAGCAAGGGGAGGATATGGGAAAGGGAGATAAAAGACACATCCACCAGGATCCAATCCATACGTTGATGGTCGAGGTGTCCGGGCAGGAGCTGCCGAATATCCAGGCCCTCCAGGGATACTACCCGTTCGTCTTTTACCAGGCTGGGGTGTAATTGGCTGTGCCCGCTATCTATCGCATATACTTTGATCGCTCCATGGCGCAGGGCGCAGTCCGTGAACCCTCCGGTAGATGCGCCGATATCGGCTACCAGGGAGCCGGAAAAGTCCAGCAGGAAAGTGCGCACCGCTTTTTCCAGCTTTAACCCACCTTTCCCGACATAGGGCAGGGGAGGGGCGTGGAGGGTCACTTCATCGCCGGGATATACCTTCAGGGAAGCCTTTATTGCCGTTTTCCCGTTGACGCTGATCAACTTACCCTTGATTGCAAACTGCGCTTTTTCCCGCGATTCTACCTGCCCGGATTCCACGAGCCAAATATCCAGTCGTTTGCCCATATTAAGGCCAGATGTACTTTGTGGCAATTTGCACCGATTTTTTTGTATTATTGTCCCAGGCCAAATAAAAAATATCATGGAACGCAGAAAATTTCTTTATGCCGGCGGTGCCTTAGCCGCGGCAGGCTTGATGCAGCCCAACACCCTATTTGCCGGCTACCGGCCACAGTTTGTTTCCCAGCGGCCTGCACCCGGGGCACGCAAGTTCACAAGTGTGGCATTAGAGCAACAAATGGATACAATCAAACGCGCCATCCCGGATGCCGAGCTGGCCTGGATGTTTGAAAATTGTTATCCCAATACCCTGGATACTACGGTGGATTTCGGGGAATTGAATGGCAAGCCCGATACTTTTGTCATTACCGGGGATATTGATGCCATGTGGCTGAGGGATTCCTGCGCTCAGGTCTGGCCCTATCTGCCCCTGATGAAAGCAGACGACCCCCTGCGCCTTCTGGTGCAGGGATTGGTCAACCGACAGGTGCAATGTGTGCTGCTCGACCCCTACGCCAATGCCTTTTACAAGGATGGCTCCAGGGAGTCGGAATGGAAAGACGACCGTCCGGTCCTGCTCCCCGGGGTGCACGAACGCAAGTGGGAAATAGATTCCTTGTGTTATGTGGTACGCTTATCCCACGGGTATTGGAAAAATTCAGGGGATACCGCCATTTTTGATAGAACCTGGGATCAGGCGATGCGCCTCATTGTGGAAACCTTCCGCACCGAGCAGCGGAAAAATGGCGACAGCCCGTACTACTTTACCCGGATGACCACCTGGATGATTGACGCACCCCCATTTAGCGGTAAAGGGCACCTGATCCGGCCGGTAGGCTTGATCGCTTCGATGTTCCGCCCCTCGGACGATTCCACGGTACTGCCTTTTCTGATCCCCTCCAATCTCTTTGCCGTCCAGTCCCTGCGACAGTTGGCAGAAATCTATACGCAGGTGCTGCGCGACCCCGCTTTCGCAGCGGCCTGCACTGCTTTCGCCGACGAGGTGCAGGCAGCCATTAACCAGTACGCCATTGTAAAGCATCTGGGCTTCGGCAAAATCTATGCGTATGAAGTGGATGGTTACGGAAATGCCCTTTTCCAGGACGATGCCAACGTGCCCAGCCTGATGTCGCTGGCCTACCTGGGTGTCCACCGTTCCTCAGATCCTTTGTACCTGCGTACCCGCCGCTTCCTGCTGAGCGACAATAACCCTTACTTTTTCCGTGGCAAAGCTGCGGAAGGGCAGGCGAGCCCCCACAGCGGCCGCCGCAGGATATGGCCGATGGGGATCATCCTGCGCGCCATGACGAGCACTGATGATGCCGAGATACTGCAATGCCTGCGTATGCTCAAGCGCACACACGCGAATACCGGCTTCATGCACGAGGCTTTCGATATGGACGACCCCGCTGACTTCACGCGCAAATGGTTCGCCTGGGCAAATACGCTTTTTGGCGAACTCGTCGTCAAAATACATCAGGAAAGACCTCACCTGCTCGCGAAGGTATAAATGTATATGCCGCCTTCGGCAGCAAAATGATTCTTCTAGAGCGCCGTTTTCAC
>JBEIGB010000076.1:0-18577 GCA_040382095.1 Lewinellaceae bacterium
ACCGTCTCCCGTCCACCGTCTCCCGTCTCCCGTCTCCCGTCCCCGTCCCCCGTCCACCGTCTCCCGTCTCCCGTCCCCCGTCTATTTCAAAAACTCGAGTGATAGGCCCAGCGAAAACCATCTTCCGGGCATAGGTACGAGGTTGGTCTCGGTGTAGGCGGTATTCGTCAGATTGGTCGCTTCTGCAAAAAGGCTCCAGGCATTTTCCTGCCAGCGGAGGCGAAGGTCGGCCACTGCATAATCGTCTAGGTTGACGCGGTCGAGATAGCGAAAACGAGCACCTGCGCTCAGGTGACTGCCAAGCCGTAAGTCGGCACCGCCGATCAACTGATGCCGCAACTGATCCAGGGCATAGCGGGAGAGAAAAGCGGCATCCCGCGACTGGGTAGCCTCGATAAAGGTGTAGGAAAGATAAACTTTGGCGATTTTGGGGTTTGGTGAAGCATCCAGGGCAAGTTCCCAGCCATTGAAGACGACATTGCCGAGGTTGCGGGTCTGCCAGCGGTCGGTGGGCCTTACCTTGGTCCAGTCGATCAGGTCATCGCTACGGCGGTTGAAATACGCCAAAGATGCAAGCAGTCTGGGACGGAGGTATTTCAGCCCTGCCTCAAAAGACAGTGCCGATTCCGGCCGTAAATCAGGGTTGCCTATATTGCCGGGGTCCTGGTAATACAAATCGGTGAAAGTAGGCACCCGGAAGGTATAACCCGCATTGCCATAAGCCCGCCAGGAGGAGGAAAGTTGCCATCCGCCTTCGATACCAGGCAGCAAGCGGGCACCAAAATCACTGTAATAGCTCAACAGCGCCCCCGGCGTTAAATCCACTTTGCCCCACTCGAAACGGTGTTCGGCGAATACGCCGATAGCTGTGCGCTCCCGGTTTCCGAGCCGGTTGCTGAACAAAAGCTGACGGGCAGCATCTATCCCAAAACCGGATACCCCCAAACCCGATGTATAGCGCGCATTGAGCTCGATTCCATAATTCTGGGTCTTGTGAAAATTCCGGAATGCCTGCGGGTTACTGCGGGTAAAAAGGTATTCATCCTGATTGAAGCGCCAGTAAACTCGCGGAATAAGGACCAAAGCACCCAGCGTCTTTCGGGTATCTATACTCAGCAAGGTCGTGTGCAAGCGCTCATATTGTTCTTTAAACGAAGGGCTGCCGTAGAAACCATTGGCGCCAAAATCGCGCCCGCTCCATCCGGCAAAAATATTCAACGGCGCCCCGGAGGTTTGGATTTCCTGTTGGAACGAAGCCGTATGCATCCGGTAATCCGTATTATAGCGGTAGCCACCGGTGAAATCGTGGGCATAAGAAAAATATTGACGGCTTTTCTTCCCAGGCAGCGATACCCCTGCCGCTACCCTACCCAATCCGAAATCCCCGGCCTGAAGAGAAACCCTCGCAAAACGCTGCTGCGGTGCCCGCGTAACGATATTGATTGCCCCAGCAAAGGCATTTTGTCCATAAATCCGCGCAGCAGGGCCTTTCAGCACTTCGATGCGCTCCACCGCTTCCCAGTCCACCGGAAGATTCATGGAATGATGCCCCGTCTGCAAATCGCTGATCTTAACCCCATTCAGCAAGATTAATGTCTGGTCAAAAGACCCTCCACGGATGCCGACGTCCACCTGCGCTCCATTTACGCCACGTTGCCGGATATCTACGCCCGGCACGTATTGTAGTAATTCAGCTACACTGTTAACCGGTGCAGACAACATCTCTGCCTTCCGGATAATTTGGATGCTGCGGGACTGAGCAGAGAAAGGAATATCCATCCGGTTGTCGGCAATCACCACTTCCGGTAATTCAAGGGTATCGGATTGAGCACCAATTTCCGAAACTGGCGAAAAAGCGAGGGTGCAGACAAGCGCAAAGTAGATTTTGGTCTTCATTGGTGTATTTTTTTGTTTGGCCGGGGCAAAAATACATTTTTACCCTCAGGTTTTTTTGGGGTGGGTGGTAAGTATGGGGTTGTGTGAAAAGTATTCTGCCGCCTTCGGTGTTGTAAAAAAATATTCTTTGGTGGCGAATGCCACCAAAGGACTTTCGGGATAGCCCCATTCACAATTTTTACACAACCCCAGAATATTTTAATAGAATTTTATTTCGGCCAGCCTCTTTGGTGCATTTAAAACATTTATTTTAAAAAACAACCTCCTTTGACTATATTTGTGTCAACATTTTTTTCAAATGCGTTTAGCAGAAGCAAATTATGGAGACGAACCTACTGCTCGCACTCGCTTTTCTGATGCTTGGCCTCCTCATTGGAGCACTGAGTGCGACCCTTATTGCCAAATACCGCTGGAAAAATCAGGGAGGCACGCATGACAGCATTCCCCGCGAGTCTTATAATCTCCTTCAGGAGCAATCGGCTGCCCTGAGGGCACAGGCGCGGGAAATGGAGGCAGAACTGCGCAAAAATACCGGGGAACTCGCTGCCAACGAACAGCAGTTGCGCCATACCCTGGACAAGCTCGAGGCGCAGAAAGGGGAAATCGGACAGCTCCGCGAGCAATTCCGCATAGAGTTTGAACGTGTAGCCAGCCAGCTTTTGGAGGAAAAGAGCCAAAAATTCACCCAACACAACCACGAGCAGCTTCAGCACCTCCTCGCACCGCTGCGCGAGCGGATAAAGAGCTTTGAAGAAGGCATAGAAAAACGTTTCATAGAAGAGACCCGCGACCGCAGCTCGCTCAAAAGAGAAATCGAACAGCTCCGGGAGCTCAATGTCCAGCTCAGCAATGACGCTAATAACCTGGCTGTTGCGCTGAAGGGGGACAACAAAACCCAGGGCGACTGGGGGGAGCTTCAGCTCGAGACCTTGCTGCAACGCGCCGGGCTGGTCAAAACCATCCATTACGCCGTACAATCCACCTTCAGCAATGAAGCGGGAAAGCTCCAAAGACCGGATTTCATCATCCACCTGCCAGAAGACAAGCACCTCGTCATTGATGCGAAAGTATCGCTAAGTGCCTATGAGCGGTATTGCAGCCTCCCCGAGGGCAGCGACAGGGAAAAGGCATTAAAAGAACATTTGGATAGCCTGCGCAGGCACGTCCGCGAGCTGGGCGGCAAAAATTACCAGCAAATCTATCAAATCAACACCCCGGATTACCTGCTTTTATTTGTTCCGATAGAACCTGCCTTTGGCCTTGCAATGCAACAGGACCAGAAGATTTTCCTGGATGCCCTCGACCGCAACATCGTGCTCGTCAGCCCTTCTACCCTGCTTGCGACCATGCGCACCGTAGCTTTTATCTGGCGACAGGAAAAGCAAAAGAAAAGCGTCCTGGAGATCGCCCACCAAAGCGGGTTGTTGTACGACAAGTTCTGTGCTTTCGTAGAAGATCTAAAAAATATCGGTTTCCGCCTCGACCAGGCACAGTTGGCATACAAAGAAGCCCTGCACAAACTCAGCGAATCCCCACGGCACGGGGACTCGCTGATTGGCAGGGCAGAAAAAATACGCGAATTGGGCGCAAAGGCATCGAAGCGGCTTCCTAAAACGCTGTTGGACACGCCCCAGGGGGATCAGGAAGCCGCCCCGCCCCTTATTGATGAATAATAATCGGTTTGCGCTGTATCCCCGCCTTATCCAAAATCTGGAGGTAGTATAGCCCAGACACCAGATCGGGCAGCACGAGTTCCTGACGCGTATCGCCATTGATGGCCCACTGCTTTAAAATACCCCCCTGAGGATGGATCAGGAATGCGGTGGCCGGTGTAGCGGACTTGCGATCCAGGGTCAGTAAATTTCCAAGTACCGGGTTGGGATAAACCTGCCAGTCGTTTGTTGCTACAACGGATACCGGGGCCTCTGGCGCAAGTTCGAGGCCGAGTAGCTCGCTCAGACCAAGCTTCGTGAAGGCCATAAGGCTGTTCTTTTTAAACAGCGGTACAACCGATTGTACCGTACCTGTTGACTTTTTCCAGATTCGGAAGACATAAGCGGTGCCCTCCGGCATATCCCATACGGATAATGCAAGATTTTTCCCCCTGAACACAGCAGACCCGTAAAGCTTTCCGGCAGGGCTGAACACCCCGATTTCATCGCCAGGTTCAAGAAGGTGTTCAATCCCTTTGGCATAAATAACTATCGTGGAATTGATCATCGGGTTTTGCACTGGCGATAAGCTAAACTGCAGAGCGCGGACGCTCTGAGACGTTTCTATGCCATCGAACCCATTGGAAGTTGCCTGCATATAGGCATCCGGGAAAACCAGTGTATCCCTCCTGGACAAGTGCGCCCAGTACGCCCTTCCAGGAACCAGATTTGTCAGGCTATTGAACCCGTACATCAGTGAGTATGCATTGCCCTGGATATCCTTCACCAGGTCCAGTGAACCATTGAGCGAAGCCAGTGCCTCTCCTACCGGGCGGGGCGTAAGCGACCAGAAGGGGATAATGTGCCAGCCGGCTTCCAAAACGATCGGGTTGGCGGAAGAGAGGATCTTTTCGCCGCGGATATCCACCGTTGCAGCCCGTTCCATGTATGCGAAATATCCCTTCTTAGGGTTTAAGCTACCCAGTTCGTTCAGTCGGGAGAAGAAATTGGTACGCGCACCATTGGCATCCTGCAATTCGCGGATAGCCGTACCCGCAGGGGCAAACATATCGAAGGGGTTTGCAGATTCCGGCGCAACCGGGAAGCTGATCATATTGAATCCCTGGGTCAGAGAAAGGGTAAAAGTAAAGATTGCCGCAGTCGAGACGTTTTCAAGTCTGCTCACTCCATTGGCTGCAAACCTACTCGTATGCGAAGGAACACCATTGACTACCGGGGCAGCATACCTGGCGTTCACCCGATATTCCATTTGATTGCCCAGTTTCCATACCCGCACCTTAAAGGTTTCATCCACAGCCATCCCATCCTTTTGGGGGGTGAGTGGGTTATCGCCGCAGACAGTCATCAGGCCGGTTTCGCCACTCCACAAGGCAGTGCCGGCGCAACGTTCCTGGGTACCATCTGCATAGAAGATACCGATATAATCCCCTGGGGCCAGTACCTGGCCGTTCAGGTCCCCGGTAAGGCGGTCCGACAACACGATGAGGTGCTTGCCCGGTGTTTGGACCATCGCCCAGCTCGAAGGTGGGGTGTTGGGTGCCTGCTGAATAAGGACCGAGGCGGTTGTCCCGTTTGGCCAGCCGATTTTAAGCGTATCAGTCTTTGAATTTTCCCGTG
Organism: Lewinellaceae bacterium; assembly: GCA_040382095.1. Classification (GTDB taxonomy): domain Bacteria; phylum Bacteroidota; class Bacteroidia; order Chitinophagales; family Saprospiraceae; genus JADJPL01. Next base: position 5,187 of record JBEIGB010000076.1, read on the forward strand.
GGTTGGGCACGCAGTTGACAATGAGCGGCAGCCCTGCCTGACCGGGCGTAACCGTGCCAAAGCTGAGGTTCACCCAATCCGGCTTTTTGATGATATTGCAGGCAGCCTCTGCATTGACCAGTAAAGACTGTGTACCGCCGATGTATGGGTACACGAGCACCGACGCCGTCGCGAGCGCACCCAATTGGCGCACCCGCAGCTCCTGCCTTAGATTCCCGGACAGGAACACCACAGTGCCCTCTCTGGTTTGCAAAGTGGGGTTCGCCGCACAGACTACGGCAACCTGTGTGCTGCCCCCTCCGCCGTTGCCGGGTTGTACGCTCATCCAGGAAGCGGAGGGCGTTGCCGTCCACGCTCCCGAGCTTTCCACGGTAAGCGATTTCTGGGATGCGGTATTGGAAAACTCCAACAGGGCGGTGCTCAACCGGAGTTCTGCAACCCCTGACACGACCAGGGTATAATCCTCAACTTCCCTGAAATCGTTGACTGCGCAAGGCGTTGGCAATTCCCGGGTATCTACGCTGACCCTTAGGCGTATTTCGCCCGAAAGTGCGGATACCGGAATTGGGATTGTTGCATTGACAGTCCGGTTATTTTGCTCGGAACCCTGAAAGACTTGTTCGCCTGAATCGGAGAAATCGCCATCCCGGTTGAAATCGGCCCAAACCCGCCAAAAGACGGTGCGCAATACCTCGCCCGAAGCCATTCCCGGTACCAGTCGGATTGCCTCACTGCTTCCCGGGCGTACTTCCGTACGGACTTGTGTGTAGTTCCCATAGCCATAGTTGTTGCCGGAGATGGTGCGTTGTACCCCGATAGCCACTTCTTCGATAAAGGTACGCATGGAATTCCCATAGCTCGCGCAGTAGGCATCATTGCAGCCATTTGTCGTAGCGCTCAGGGTTGAAGTCCAATCGGTCTCCCCACTGCTGCAAACAGTCTTAAGCCTGAATTCGTAGGTTGTACAGGGCTTGCGGTTGAGGATAATGACGCGGCTTGCTGCCCAATTGGAAAGTTCTACCCAACTGGTTTTGTCTTTTTCCCGGTAAGAGATTTTATAGAATGCACCAGACACAGGGGATGGGTCCCAGGAAAAAATCAGGTGGGAAAGCCCGATTTCCGTAACGCGAACATTTGATGCCGGGACACAGGTCTGCGGGGCACCTTCCACCGTAAAGCTAACCAGGGCATTAAATTTTTCACTGCCTGCCAGTTGGAAAGGCTGAAGACTGTCGGCCCGGAAATATACCCCGACTTTATACGTATCCGGGTCAAGCTTGAAGCCGGGGTTCGAAAATGGAAGCATCGTGGTGACGGCCCCGGCACGGAGGGTATCCGCAAGGGTCGTAGTGCCGATAACCCCGAGCTGTTGATCGAGTTTGTTGAACAATATCATCCGGATATTGCCTTTGAACCCTCCGCTGCCTGTGTTTTTAAGCTGTACGCTCAGGTTAAAGGGCGTGCCAGCCTTTACAGGGTTAGGCTGAAAGAAAACCGGGGATTCCAGCGATAAAAACGGGGAGCCTGCCACAATCGGCCCCACGCTGTCCTTGCAAGCCAGATAAGTGCGGAAACGAAGGTAAGTGGCGTTGATCCTCGAGTATTGCCCGGGGCTAAGGCGGCTCCTGCAGCTCGAGCGGGAATACGACATAATATTCCGTACATCGGGCGTGAAAGGCTGACCGCGTGCATCCAGGAAATTACCGGTATAACTACAGGAAGCGTCCACCTGATACTGGGTACAATTTATACCGAGCAGACCAGGATCGGCGGGCGTGTCGCAAACATAATCACCTGCCGACGAGCAGTTGGAACCATCCACGAGTTCATCGGTCCCTGGCATTGCATTAGGGCAATTGGATGAACCGTGGGTATGCAACAGGCCGAAAAAATGGCCCATCTCATGGGTAAGGGTCGTGGTGGTCATTAAGCCGTCGTCCATGACGATCAGGTCCGGCTGGCGGGAACCCGGGAGAAACGTATATCCGCCTACCCCACCCCCTTCAATGGTGTTCACACAGTAGATATTGACGACATTGGCCACGTAGCTCCTCGCCACCAACGACGATTGCTGGGAAATAAAAAAATTGTGCAGGTTGTTGTCATCAATATATTTGACTGCCGCACACTGAAAAAACCGCAGCCCGGCATTGGCAAAATACTCGTTCAGGATAACGACTGATCGCTCGAGTGTGGAGTTGGTCACTCCCGTTTGCCCCGTTGAATTCCTGACAACATGAAACTGGATTGGTAAGTTGACCAGCGTCGTATTTTTCGCATCATATACCCTGCGAAAGGTACCTTCCATCTGTCGCAGGGTATCAAGATTCTTTTTCATCAACTCGATGAATTCTTTTTCGCCTCCAAGGCGACAACCGGCTCCTTGTGAAAATGAGGCAAAAGGGAGTAAGAGCATCAGCATCGCCAACGCTTTGGTAGATAGATGTTTCATAGCACTATTAAAATATTGGTTATTTATCTTTTAAGCAGGCCGTGCAAGCCATCGTTTTTCACCATCACAGACAAAAGCAGTTACCCGGCCTTATGCATGCACGCATAGGACCTTAAAAGGTCGTTCCGCATTATTCGTCTTTGATAGGTCAAAGATGCCCTGACTTCATACCAGTTCCAAAAACAATATTGGTATTTTGTTGATTTTTTTTTAAAAAAAAATTACACAAAATATTGATTGACTAATTTTTAAATCAATATTTTGTTAAAATAAATTCAATATTTGCTTGATTTTCCCAATGACGTGTTGTAGCCTGATCCGGCAGAAGGAAATGGCCGGGCTACCTATTTATAAAAAGACTTTCCTGAATATGAAAACAATTAAAATACAATGATATATAAGTATTATTAATTTAAATAATTTTTACATATAATTTTTATGTTATATGTAAAAGCGAAAAAAGGCGGCTGCCCCCCACTGGTTAATATTTTTTTATCCCCTGAATATTTTTTCGGAAATGGGGTATGGGAGTCCGCAAGTACTACGCGGAAATCGGTGGGATATTGGGCTTCCACTTTCAGAAATAGCTTAGCCCGCTATTTTTCGCATCGTTCCTTTTTTACCCGTCAGTACAGAAAAAAATAGGTTTTCCCTTCGCCTTACAGCCTTGGGAAAACCTATTTCATATTTACCACAGATAATCAGGAAGCGGCGAAAGGTCAATTACGCCCATGAAAGCGTTAATTCCTGTTGGGCCAGGCCGGGTTTGGCCACCCACTCCTCCAGGAAACGGTGTATAATATCGAGGTGGTCGAACATGGGTTTGTCTGCCCATCCATGTCCGCCTTCGCGGCCTTCTACAAGAAAGTATGGCTTGTCCAGTGCGCTGAGGTGGCGGGCGATACTTTTACTCCCGTGCAGGAGCAGATAACCGGGCAGGTGTGGTGCACAATAATGGTGGGAATCGGAGCCGAAAGGAACGAGGGGGTCATCAATACCATGAAACATCAGGGAGGGCAGCGCATTTTCCCTGGTAATCCATTCGAGATCAATGATTGCTGCTGCCATACCGATACACCCCGCATAGCGGAAGCCGGCCGGCAGGGCAGCATCCGGCCAGTAGGCGGCATGCATTACGGCCTCGGCACCGGCACTACTGCCACAGAGGACGATCCCCGCAGACAGATCGAGGCCCAGGGAAGATCCATTTTCCAGCAAGTAAATGGTAGCATCCCAGATATCCTCTGCAGCCGCCCGGAAGGTTGCGCGCTTGTTCGCAGCGGGCTGGTCACAGCCAAATGACCGACCTTTCATCGTCAGCCGGTAAGAAACCGATGCGACCGGATACCCTGCCCCGGCCATACTACCTGCAAACTGCACATAGCGGGGATCATCGCGCCGCCCTTCGGAAAATCCCCCGCCATGTACAAACAACAGTAGCGGGCGGCTTCCCCGAATAACCGGCGGCAGATAAATATCCATAGCGAGGGAAACCCCTTCTTTTTTTACATATTCCAACCCTTTACGGGTATCCGGCGCGGGGCCAGCCTTGCGCAACAGGCCAAATGCCCTGCGCAGCCAGTTCCAGGTTTGATTTTCCACGTTACTTTTTTCCACAAAAAAATCAAAGCTTTTTTAGCTTTCCTAATTTGAAACCCTTAAACTTGACCTTCTGCATAATAGACTGTGGAATGAAAAGGCTTTTGATTATAACGGCGGTCATATTGGTTGCCATCCGGATGCCAGGGCAGCACGGATTACCTCCCCGGCTTGCACATTACAGCAAACAAGAATACGGGGCACATAACCAGAACTGGTCGGCAGCGCAGTCCTCCGATGGGTATTTGTACTTTGCCAATACAGACGGCTTGCTGGAGTTTGACGGGAGCAGCTGGAAACTACACCCATTGCCTGGGGGGCAGACGGTCAGGGCAGTAGTAGCCGGCAGGGACGGGATTATCTTTACCGGGGCGTATGAAGAATTTGGGTTTTGGGAACGCGACGGGCAGGGCAAGCCTATTTACCGCACCTTGAGCAAAAGTCTGCCGGAACGCGAGGTGGACCAACAGGAAATCTGGCATATCCTCGATGCCGGCAACGGTATTTATTTTCAATCGTTCGGTGCATTGTTCTTTTACGACTACTTTAAGGTCTCGAAAGTACCCATTCCGGGCACGATTATGTTCCTGCAAAAAGTAGATGGACAGATTATCGCTCCTGTTATTGGTAAAGGTCTCTACCGCCTCAATGCCACCAATGAATGGTCCTTCCTTCCCGGCAGCCAGGTATTTTCCGACAAGACCGTTACCGGGCTGGTTGCCGACAACGGGGGTATGATTGCTGCTACCCAGGAAGCCGGCCTGTACAGGTATGACGGACAGCGATTTTTTCCCTGGGAGCACCCTGCCAACGCCGCCTTGAGCAAATTTGGCATCAATAAAATGCTCCGCCTCAAGGATGGGCGACTGGCCATCGGTGCGATCCTGAACGGGCTTTATATCTTCCACGCCGACTACCGGAGTTTTCTGCACCTCAACCGTGCCAATGGGCTTCAGAACAATACTGTTTTATCCCTTTTTGAAGATAGCGGCGGCAATTTGTGGGCGGGCCTCGACCAGGGCATTGACATGCTCGCATTTGGCGATCCCCTCCTATACTATTCTGATAATCAAGGCATCATAGGGACAGTCTATACGGCAAGGCTATTTGGGGGTCGCCTCTACCTCGGCACCAATCAAGGGCTCTTTGCCGGCCCCTTCCAGGCTGGGCGCCAGCTCGGTCCGTTCACGCTGCTGCAAGGCACCCAGGGCCAGGTATGGGAACTCGAAGTTTTCAACAAACAGCTCCTTTGTGGGCACAACCAGGGCACTTTCAGGATAGAAGGCGACAGGGCCATCCCACTCAGCCCGATGACTGGCGGATGGAACACCGTCCCACTGCCTTCCAACCCCGACGTCCTGCTGCAGGGCACTTACACCGGCATAGCGGTTTTTAGAAAAAACGCTTCCGGGCAGTGGGCCTTTTATCAAAAAATGGAAGGTATCGCCTGCCCTATCCGATACCTGCAACCGGACCCCGGTGGCTATTTATGGGCGGTCAACCCCTATGAAGGTGCTTACCGGCTAAAAATCAGCACCGATGCCTCCCGTATCTTACAGCTCGACACCATAGATACGCGCAGCGGGCTTCCCTCTGCCTACAATCTGTCCCTGCTTTTAGAAAAAGGCCGTTTGCTGATCTGGGCGAAAGACAGATATTACCGGTGGGAGGAAAAGCACCGTCGCTGTGTGCCTTCGCCACTGCTCGTCCCGTCTGGGCTACAGTTTGGAAACGGCAAGCTGGTCATTGAACATCGGGGCACGCGGTTTCTGGTTTTTCAGGGCAGGCTTGCCCTGGTCAGGGACAATGACATTGTACAGTGGCTACCTGCAAGCCTGGTAAAAAATAATGAGACCGTCGAAGTCCTAAACGACAGCCTTTACCTGTTGTGCATGGACAATGGTTTTGCCTTGCTGCCCTCTACGAACCGCAAGGCTGCCCCTGCCCCCTTGCGCCCGCGCATAAAATCCCTTTCCCCTGTTAATACCGAAATACCCGGCAACAGACGGCCGGCATACACAATAAGGGGCGATGCGCTTATCCTCCCCGCACACAGCAATTCGATCGAAGCACAATTTGCTTTGCCTTTGTTCACCCAAAAACCCGCCTTTCGCTATCGGCTCAGGCCGGTCATGGAAAGCTGGAGCGCGTGGAGTTTTGAAAGTACGCGGGAATTCACCAAGCTACCACCCGGGGCATATACCTTGGAACTTCAGTCAGACCTTGCCCCCTCCACTGCAATTTCGCGTTTCGTTATTTCCCGCTACTGGTACCAAAGCCCCTGGATGGTTATTTTATATCTTTCCGCACTTGCGTCGCTATGGCTGTTGCTATACCGCCTCCACCATCACCGGCTGGCGGTACAGCGCCGCCGGCTCAGCATCGAAAAAGAACGGCAACTGCACAGCCAGTTGTTACAGGCACAGGCCGAACAGCTCCAGATTGACGTATTAAGTAAAAGCAGCCAACTGGCCAATTCAACCTTCAACCTCATTCGAAAAAACGAAACCCTCCTCCAGATCAAGGAAGCATTGCTCCGGGTCAAAGCAGAACTCGGAGACCGTATGCCAGACAAATACCTGCAGCGCATGGTACGCCTGCTCGACGACCACCTCAGCGATGAACAGGACTGGGAAATTTTTGAAACCAATTTCACACAGGTACACGAGGTATTTTTGAAAAAACTCAAAGCAGATTTTCCCGACCTCACCCCCGGTGACCTGCGCCTCGCTGCCTACCTGAAAATGAACCTCAGCTCAAAAGAAATCGCTCCCCTGCTCAATATCTCCTTGCGCGGGATCGAAAACAAACGTTACCGGCTGCGTAAAAAACTCCATCTGGAGAATGACGACAATCTCACCTCATTCCTGATGCAGTACGGATGATTTTTGTCACTGGCGTAGTCTTGGTGAGGTGCAATTTAGTACACCTGCAAAAAAATGCCTTATCATTGTTAAGTAAAGGCGTGTGTTTACCTTATTTATTTTTGTTGAATTTATGTCTGTTAAATAATTATTCCGCCAATTGGCAGGCACATAAAGCCATTCCTGACAGCGATGGTGCTTTGGCGTAGTACACGGCGATTAAAATAAATTGGATGCGAAAATTTTTTCAAGGTTTATTGACGGGGTTTTCCCTGATGCTATCGGGCAGTTCATTCGTTATGGCCCAGGAGGTGTTCTTTTTTCGCGATGCCAACAACCCTGGATTTTACGATTCTGGCCTTGCTTTCAAAACCCTCCCGAGCACCCTGGAGCAAACAGGGCCTTCAGGGGACAAAATCCCGACTTCCACGACTGCATTTCAAGGAAACAACAGCCTGCGGCTTAAGTGGACTTCTAAGACCGGCGGGGACTGGTCGGCGCTGGTGATTGCCCCCGGCTTCCCCTTTCAAAACATATCTACCTCTGATACCCTTTCATTCTGGGCGTACGCGCCCTCTGGCCTGTCCAAAAGCCATTGGCCATTATTATTTCTGGAAGGGGCGCCTGGGGTCACCAAATCCCGTAAATACCCCATATCTGATTATGCGGGGGATTTACCCGCCCAGACGTGGAGCCTGGTAAAAATACCGCTATCCATATTCTTTAAAGACCCAGCTCAGACGCCTATACAGTTTAGCCAGGTCAAAGCGGTCATTTTTGGGCAGGGATCATCCGATGGGCAGGAACACGTCCTGCTGATTGACGAAGTAAAAACGTATAAAGGCGGAGCGGGACAGGGCAGCCTCCTGGCCCCGACAAAAGTTGCCGCAAAAGGGTACGAGCGGCATGTGGAGCTGAGCTGGTCGTTGCCTGCCAGCCCGCCGGCTGCCTGGACGGTTTACCGTTCCGATAATGCCGGCACCACTTTTTCACTGGTAAAAACCCTTATCGGGAGCGATTCGGTCTGGCAGGACTTCCATACGAATCCTCCTGCAGGTGCGCTTACCTATCATATCCGTGCAAGGAACGCGTCCGGCCTGGAATCAGCGCCATCGCCTGTAGTCAACGCCACCATGTCGCCAATGAACGACACCCAGTTCCTGGATATGGTACAGCGTTACACTTTCAGGTATTTCTGGGATTATGCACATCCTGTTTCGGGGCTTTCCAGGGAGCGGAACACTTCCAATAATGTGGTGACCATTGGCGGCAGCGGTTTTGGTGTTTTTGCTATCCTCACCGGCATATACCGTGGCTTCATCACGCGTAGCGAAGGCAGTGAGCGGATGTTGAAAATCCTGAATTTCCTGGAGAAGGCCGATCGGTTCAAAGGAGTTTTCCCCCATTGGATGGACGGGACGACCGGAAAAACCATCCCCTTCAGTACAAGGGACGATGGTGGGGATATTGTCGAAACCGCATTTCTCTTCCAGGGGCTGATCGCCGCGAGGCATTTTTTCACTCAGAATACCCCGGAGGAAAACAGGTTACGGGACAAAATCCAATCCCTCTGGGAAGCCGTCAACTGGGACTGGTACCGCCAGGACCGGGGGGCAGTTTACTGGCATTGGTCACCAAACTATCAGTTTACTATGAACCTGCCCGTCAGGGGCTGGAATGAGACCCTAATCGTCTATTTACTCGGAACGGCCTCCCCCACTTTCCCCCTGCCTGAAAGCCTGTGGAATACTGGCTGGGCAAACAATGGATCTATCCGCAACGGCAGCAGCTATTATGGTTTTAAACTACCCCTCGGCGGAGTAGGCGGCGGGCCCTTGTTCTTCACCCATTATTCCTTCATGGGGTTTGACCCAAGGAATAAAAAAGACCAATATGCCAACTATTTTGAACAAAACCGCAACCAGACCCTCATCAACCGGGCCTATTGTATGGTCAACCCCCGTCAATTCCCGGGATATGGGCCCAATTGCTGGGGCTTGACTGCCAGTGATGACCCGCTCGTCGGCTACATGGCCCATGAGCCGACATCGGGCGGCGATAATGGTACGATCGCACCGACTGCCGCAATCAGTTCCATGCCTTATACCCCCACAGAGTCCATTGCGGCGCTCAAACATTTTTACCGCGAGTATGGCAGCCGGCTCTGGGGACCTATGGGTTTTTACGATGCCTTCAACCTCAAAGAAAACTGGTTTGCCAACTCCTACCTTGCAATTGACCAGGGACCCATCCTGACGATGATTGAAAACCACCGCAGCGGTTTTTTATGGGATCTATTTATGCAAGCCCCGGAAATCCGGACAGCCTTAGAAAAAACAGGCTTTGCGGCAGCGACGCCCGCCAGTGGCCCCGAATATAAAACCCCGGATTATTTCGCCCTCAAGGTCAGTCCAAACCCATCGGGGACGAGCCCGCGCGTGGAATTCCATCTCCCCTACCCCGCTCATGTACAAATCCAGATCTATGACATGGGCGGCCAGCTACGTCATGCCCCGGGAAATACCGGAAGATACCCCGAAGGTACGCACGATATGGTGCTAAAACTCCCCGGCTTCGCCCCAGGCATCTATCTCCTGCGCCTGAGTGCAGGTCAGCAATACAGCAGTACAGTTTTTGTCATTCAACCATAATTTTACTCACCTAAAAACGAGAACTATGAAATTACGTTCCTTACCCATGCTGCAACTCCTCTTCTTCCTGCTGCCTGCGCTTGCATTCGGCCAGGTGGTACTGGAGGATTTTGAAGGGGGAGCAAAAATGCCCTGGAGGGCCGGAGACGGCTCCTTCGCAATCATTGATAATCCGGCAGGCGGAGATACCCTTCGCTTGAACAAAGGCGGCAAAGTTGGTGCCTATACCAAACAGGCAGACCGATCCTACAGCCTGCTTATCGCAGAATTACCTCAGCCCCTTAACCTGTCGGTCAATAACCGCTTCAGAATTATGGTAAAAGCACCTAAAGCGACAAACTTCATCTTCAAAATTGAAGGCGGAGGGGATTTTATCGAAGAAACAAGACGTATCGCCGTTCCCAATCAATGGGTGGAATACTCTTTCAACTTTGCTGGCAAAAAAGCTTCTACGGGTATGAACAAAGTCATCCTGTTCTTCGACCCCGGGGTGGAAGGCAGCAGCGATGTGTACCTGTTTGACAACCTGGTGGCGGAAGCCTGCTCGGGCGTAGCAGCCAACCCTTCAATCCTGGATGATTTTGAATGCAACCGCTCCGCATCTTATGCAGACCCAGGCTATGTGGACTTCAGCGTTGTCAATAACCCCAGCAAAACTGGTATCAACACCAGCGATAAAGTTGCCCGCTACCGCGATACCCTCAGCGAATGGCACGCATTTGTGGTGGGTTTCCCCGGCGATATCCCGCTCGAACAGCGCAGCGTGGTTAAAATAAAAGTCTGGGCCGCTAAAGCTGGCACCCTTAAATTCAAACTGGAAGGCACAGATGGCGGTAAAGAAATAGATGCCCAAATCACCGAACTCAATAAATGGGTGGAATATTCGGCCGATTTTACCAACCAACAAGGTAAAAAATACCAGAAACTCGTCCTGTTCTTCAATGCCGGCGTTTTGCCCGGTGCCAATGATATTTATTTCTTCGACGATCTGAGGCTCGAGGAAGCACCCGCCTTCTTCGTCCTGGAAAATTTTGAAGGCGGCGCAAAACTTAACTGGGATGCCAAAGAAGGTACTTTCGCCGTAATTGATAACCCTCCAGGCGGCGATACGCTAAAAATCAATACCGGCGGCAAAGTAGGGTCCTATACTAAAAAGAAAGGCTCCGCCTACAGCCTTTTCCTCACAGAACTCCCCCAACCACTCAACCTTTCCCGCTACAACCAGTTCCGGATTATGGTCAAAGCGGAAAGACCTACCTCCTTTATCTTTAAAATGGAGAATAAGGACAACTCGGCGCGTATAGAGGAAAAAAGAAATATCGCCGTTACCGGACAATGGATCGAATATACCTTCAACTTCAGCGCAGCGAAAAACATCAGCGACCTGAGCAAAATTCTGCTGTTTTTTGACCCCGGTGTAGATACCAGCGGAGGCACCTACCTGTTCGACAACCTGATCGTAGAACCATCAGGAGCCTGCGATGGGGTGCAGAAAGTCGTTTCTATGCTCGATGACTTCGAGTGCCAGCGAAATATCGCCTATGCCAACCCAGGCTTCAACGACGTGACCGTCGTGAACAACCCGGATAAAGGCGCGGCCAACGATAGCCCAAAGGTAGGCCGCTACAACGACCGCACCGGGGAATGGCACGCTCTCGTACTGGATTTTGACGGGGAGAACATCCCGCTACAAGACCGGAATGTCGTAAAAATAAAAGTCTGGGCACCCATAGCCGGAACCCTGAAGTTTAAAATGGAAGGCACGGGGGGGAATAAAGAAATTGACCGTCCGGTAACCGAAATCAAAAAATGGGTCGAATATTCTGCCGATTTCAGCGGCGAGGCCGGCAGGGCTTTCCAGAAACTGGTCTTCTTCTTCAACGCGGGTAAAGAACCCGGTGCAGATACCATTTACTATATTGATGATATCCGCCTGGAAGAACAAGGCCTGGTGAAACTCGAAGATTTCGAGCCTACGCCGAAGCAAAGCTGGGAATCCCTCGGTGCAGAGTCCGTTTTTGGCAAATTCAATGGAGGGATTAACAACCCCGACAAGAGCGGTGCCAATACAACAGACAAGGTAGGCTCCTATACCAAAGGCAGCTCAAAGCTCGGCGGACTCAAAGCCCTGCTTCCAGCCAACTTTAGCCTGAGCAGCTTCCCGCAGGTCAACCTACAGGTGTGGGCACCTGATGGCGCAAAAAGCCTCACGCTCAAACTCATTAGTGTCGTAGATGGCACAAAAGAAATCAACCGGCCAATCTCCCAAACCAAAAAATGGGTGGACTTGTCCTTCAACTTCGATAATTTCAAAAATATCAAGGATTTCGAACGCGTAGAGATCGTATTCGATCCCGACCTCGCCGCTACCGCTACCTGGTATTTCGACAACCTCACCCAAACCAAAGCCACGGTGGACCCCTGTGAAGGTGCTGTGAAAGACCTCAATGTAATTGATGATTTCGACTGCCAGCGCAACTTCACCAACTTGTTTGCCACCGATCCCACCACGCTTGAAGTGGTACGCAACCCCTTCCCCGGTGGGATCAATTCGAGTGCTAACGACAAAGTCCTGAAATATGTTGACCCGGCAGGGGCAAAAGAATGGTCGGCGCTGGTATGGGACGTGGGCAGGGAATTTGACCTGAGCAGCTATAACACACTCGCCGTAAAAATCTACGCTGCAAAGGCTGTTCCTGTCCTCTTCAAGCTGGAAGGTGGCATGCAGGCCGAAGTTTTCTCAGAAATCAAAGCCGGCGATGTAGGCAAATGGGTAGAATATCAGATCAGTTTTAAATCGGCAGCAGGGAAGAAAAATACTAAGTTGGTGCTCTTCTTTAACGCCGGAAAAGTATCGCCCGAAGGCGACACCTACTATGTGGATGACATCGAATGGCGCCGCGAGCCCTACACCGGCTGTGTTTCCACCTTCGAGACCCCTGCCGATAATCTGGGTACCTGGCAGTATTTCGGGGCAGTAGCCCTGGAGGGTAAGCGCGTGAACGTCGTCGTGGACAACCCAAAGAAATCCGCGCTCAATCCGAGTAATAAGGTTGGGGAGTTCGTTGAGGAAGTGGGGCCAAACCCATGGCAGGGTATGTTCAACGACGCCCTTCCCGCACAGGTGTTTATGGGGAATAATAAGAAAATGACGATGAAAGTATGGATGGACCAGGCAGCAGAGGTGGTCCTCAAGGTAGAAAGGAGTCCAAATGGCGCCCCTAATGTCGGCGACGCGATCGCCAACTACACCACCCCCGGCCAGTGGCAGACCTTGTCCTGGAACTATCCTGCACTCAATCCAACATGGAATATTCCCGATGGAGCCATTTATTCTACTTTCGCTATCATTATGGACCTTAAAAACATCCCGGCGACAGAGAAAAAGTACTATTTCGACGATATCGCCATCGGTGATGCCCAATGTACCACAACAACTTCTACGCGTGAATTACAGGTCGAAAAGTTGGGGATCTACCCTAACCCGGCCAGCGAAACCCTCATCGTGGACAACTCCCTGGAATTGTTCCGCTTTGAAATCTTCAACCTGGTAGGACAACGCGTGGGAGCTTTTGTCACCAATGGACAGGCAGGGGTCTCTGTGGACCTCACCGGCCTCGACCGCGGTATTTACCTGCTGGCGGGTTATGACCGCCAGGGTGTCCTCCGGGCCAACGCACGCTTTGTAAAGCAGTAAATGATTATTGGCGGCGTTCGCCGCCAATAATGAGGCCGTCTCAAAGGTCTTTTGGCGGCTTGCGCCGCCAAAGAATATTTTCATGAGACACCGGTTTTGTTGATTTTGCTTCGAAAAATCAACAAAAC
>JBEIGB010000077.1:0-18072 GCA_040382095.1 Lewinellaceae bacterium
GTTGAAAACGCGGCGCTGAAAAATTCAATTTTGCCGCCTACGGCGGCAAAATACTTTTTACACAACCTCGGTGCGCGTTCGAAATAAAGTTCGCTGCTGGAGGCGAAAAATATTATTTTTGTATAATACCAATACCGGAAACGAAATGAAATTTTCAATCCTGTTGTTCAGCCTGGTCGCGCTGGGATATTTATCGCAGTTCTTTTTCCCCTGGTGGGCAATCGTGCCCATTGCCTTCATCGGCGGCATGGTACTCGCCAAGAACGGCCCACATGCATTTACTGCCGGGTTTTTGGCCATTTTCCTGCTTTGGGCGGTACAATCGCTATGGATATCTTCTGCCAATGAGGGCATTTTGGCTGATAAGATGGGGATCCTGCTCGGAGGCTTGCCCGGTATTGCACTCCCCTGGGTCAGCGCGCTGGTCGGCGGATTGTTGTCGGGTTTTGGGGCGTTAAGCGGATTTCTGGGTCGCAGGGCTTTCGCTTAAAACAAAAGCCAATGGGCCATAAGATTAAAAGCAAACGTCGTTCGGCGAAAAAACAACGGGATCAGCGCATGGGGTTCTATATTCACCTCGCCGTTTACCTCTTTGTAAATAGCTCTTTGCTCCTTGCGCTTTTGCGACTGGAAGGGGACCGCCTCAGCTATACCGGACCCTTTTTCTGGGGGATCGGCTTATTTTTTCATTTTTTACAGGTCATGGGATCCTCGCGTGCGAAATCGTCCGGAGTACTGCATTCCGGTGGTACTGCCATGAAAGCCCCTGACGCTGTTGAAGAGCTCGAACTACGTCCCCCTCAAAAAAGCTGGTCTGAAAAGGATTTAGTCTAAGCAACCCGCTGCGGCGGCTAATCGCTTTTTGGGCTCCAACACCGGGAATTTATCCATAATACCGGGGTAAATCAAAAATATAGGCATACTAAGACGTAAAAAACGCTATATTAGCCGCAAAAAAACCGTTTTGTCCGATAGCCTTGTAATCATCCCAACCTATAACGAAAAAGAAAATATCGTGCAAATGATCCGCACGGTCTTTTCCTTATCCCATCCCTTCCATTTGCTCATTGTGGACGATGGCTCTCCCGATGGTACGGCAGGTTTAGTCCGGCATCAGCAAGAGGTCTATGCCGGAAGGCTCTTTCTGCTGGAGCGGTCCGGCAAGCAGGGGCTCGGGACAGCGTACATCACTGGTTTTCGCTGGGCTTTAGAGCGGGGCTATGACTATATTTTCGAGATGGACGCCGACTTTTCCCACAACCCCAACGACCTGGAGCGGCTCCGGAAAGCATGTGCGGAGCAGGGGGCAGGTGTGGCGGTAGGTTCGCGCTACACCCGTGGCGGGAAGGTCGTCAACTGGCCTTTTGGAAGGATCCTCATCTCTTTTGGTGCATCCCTTTATGTGCGCCTCGTCACCTGGATGCCTGTAAAAGATCCAACTGCAGGCTTCGTTTGCTATCAAAGCCGTTTTTTGCAGACCCTCGACCTGACCAAAATACATTTTGTGGGTTATGCCTTTCAAATCGAAATGAAATTTGCTGCCTGGCAACTTGGCTTCAAGATTTACGAGGTCCCGATTACTTTTACCGACCGGGTAGCCGGTGCGTCAAAAATGTCTTCAAAAATCTTCAAAGAAGCTGTCTTTGGCGTACTGCAAATGCGCTGGCGGGGCTTTTTTTCTACTTATAAGAAAGACTAACGGGGCTACGCCTGTTCCGGGCTTGCAGACAGATATCCACCGCACTGTTGCGCCCCTTTTCTTTCCCACTTTTTCCCACATTCGATGCACCTTTTTTATCAAGCCTGCTGGCATGGTGTAAAAGTCCTTTCGCTGTCCCTGGCACAAAATATGATTCCGGGCACACATCAAAAACTAATTTTTGAAAGGTAAAATTTGTTTTTGATACATATTCATGGAATAAAATGGGAATGTCTCATACGTACAGGGTTGTGTAAAAAGTATTCTACCGCCTTCGCCGCCAAAGTACTTGTGAGACAGCCGCTTTATTTTTTGCGCCAACTGCTTACTGGTGCTGATTCCTCCCTACTGCCGATTCATAGCAACCAGTCGGTTTACTGGGCTTACTTTTGCCTGGTGGCAAACTTCCACTGCTCGTAAAGGATACCTGCGGCCACTTCATTGTACTTTCTATCAATGAATTATCATCAAAATAGTTATAAAGCATTTTTAATTTGATTGCATTCATTAATTTTTTGGAGGTCACATGATAAAAAACATCAAATCATACGTTAAAAAGTGGGAAAAAGTGGTAAAATGTGTAAAAATATGCTACTTTTGAAGACATGATTTTGAATACGTGTATCCATGTACCAACTAATCGGTGCCTACGAATGCAAGATTGACGATAAAGGGAGGATGCGCCTTCCCAGTGGCCTGATTGGCCAGTTGGGAGAGCGGGAGGCCTATACCTTTGTAGTCAACCGCGGTTTTGAGAAGTGCCTGATGCTGTATATCGAGGAGGTATGGGAGAAGACAAGTGCCGAAGTCAACCGGTTGAATTTATACAACAAGAAACACCGGGACTTTGTGCGCTATTTTTACCGGGGTGCGCAGAAGGTCGTCATGGACAGTGCCGACCGGATACTGATTGGAAAATTGTTATTAGACTACGCAGGTATAGACAAGGAGGTGGTACTCTCGGCCTATAACGACCGTATCGAGATCTGGTCAAAAACAGAATACGAGCGGATGTTAGGCGAGGAGCCCGATGATTTCTCCGATCTCGCCCAGGAAGTTCTGGGAGGAGGAAGCCTGTTTAATGGGAGCGACGATGAGCTATCATGAGGCGGTCATGGCCAGGGAAGCGCTGGAAGGGCTGGCCATACGCCCCGACGGGACATACGTGGACGTGACATTTGGTGGCGGGGGTCATTCTAAACTGATCCTTGGGCAATTGGGTGAAGAGGGGCGGTTGATTGCATTTGATCAGGACGAGGACGCGCAGCGAAACCTCATCCAGGACAATCGGCTGGAATTCGTTCCTCATAACTTCAGGTACCTGAAGAAATTCCTTCGGGTCAGTGGGGTCACGGCAGTGGACGGGATACTTGCAGACCTTGGGGTTTCCTCGCACCAGTTGGACGAAGCTTCCAGGGGGTTCTCCTTTCGTTTTGACCATGCGCTCGATATGCGTATGCACACGCAGGGGGAGCTGACGGCAGCCAGGGTACTCAACACCTATCCGGTGGAGAGCCTCCAGGCCATTTTCAGTGCGTACGGTGAGCTTCGCAACTCCAGGACCCTTGCGGAAGCGATTGTAGCAGAACGCGGCCACCGGGAACTGCGTACAATTGACGACCTCATCGGCATTGCAGCGCCACTTATCCGGGGAAACCGGCACCGATATCTGGCGCAATTGTTTCAGGCCCTGCGCATTGAAGTGAACGATGAGATGGGCGCACTCAAGGACTTTCTCGATCAGGCGATTGATGTACTCAGGCCAGGAGGGCGGCTTGTCGTCATCGCCTATCATTCTGTCGAAGACCGCATGGTCAAGTATTCTATGAAAACCGGGAATACAGAGGGGAGCATGGAGAGCGATTTTTTTGGCCACATTTATCGGCCATACCGGATGATCACCAAAAAAGCCCTGCAGCCAGGCGCGCCTGAAATCCGCTCCAACCCCAGGTCACGCAGTGCGAAGCTGCGTATTGCGGAACGGACCGACGAGGACAAACCTGCTTCCGGCGCTTGAGAAACCGAAAACTAAGAGAATGGGGCATCCTTGGGGATTCGCTTTGGCCCAAAGAATGCTTACGATATCGAAACATATTTAAAGAGAACCAGCAGCCCAGTATATGGCCACAAAAAAAGGCATCGGCAGGTATTTTGCCCTGGATTATCTCACAGAAGGGCTCATCCTGAGGAACCTCGTATTCGTCCTTTTCCTGGGGGCGCTTGCCGTGGTGTATATTGCCAACAGCCACTATGCGGAGCGCAACGTCCGCAAAGTCTTGACACTACAAAAGGAAATCAAAGAACTTCGGTGGCATTACCTGACCATCGAAGCGGAAAATATGTACAACAGCCGCCGTACGGAGCTTGCGGAGCGTCTGCGTCAGGAAGGTTTCATGACCGCCCCTACCACGCCGCGCAGGATTATCGTACGCAAAAAGGACTATACAGATGGACATTAAAAACGAAGTCCTTTACCGGGTATATCTTTTACTGTTTGGCCTGTTCTTGCCAGCAGCGGTACTTTTGTTGTACCGTACTGTCCAGATCAGCATTTTTGAGGGGGAAAAATGGCGTACCCAGGGCAAGACCAGATATCTGGAAAACCGGGAAATTCCTGCCGACAGGGGCAACATTCTTTCAGCAGACGGTAGCCTGTTGGCCACTTCCATCCCTTACTTCGATTTGTATTTTGATCCCCTTGCCCCTTCTGAGCGGGATTTCAACCTGTACGTGGATTCGCTTGCCCTCTGCTGGGCCACGTTTATTGATGACACCTACACGCCTGGTGGTCTGCGCGAACACCTTTACCGGCTGCGCAAATCCAACCAGCGGTATTTTCCGGTTAAATCCAAAGTCTCCTATGCGGAAAAACGCCTGATCGAAAATTTTCCCCTTTTCCGCCTCGGGCAGTTCAAAGGCGGCCTGATCGCAAGGTCCAACAGCGACCGGCGCAGGCCTTTCGGCGTGCTTGCACAGCGCACGATCGGGTACGTGCGTCCGGATAAGTCTGTTGGATTGGAAGGCTACTTCAATGCTTTCCTGCGCGGGGAACCGGGACGGCAGGGCATGATTTGCGTGGACCGCAGCAAAGATATCTGGCTGCCCATCAGGGACCTGGCAGCCATCGAGCCCAAAGGCGGGGCCGACGTGCGCACCACTATTGACATCAACCTCCAGGACATCGTGGAAAATGCCCTGCTCCGGGGAATGAACTACCACGAGGCCGAATGGGGCACCGCTATCCTCATGGAGGTCAGGACCGGCGCCATTAAAGCCATTGCAAACCTGGGGAAAACACAGGAAGGCTGGTGGGAAACCTATAACTTTGCCGTAGGTGCCGCCGAAGAACCCGGCTCAACTTTTAAAACGGCCTCTATGCTGGCCATGCTCGAAGACGGCCTGGTCAAACTGAACGACTCCATTGATATCGAAAAGGGCAAGACCCGTTTCTATGAAGATGTCATGGTAGATGCTTCGCCTGAAAGCGCCAAACTGGATTCCATCAGCGTCAAAAGGATTTTTGAAATCTCCTCCAATGTGGGTATGGCCAAGCTGGTGAACCAATCCTACAACCAGCAGGGCGGTGCGGAACGTTTTATCCGCCGCCTCCATCAGTTTAACCTGCACCTCCCCACCGGAATCGAAATCGAAGGAGAGGCCGCCCCCTACATCAAAACGCCTTTCAGTGCCAAAGACCGCTGGAGCGGCACCACTTTACCCTGGATGGCGATTGGGTACGAACTGCGCCTGACCCCTTTACAGCAGCTCGCCTTTTATAATGCCATCGCCAATAATGGCCGTATGATGCGCCCTTACCTGGTAGATGAAATCCTCTCCAATGGCAAGGTGGTGAAAAAGTTTCAGCCCAGGGTCATAAAACGGGGTATCGCTTCCGAGCGCTCCATTGAAATGATCCGGGAGCTGCTCGCGGGAGTAGTGGAGCAGGGTACTGCCGAGAAAATATCAACAGGTGCCTATGACTTCTCCGGTAAGACCGGCACGGCACAAATCAATTACCGCCGGATAGGTGCAAACCGCACCAGGATTGGCGGATACCGGGCTTCTTTTGCGGGCTTTTTCCCCTCGGATAACCCTGTTTACTCCTGTATCGTGGTGATCCACAACCCTACAAAGCACGGATATTATGGCAGCGATGTAGCAGGTCCTGTATTCCGCGAGATTTCCGATAAATCCTATTATGCCACGCTCGACATTCATCCGCCTGTCAATTCACAGCCTGCTGCAGCACTGGCCAACGCAGGGCTGCCCGCTTTCGATATCGGCTATAAAGCGGATATGCAGGTGGCACTGGATTATCTTGGGTTAAGTGCCAGCGGCAACCCGCCCACACAGATGGCCGTCCTGACTGCCAAACGGGACACCCTGAAGATGGACCGCAGGACGATCGTCGAGGGAAGGGTACCAAATGTACAGGGAATGGGCCTGAAGGATGCCCTGTACATCCTTGAAAATGCAGGCCTGAAAGTCGAAGCCCGCGGCGTAGGCCGGGTGGCTTTGCAATCGCTGCGCCCGGGGACACCCTGCCGCGGACAAACTATTGCCTTAACACTTAAATGAAACACATGCGTTTAAAATCGCTCATCGGCGGCTTGAATATCCTGGATATGCGGGGGGAAACAGACCTCGATATCCGGCAGCCTGTATTCGACTCCCGCAAAGTGAGCCCCGGCGACCTCTTCATCGCTGTACGGGGTGTCCAAACCGATGGGCATGTTTTTGTGGAAAGCGCACTGGACAGCGGCGCCGCAGCGGTAGTCGTGGAAACCCTTCCGGAATCGCTCAGGCCTGGTGTAGCTTATGTACAGGTACCGGACAGTGCCCAGGCCCTCGGTATCATTGCCTGTGCTTTTCACGGCGATCCATCTGCATCGCTCAGGTTGGTCGGGGTAACGGGCACGAATGGAAAAACGACGACCGTCACGCTGCTTTATCGGCTCTTCACCGCCCTGGGTTACCGCTGTGGATTGATCTCCACGGTCGAAAACCGCATCCATACACAGATTTCACCATCTGCATACACCACACCCGATGCCCTGGGCCTCAATGCACTGCTCGCCCAAATGGCTGCTGCCGGCTGTGACTTTGTATTTATGGAGGTAAGTTCCCATGCCGTAGATCAAAAACGCATCGCAGGGCTACATTTCACCGGCGCGGTTTTTACTAATATCACCCACGACC
The DNA here is from genome assembly GCA_040382095.1 of Lewinellaceae bacterium. GTDB lineage: Bacteria > Bacteroidota > Bacteroidia > Chitinophagales > Saprospiraceae > JADJPL01. The sequence continues at coordinate 6,899 of JBEIGB010000077.1, forward strand.
ATCTCGATTATCACAAGACCTTCGACCGCTACCTCAAGGCCAAAAAGGCATTCTTCGACGCACTCGATAAAACGTCCTTTGCGCTGGTCAATACCGATGATAAGCGGGGCATGGTCATGGTCCAGAACACCAGTGCGCGGATATATCGGTACAGCTTACTGCAAATGGCTGATTTCAAAGGCAGGATAATCAGCAATACCCTGCCCGGGCTGCACCTCGATATCAACGGGAAGGAAGTCCACACCCGGCTGATCGGCGATTTTAATGCCTATAACCTACTTGCGGCCTACGCGGTCGCCTGCCTCCTGGGGCAAGATGCCGAAGAAGTACTCACCTGCCTCAGCAACGTGGAAGCAGCAGAAGGCCGGTTCGACTATCTCGTTGATCGCCAGCGCGAAATCACCGCTATTGTGGATTATGCCCATACGCCTGATGCCCTCGAAAAAGTACTGCGCACACTAAAGTCGCTCAAAAAGCGGGATGTTGCAGTCATCACCGTTTTTGGGTGCGGGGGCGACCGCGACCGGACCAAGCGGCCCGAAATGGGCAGGGTAGCCTGTGCCCTTAGCGACCAGGTCATCATCACCTCGGATAACCCAAGGTCAGAAGACCCCGAAGCAATTATCCGGGAAATCGAAGCAGGCGTCAGTACGGCCGATAAACCAAGGGTAATCGCGATTTCCGACCGTAAAACGGCAATCCGAACGGCCTGTAAGATCGCCAAAGCCGGGGATATGATTCTGGTTGCGGGTAAAGGACATGAAAAATATCAGGAAATCAACGGGGTAAAATACCCTTTTGACGATAAGGAAGTGCTGAAAGCAGCACTCTCCCTGAATTGACATAGACGGGCAAATGCCAGGTTTTGAAAAGGCCCCAAAGTGCCATTGTCCAGGAAAAATGACAGTTGCCAGATAAGTAAATCTATCCTGAAGGGTTTGTAAATGGTCATTATCCCGATAAGCCCTAAATTTGTGGCGCTGATTTAAAAAACGCTAATGTCGCTATTATGCTGATCTATCTGGCCGAATGGCTTAACGATTATTTTCCCGGACTACCTGGTACAGGCTTGTTCCAGTACATTACGTTCCGTGCCGGCCTCGCCATGATCCTCTCGCTCATCATTTCCCTGTTGCTGGGCAAACGGATTATCGGCTACCTGAAAATGCTGCAAATCGGGGAAACGGTGCGCGAACTGGGTTTACAGGGGCAGGGGCAGAAAGCGGGCACGCCGACCATGGGCGGGGTAATCATCATCTTTGGTGTACTGGTCCCTACCCTGCTGGTCGCCAGGCTCGACAACGTCTATATCCTGCTGATGCTGCTCTCTACGACCTGGATGGCGATTATCGGATTTATTGACGATTATATCAAAGTATTTAAAAAAGATAAAGAAGGTCTGAGCGGAAGGTTCAAAATCCTTGGGCAGGTAGTCCTGGGGTTGATTATCGCCCTGACGATGACCTTTCACGACGATATTGTAGTGCGGATGGAAACGTCCACCGCATGGGAAGTTGGGTTGAAGGATTCCGACCGCGTCGGTTCTATGATTTACGTAGAAGAAAAAGACCGGACCCTTGAAAAAGGGGATTACAAGACCAACCTCACCAACGTACCCTTTTTGAAAGGCAACCGGCTGGATTATGTATGGCTGCTCCCGATGGATTACCATGAAGCGCGCCGCTGGGTATGGTTATTGTTCCTGCCCCTGGTCATTTTCATCGTCACGGCGGTATCCAATGCGGCCAATTTAACCGATGGCCTCGATGGCCTGGCGACGGGAGTCTCGGGGATTATCGGTGCTACACTCGGCATTTTTGCATACGTTTCCGGCAATGCGATTGCCGCCAACTACCTTGGCATCCTGCACTTGCCGGGTGCGGGCGAGCTCTTGATATTTGCAGCGGGAATGGTCGGGGCATGCATCGGCTTCCTCTGGTACAATGCCTTCCCGGCACAGGTGTTTATGGGCGATACCGGCAGCCTCACGCTTGGCGGCATCATTGCGGCCATGGCTTTATTGCTGCGTAAAGAGCTGTTAATCCCGGTATTGTGTGGTATTTTCCTGGTGGAGAACCTCTCCGTTATCCTCCAGGTGGCATACTTTAAATATACGAAGCGGAAATATGGCGAGGGAAGACGGATACTCCTGATGGCCCCTTTACATCATCATTTTCAAAAAAAGGGGCTGCACGAGGTAAAAATCGTCACCCGGTTCTGGATCGTGGGGATCCTCTTGGCGGTAATAACGGTAATCACTTTGAAGATTCGATAAAAAATGGAAAGCAACAGGCAAAAACTCGTGGTACTGGGCGGTGGGGAGAGCGGGGTCGGTGCGGCACTCCTGGCGAAGGAGAAGGGGTATGCCGTATTCCTTTCCGACCGTGGCGCTTTGCAGCCGCATTACCGGGAGCGCCTGAACAACGCGGGAGTGCCTTTCGAGGAAGGCGGCCACGACGAAGCACGTATCCTTGAAGCGGGTATTGTGGTCAAAAGCCCCGGTATCCCGGAAAAAAATCCGCTGGTACAGGCCATCCGGTCAAAAAAGGTTCAATTGGTCTCGGAAATCGAATTCGCCTCCTGGTTTACCGATGCTCTGATTATCGGGATTACGGGGACCAATGGAAAAACCACTACAACGCGGTTGACGCACCATCTGCTGCTTAGCGGGGGTAAAGATGCAGCACTCGGCGGCAATGTGGGCAAAAGTTTTGCAATGAACCTGCTCGAAGGCAGTAGCGCTATCCATGTACTCGAACTGAGCAGCTTTCAACTCGACGATATCGGGCGTTTCCACCCAAATATTGCCATGTTGCTGAATATCACCCCGGACCACCTGGACCGGTACGATTATGCCCTTGAAAAATATGCTGCGGCAAAACTGCGGATTGTCGAGAACCAGGGCCCGGAGGACCTATTCCTCTACAACGCTTCAGACCCACATACGCTTGCTTTCGTACGGAATACAAGGTTAAAAAGCCGTGCGATAGGTCTGCACCAGGGTATGTTCGACGGGGCCCGACTAAACGCAGGCGGGGAAGTGTTCGATTTATCGTCCTCTTCACTCAAAGGCGCGCACAACGCCATGAACGCACTCTTCGCCATTCATGCCGCACAGGAGCTCGGCATTGACAAGGATGCTATTCAACAGGGGCTCAATTCTTACATCAATGCGCCGCACCGGCTGGAGTGGGTAGCAGAAATAAACGGCATCACCTATTTTAACGATAGCAAGGCTACGAATATCGAATCGGCATATTACGCCCTTCAGGCGATGTCGAGGCCCGTCGTCTGGATCGTCGGGGGGCAGGATAAAGGCAATGATTACGCTGCGCTATTTGCATTGGTGCGGGAAAAAGTAAAGGCGATTGTATGCCTCGGGCTCGACAACCGGAAAATTCTGGATGCTTTCGGCAGTTTCGGGCTTCCGGTACTGGAAACAACAAGTGCCCGGGATGCCGTAGCGGCTGCCAGCTCGCTTGCCGGGAAAGGGGATGTGGTCGTACTTGCACCAGCTTGTGCCAGCTTTGACCTGTTCAGAAATTATGAAGACCGCGGGGATCAATTCCGCGAAGCCGTATATGCATTGGGCAAACCATCACATGTTTAAAATAAAGCTGAATGCTCTTCGGGGCAGCGCGGCCATTTTTTGACAAAAACGAAGATCTATATGTCCACATTCATCGCCAGATTGACTGCTGAACTGCGGGGCGATCGCTCGATTTGGGCGGTTATGGCTGTGCTGGCTGTTTTTTCGCTGCTGAGTGTGTACAGTGCGACCGGTAAGCTGGCGTATAAAATGCAGGAAGGCAATACAGAAGCGTATCTGCTCAAGCACGGAATCATCCTCCTGGGCGGTATGACCCTCGCGTATGCGATCCATCTGATGAATTATGGTTTTTTCAGCCGGATAGCCCCGACCTTACTGATGGTGGCAGTGCCCTTGCTTATTTATACGATTGTTTTTGGGGTCAACATCAACGATGCGCGCCGATGGATTGCGGTACCGCTGATCGGTGTAACTTTCCAGACCTCCGATTTTGCCAAGTTGGCGCTTATCCTTTACCTGGCACGGATTATTTCTTCCAGGCAGGACAAAATTTCCGATGTCCAGGAGGCCCTTATGCCGATAATCATTCCGGTAGCGGTTGTATGCGGGCTGATCGCACCGGCAGACTTGTCCACGGCCATCCTGGTATTTTTCACTGCCGTCATGATGATGTTCGTGGGCAGGGTATCGGTGAAATATATTGTTATGCTACTGATGGCCGGGGCATTGGTTTTTGCGCTCCTCATTATCATCGGCAATTTCTTCCCCGATTATGTACGTGTAGAGACCTGGGCATCCCGGGTGAACGATTATTTGAGCGACTCCGATGACGGCGGCCAGGTGCAGCAGGCGAAAATTGCCATTGCCAATGGGGAATGGTTTGGCCGGGGGCCGGGCAACAGTATTCAGCGGAATTTTCTGGCCTCTTCGCACGCGGACTTTATCTACGCGATTATATGTGAAGAATATGGTATTATCGGGGGTGCAATTATTATTGGTATGTATCTGGCACTATTTTTCCGTGTTACCCGTTTGGTCACCAAAAGCCCCAAAGCATTCGGGGCGATGGTTGCGCTCGGGCTCAGCATCAGTATGATGTTGCAGGCTTTCATCAATATCGGAGTAGCGGTACACCTCATCCCGGTAACAGGGATTACCCTTCCGCTGGTGAGTATGGGAGGGTCTTCGGTTTTATTTTCGTCTGTGGCGTTTGGGATTATCCTTAGCGTCAGTCGGTATATTGAATCATTGAATACCTGAGCAGTATGCAGGCAGTGGCAAAGAATATAAAAGTCATTATCAGCGGGGGCGGAACCGGGGGGCATATCTTCCCGGCAATTGCCATTGCGGACGCCATCCGGGCAAAACTGCCCCAGGCGGATATTCTTTTTGTCGGTGCCAAAGGAAAAATGGAAATGGAGCGGGTCCCTAAAGCGGGATATCCTATTAAGGGCTTGTGGATCAGTGGTTTTCAACGTTCGCTGGATGCCCGGAACCTTTTGTTCCCGTTGAAATTATTAAGCAGCCTTATCGCGGCTTTCGGTATCCTGCGCAGTTTCCGCCCGGATGTCGTCATCGGGGTTGGGGGCTATGCCTCCGGGCCATTACTCGAGATGGCCGTTCGGTTAAAGATACCGGCCCTGATCCAGGAGCAAAACTCTTATGCCGGAGCTACCAACCGGATTCTGGCCCGCAAGGTCCAGAAAATCTGTGTAGCTTATCCGGATATGGACCGGTATTTTCCTGCGGGGAAGCTGCGGGTCACGGGAAACCCCGTAAGGAAGGCGGTATATGCCCATCCGGTTCCCCGTGAGGAAGCCCGTGCATTTTTTGGACTGGACCCACAAAAGCCGACGCTTCTGGTCTTTGGCGGCAGCCTCGGGGCACTTTCGCTCAATGAGGCCATGGCGGAATCGCCTGAGGTCCTATCGCCAAGACCGGATATCCAGGTCATCTGGCAATGTGGGCAGTCGTACCATGCGCGGTTCAGGGAATCCCCGGGTGCGCTGCTGCCCCAGGTGCGCCTGTTGCCCTTTCTCGAAAGGATGGACATGGCTTATGCCGCTGCCGACGTCGTTGCCTGCCGTGCAGGTGCCCTCACGATTTCGGAACTTTGTATGCTGGGCAAGGCAGCCATTTTAGTTCCTTCGCCTTTTGTAGCAGAGGATCATCAAACGAAAAATGCCGAAGCCCTCGTTGTAAGAGGTGCGGCAAAAATGGTTAAAAACGAAAGTACCGGCAAAACGTTGCTGCCTGTCGCTATAGAACTACTTACGGATACCGAACTCCGCCACAGCCTCGAGCGCAACATCCGGGCTTTGGCAAAACCTGACGCAGCAGAGGCGATAGCCGATGAGGCCATCGCACTCTGCAACGTCGGAAAATGAATATTGCAATGTTGGATATAGACCTGAAGGATATCAAAAAAGTTTATTTTATCGGCATCGGCGGTATTGGCATGAGTGCTATCGCCAGATATTTCCTTGGCCGTGGAGCGGAGGTGCATGGTTACGACCGTAGCCCGACCCCGCTCACCCGAAGCCTGGAAGCCGAAGGTATGCGCATCCATTACCACGAGGCTACGGAGTTGATCCCGGATGGAATAGACCTGGTCATTTATACCCCTGCAGTACCGGCATCACATTCCGAACTACAAGCCCTGCGCGCACGCGGCGTAGTGCCCAAAAAGCGCTCCGAAGTACTGGGGATTATCAGCAAGGGGATGAAAACCATCGCGATAGCGGGTACGCACGGCAAAACCACTACTTCCTCCATTACCACGCATCTCCTGCGGAGCAGCGGTATTGATTGTACTGCATTTCTCGGCGGCATCGCCATAAACCTGGGCTCCAACTTTGTCCAGGGCGAAAGCGATTGGGTCGTTGTGGAAGCGGATGAGTTTGACCGTTCTTTTTTGCACCTGCACCCGGATATTGCGGGCATACTCTCCACTGATGCCGACCACCTGGATATTTACGGCGATCGTCAAAGCCTCCTGGATACGGGGTTCCGGGCGTTTGCAAGGCAGGTCAAACCAGGCGGCAGCCTATGGTTACAACACCAGATCAGGGATCAGTTTGCCGATTTGCCTTGCTACACCTTTGGGATTGAAGCCGGGGATTGTCAAAGCACCGCTATCCATGTCGAAGATGGCTGTTTTGTATTCGATTATCACAGTCCGGAAGGCATCTGGAAAGGCCTGCAACTTCCGCTTCCGGGCAGGCACAATATCGAAAATGCCACCCTTGCGATCAGCATTGCGCGGCAGCTTGGGGCGGATGAAGCGGGTATCCGGCAGGGGCTACTTTCGTTCCGGGGGGTCAAACGGAGGTTCGAGCGCATTTACCGCGATGAGGAGGTCGCTTACTTTGATGACTATGCCCACCACCCTACCGAGCTGAAAGCTGCGATTGCCGCTGCACGGGAGTTATTTCCGGGGAAATGGATTACAGGAGTCTTTCAGCCCCACCTGTTCAGCCGTACCCGCGACTTTGCAGAAGGTTTTGCGGAGGCGCTGGACTTACTCGACGAACCGATCCTCCTGGACATCTATCCGGCCAGAGAACTTCCGATCCCAGGAGTGAGTGCCGATATGTTGCTGGACCTCATGAAAAATGCCGCTGTGCGCCTGATGGACAAGGGGGAGCTCCTGGAGGCGCTGCAGCGTGTTAAACCAGGGGTATTGCTGACCCTCGGTGCCGGGGATATAGACACTTTCGTCGAACCCATCCGGCAAATGCTGGAGAACAGGGCAAAAACACAGGAAAAATGAACCGTAAAGATTTAAACAACAGCCTGAATCGCCTGATGTGGGTAGCAGCACTCTTCCTGGGGGCGGCACTGGTCATATCTGCCGTGGAGCAAAAACAGTCCAGCACGATAGAAGCCCTGGACATTGATGTCAAACCCCTGGAAGACGGTAGCAGCCTGGTAAAATCGGAGGATATCCTGAACAGTATCACCCGCACCATCGGATTCCGACTGGAGGGTGTATCGCTCCGCGAACTCGATGTGGCGCGCATAGAACGGATGCTGGAGAAAGACCCCCTCATCCTCAATGCCGATGCTTATGTTGACGCACGCAACATCCTGCACATACGGGCCTGGCAACGGCAGCCCCTCATGCGGGTGATAGATAAAAACGGGTTAAGTTATTATCTCGACAAAGACGGCATAAAGATGCCCCTTTCGCCTCATTTTTCTTCCAGGGTCATTGTTGCTTCCGGATACATCCCCCCACATGTTCCGGACTTCAGGGAGCGCAAGCGACATACCCTGAAGAGCCTCTTCCTTCTGGCACACGATATCAAGGGCGATCCGTTTCTAAAAGCTATGATCGGCCAGCTCTATGTCAATAACCAGGGGGAAATTGTCATGGCCCCGATAATCGGGGATCAGAAAATCCTTTTTGGGGGCTATCGGGATGCGAAAGAAAAATTGCGCAACCTGAAAATATTTTACAAAGAAGCCTTACCTTATGAGGGCTGGAGAAAATACGAATTTATTGACCTTAGGTTCCGCGGCCAGGTGGTAGGTAGATAACCCTCTGACGCGAATCAATAACCCTGCGCTAAAACCAACAGGTTATGAAAGATGGAAATTTTCGAAAATCGGATGTCACGGTAGCATTGGATATTGGTACGACCAAAGTCTGTGCGATTGCCGGCTGTAAAAATGCCCATGGCAAACTCGAAATCCTTGGCATGGGCAAGGTAAACTCGGAGGGCGTACTCCGAGGGGTCGTGTCCAATATTGAAAAAACAGTCAATGCCATTGCGCAGGCGACGGAAGGGGTGCGCCAGGGCCTGGGTGGCATCGGTTTCGACAGTGTCCATGTAGGTATTGCCGGGCAGCACATCAAGAGCCTACAGCACAGAGGGCTGCTGGTGCGCCACAACGACCATCTGGAGATCAGCCAGGACGACATTGACAAGCTGATCGGCGATATGTTCAAACTGGTACTGCCTCCGGGAGATAAAATCCTGCATGTAATCCCCCAGGAATATACGGTGGACAACGAGCAGGGGATTATTGACCCCATCGGCATGTCCGGCGTACGCCTCGAGGCCAACTTCCACATCATCACTGGCCAGATTACGGCATCGAACAATATTTACCGCTGTGTGGAACGCACTGGCCTGCGGGTTGCCAATATGACGCTGGAGCCGATTGCATCGGCGATGGCGGTATTGAGCGAGGAAGAGAAGGAAGCGGGCGTTGCCCTGGTAGATATTGGCGGAGGCACTACGGATATCACGATTTTTCAGGATGGTATCATCCGCCATACCGCTGTACTTCCATTCGGGGGAAATGCCATTACCCGGGACGTCAAAGATGGGTGCAATGTCATGATCCATCAGGCCGAAAAACTGAAAGTCCGCTTTGGCTCCGCCCTTGCACAGGAAGTCTTTGACAACCGGATCATCTCGATCCCCGGGGTAAGGGGCCGGGACCACAAGGAGATTTCCGAAAAAAATCTCGCCCGGATCATCCAGGCCCGTGCAGAGGAAATCCTCGATTATGTAGTCTGGGAAATCCGGCGCTCCGGATATGAGCGCAAACTCATCGCTGGGATCGTCCTTACAGGTGGTGGCGCGCTGTTGCGCCATATCGAAAAACTCACCGAATACCATACTGGCATGAATACCCGCCTGGGCTTACCGATTGATCAACTCGCCCATGGATATAGTGAAAACATCAGCAGCCCGGTCTATGCGACTGCGATAGGCCTCCTGCTCAAAGGTATCGAGGACCGCGACCGCGGGCGGATCCGCGAAGAACAAAAGCATACTGCAGCACGCAACGACGAAGACCAATCCAACGAACAGAACAGATGGTACGAAAACCTCTTTAAAAAAACCCGGGAATGGTTCGATGCAGACCCGGATGCCGAATTTTAATCAAAGGCGTACAGAAGGAAAGCATTCAAGGACGTCTAAAAACCACAGGCTATGATTTTTGATTTGCCCAAAGATGAGCGCCCAATTATCAAGGTAATCGGCGTTGGCGGCGGCGGGAGCAACGCCGTGACCCACATGTACAAGCAGGGGATTGTCGGGGTTGATTTTGCCATTAGCAATACCGACGCCCAGGCGATGGAAACAAGCCCGGTACCCACCAAAATCCAGCTCGGGCCATTCCTCACCGAAGGCCGTGGAGCAGGCTCGAAGCCAGATGTTGGCAAAAAAGCCTGTGAAGAGTCTATCGAAGAAGTCAGGCAATTTCTGGAGAACAATTGCAAAATGCTCTTTATCACCGCCGGCATGGGCGGTGGAACGGGTACGGGCGCTGCGCCGATCATTGCCAGGGCAGCGCGTGAAATGGGGATCCTCACCGTGGGCATTGTCACCCTGCCCTTCTCTTTCGAAGGTAGAAAACGCATTTCCCAGGGAATGGATGGCCTGGACGAACTGCGCCGCAATGTGGACACCATCATTATCATCTCCAACGATAAGCTGCGCCAGATCTATGGCAACCTCTCCGTATCCAATGCATTTGCCCAGGCAGATAATATCCTTACGACTGCAGCAAAGGGTATTGCAGAAATTATCACCGTGCCCGGCTATGTAAACGTGGACTTCGAAGATGTGAATACCGTGATGCGCTCCAGCGGCGTAGCAATCATGGGCACTTTCGCAGCAGAAGGACCCGATCGCGCACGCAACGCCGTGGACCAGGCCCTTCACTCGCCCCTGCTCGAGGATAACGATATCAAAGGGGCCAAGCATATCCTCCTCAATATCACCTCCGGCAAAAACGAAGTGACGATGGACGAAATTTTCGAAATCACGGAATTCGTCCAGGAAGAAGCAGGTTTCGGTACTAACCTCATCTGGGGTAACTGCTACGATGAACGCCTCGGGGATAAAATCAGCGTGACCATCATCGCTACTGGTTTCGAAAACCGATCCCATCACGAAATCGCAGATTCCGAACCAAGCAAAATAGTCGTATCCCTGGATGAGGAGCCCGATACCCGGATCAACAATACACCCAAAAAATCCAACCTCACCGAGATCGGTTTTGAAGATAACGAAAACCCTAGTGCACGCGTATTCGAATTCGATAATATCCGTGCCGCAGCCGACCGCTTCAACCGCTCCCGCCTGGCAGATGCAGACGAACCCTATATCAAAAACAATACTGAACAACAGAAAGCCGAAGAAGAACGACGCCGAAAAGCCGACCGCGAACAGCAACGGAAAAGAGAGCTTCTGCGCAAACAACCGCCGCCAAAACTCTCCAGCCCACAGATGCTGCTTGACCTGGAAAACGAACCTGCTTACCTCAGAAGGGGCATCGTCCTGGATGACCTCCCCGCCTCAGCAGGTGCAGAGTTGTCTAAATGGACTATCGGCGATGAAGACGAACCGGAAATCTCTCAGGGAAATTCCTTTTTACACGATAATGTGGATTAATGAAGGGGGGTAAATATTGAGGTTGCCTCACAAGTCCTGAGGTTGTGAAAAAAGTATTCCGGTACACTGTTTTTTAAGAGCCGCGGGTTTTAAGATGTTTTGGTAAAAAAACGATTTGAAAGAGGGGGAGTAAAAATAGTATTTGTGGGGGGGGGGCGCCGACGGGCGGGGCCGGGGGGTGTTTTAAAAAACCAGAAAAAAACAAA
>JBEIGB010000078.1:0-17700 GCA_040382095.1 Lewinellaceae bacterium
AAGGAGCGCAGTATAGATGAAAAGGAGCGCAGTATAGATGAAAAGGAGCGCAGTATAGATGAAAAGGAGCGCAGTATAGATGAAAAGATGCGCAGTATAGATGAAAAGATGCGGATAGCAGAAGAAGAGAAGCTCAAAGCAGAAGAAGAGGTACAAAAGCAGCAAGAAAAGACGATCCACCTGCTGTTGGACCTCGGGATATCGAAAGCAGAAATCGCCATGAAGCTTGGGCTTTCCGAGGAGGAAATGGAGCGGTATTAGGATGTAAGTAATAAAAATCCAGCGTAAATAATTTTTTCGTTTTTCTTTTCGAATAGCGAAAACCATGGTATCTTTCGTAAAGTAGATTTTCCCCGAATTTGTATCCCTACTTTTAGCTACCTCCAAATTTTTGTGTATATGCAGGGTGTTTTCACCAAAATCCTGACCTTGCTCGGGGGAGTTTGGTTCTCTATTTCTGTGGTCTATGGACAGGAAGGGATTGGTCGCGTACCCTTGTGGGAAGACCAAAAGTTTTCTCCGGAGAAGCACGACTGGCTGCTCGGCGGAACGACAACTAAAGCAGGGGTTTTCCGAAGTAGGGACGGTAAAGACATCATCCTTTATAATGGTCTGCTGCGTCGGGTATTCCGGATTACGCCGAATGTAGCTTGCACGGATTTTACCAATCTCTCCAATGGTCAGCAACTGCTCCGGGCAGTAAAACCAGAGGCCAGAATTTCACTCAATGGACACGATTATACTATCGGGGGCCTTTATGGACAAATGGAGCAAGCCTATCTTCGAGAGGAATGGATAGACGGGCTGACGGCAGGGGAGCAGGATTTCCAGCTGATGGATGTTCGGGTGCGGGAATTGGAACCACCACTGCTCAGGACGGTGCGCACCTGGCCAGGCAAACCGCTTCCGGCCACCGGAAAGGAACTCACTTTTATCTTTGGAACTACTGCGCCAGGACTCGAAGGCGTACTCGTTCGGGTACACTATGCTATTCATGACGGTATCCCGCTGATCGTCAAATGGATGACTCTGGAAAACAAAAGTATTGAGAAACTGCAAATCAGTACTCCGGTGAATGAAATCCTCGCCCTCGTCGAAGAAGAGAGTGCAGTCGTTGGTTCCCCTGAACAAATGAAAAAGCCCCAGGGCATTTATATTGAATCCAATTATGCTTTCAATAATGCTATGCGCTATTCGCTCAGCGATCAGACAACGCACTGGAAAACGGATCCCAGCTACACTTCTCAGGTAAATTATAACTACCAAACCCCCTGTTTGCTGGAAGTCTATCCAGAAAAATTTCTGGGACTATCCCTGCCGCCGGGAGGGGAATTCACCTCCCTTCGAACCTATGAATTGCTGCTCGACAGCTATGACCGCGAGCGTAGGGGGCTTGCCATCCGGAAAATGTACCGGACGGTGGCGCCCTGGGTAACAGAGAACCCCATTTTCATGCACCTGGTGAGTAAAACCGATGAGGAGGTCTATCGGGCTATTGACCAATGTGCCACTACGGGCTATGAGGCCCTGATTCTGAGCTTCGGTAGCCATTTCAACCTGGAGGATACTTCCGCAGCAAACTTATCGAAATGGAAATCTATCGCCGACTATGCGCATGCCAAAAATATCCTGATCGGAGGATATTCCCTGTTCAGCTCCAGGCGGATCAGCGATGAAGACGACGTTATTGATCCGGTGAGTGGTAAGCCAAATGCCGCCGCCTTCTTTGGACAGGCCCCCTGCATGGGCAGTAAGTGGGGGCTCGCATATCTGGATAAGATTCTGCATTTTTTCCGTACGACCGGTTTTGACCTTTTTGAAAATGATGGCCCCTATCCCGGCGATGTTTGTGCCTCTACCACCCATCCAGGCCATGAAGGGCTGCACGATTCGCAATGGAGACAAATGGAGCTGCAAAAAGGCCTTTACCGGCAGCTACGGCAGATGGGGGTGTATATCAATGCCCCGGATTGGTATTTTTTGGACGGCACCAATAAAATTGCGCTGGGCTACCGGGAAGTCAATTTCAGCTTGTCCAGAGCACAGCAGAAAATCCTTAACCGGCAAAATATTTACGACGGACTTTGGGAGAAAACCCCTTCCATGGGCTGGGGCTTCGTACCCCTGACAAAATATCACGGGGGTGGACCCGAGTCCATCCTCGAACCTCTCTCCGAACACCTTTCCGATTATGAACAGTTGATGATGCAATATTATGGCGCAGGGGTACAGGCTTGTTACCGGGGCCCCCGCCTGTACGATAGCGAAGCCACGCGCCAGACCGTTATACGGGTCATTGACTGGTACAGGAAATACCGCGATGTCCTCAATGCCGATATCATCCACCTGCGCCGTGCCGACGGACGGGACTGGGACGGTATCCTGCATGCAGATCCAGTTGGCGACTTGCCAGGTATGTTTTTGTTGTTCAATCCACTGAACGAACCCATCCGGCGTACGATTTCCCTGCCGCTCTATTATACCGGTCTCGATAAGTACGCCTGGATTCGGGAAAAGGAAGGCCAATCAAAACGCTACGTGTTGAACCGGGATTTCACTGTATCCTTTACTTTTGAACTGCCAGCAAATGGGTATTCGTGGTTTGTCGTGGAAAGAAAATATTGAATGGACATCGCGATGTCCATTCAATATTTTCTTTGAGGCTGTCCGAAAAGTCTTTTAGAGGCTGACGACAGCGAAAGAAAGTGTTCGTTCAAAACTTTCTTTCGCCGCCGAAGGCGGCGGATTACTTTTCATATAACCGCATAAAGCAACATAGGTTGGCGGCACCAGCCGCCAACCTATGTTGTTAAAACTTCTTGATCATAATATTGCGGTACCAGACCTCATCGCCGTGATCCTGTAGGCCGATATGGCCGGAGAATTTTTTTCCGAATGCGGGCATATCTTTGAACTTACTCCCAGCGATCATTCTGCGCCACGGTTCATCCCCGTATGTCGTTTGCAAGACCTTCTGGCCATTGAGGAGAAAGGTCAGTTTTCCTTTTCTGCTGACGATTTCTGCCAGGTTCCACTGTCCTGCGGGTTTTACTACGCCTTCCTTTGCGGAAATGAGGTCGTAGAGATCGCCTGCAAGGTGTTTGATATTTTTGGCATCGGGGTGGCCTGCATTATCGAGTACCTGCATCTCCGGACCGGTCTCCCAGATATACTTGTATTTGGTTGGTTCGTCCTGCACCCAGAAAATAATGCCGCTATTACCTTTTGCAGCGATTTTCCACTCCAGTTTCAGGTGGAAGTCACCGAAAGACTCGTTGGTGACGATATCGCCACCACCTTCAATTTGCCAACCGGATTTTTTGGATGCGTCGAGCCAAATGGCCCCATCTTCCACTTTCCAGGCTTGCCCGACGGTGGTTTTTCCATAAGTATGCCAGCCATTGGTGGTTTTGCCGTCAAACAGCGATACCCAGCCTTTCTGGGCGAAAACGGATGAGGGGAAAGCCCAGGAAAGCCCGGTAAGGAGCATTGCGGCAATTAGGAATTTTGTTTGCATCGTTGAATGTTTAGATTAGTCAGGTAAGTAATAATGTTTTTTTAACGCCGATTTTATTGATTTTGTGAAGCAAAATCAATAAAATCGGCGTTAAAAAAATATTCTTTGGCGGCGCAAGCCGCCAAAAGACTTTTCGGACAGCCTCTTCAGCACGTCCCTTACTGCAGGAGCAGGATATACTTCACCATCGCCTTAGCATCCGCTTCACTCAGCGTAGGGTGGGCGGTCATCGGCACTTCCCCCCAAACGCCTGAGCTGCCATTGATGATGGTAGTGGCTAGTTTGGCGATATTCTCCTCTGTATCCGGATATTTGGCAGCCACATCTTTATAAGCAGGTCCGATCGCTTTTTCAGCAACCTTATGGCAGGTGAGGCAGTCCGATTTGGCAATGAGCGCCAGTCCTTTCTGATAGTCGGGGTTCTTACTGAGGTCACGGGATACCTTTTCGGTAGCTGTCCCGGCTGCTTTATCCGTTTCGGTATTGCCCCCGCATGCATAAATTACCCCGGCCAGCAAGGCAGGTAATATCCATTTTTTCATGTTCTGCTTGAAGTTTTATAAAGTAATTTAAGAATATTTATTGGTAAAGGCAGTAAAAGGACTTTTGCGCAGCCCTCGCAGTCTCATTCTTCCGCAATGCCCAGCACGCTCCTGTTGAATGCTTCATCCGAGCCGGTAGCGGCAAAGTCGTCGAATGCTTTTTCGGTGACGCGGATAATGTGGTTTTTGATAAAAGGTGCACCTTCGGCAGCACCTGCTTCGGGGTGTTTAATGGCACACTCCCATTCCAGTACTGCCCAGCCTGCATAATCATAAGCCGCCAGTTTGCTGAAAATAGCGCCGAAGTTGACCTGTCCGTCCCCCAGGGAACGGAAGCGACCTGCCCGGTCCACCCAATTCTGATAACCGCCATATACGCCCTGCTTTCCGCTGGGGTTAAACTCGGCATCCTTTACGTGGAACATTCGGATGCGCTCGTGGTAATGGTCAATAAAAGAAAGGTAGTCCAGGCATTGCAGGACAAAGTGCGAAGGGTCATAAAGCAGGCAAGCCCTGGGGTGATTGCGCACCTCAGAAAGAAAGCGCTCATAGGTGACACCGTCGTGCAGGTCCTCGCCGGGGTGGATTTCATAGCAAATATCCACGCCACAATCTTCAAAAACATCCAGGATGGGCATCCAGCGCCTTGCCAGCTCGGCAAAGCCCGTTTCGACCAATCCGGGAGGCCGCTGCGGCCAGGGATAAACGGTATGCCACAGCAGGGCCCCGCTGAATGAAGCATGGGCGTTCAACCCAAGATTTTGAGAGGCTTTTGCAGCATATTTAAGCTGCTGGATCGCCCACTCTGTGCGCGATTTGGGGTTGTTGCGTACATTTTCAGGCGCAAACCCGTCGAACAATACGTCATAAGCGGGATGCACGGCTACGAGCTGGCCTTGCAGATGCGTGGACAACTCGGTGATTTCCAGGCCTGCGGCATTGACCCTGCCTTTGAGTTCATCGGCATAGGTCTTGCTTTCAGCGGCTTTCTGCAAGTCAATGCAGCGGCTGTCCCAGGTAGGGATTTGTACCCCGGTAAAACCCAGGGAGGCAGCCCACCGGCAGATGGAGTCGAGGGAGTTGAAAGGGGCTTGGTCGCCCATGAACTGGGCAAGGAAAATTCCAGGTCCTTTTATCGTTTTCATAATCAGGTACTTAATTTTGAATGAAGATCAGAGGGTGAAGGGCGTCCATTTTTGTTCGGATTGCGAGGACGCGACCACATGGTCTATAAATGCCATTCCACGGACACCATCCCCGGCAGTGGGGAAATCCAGCATTTCCGCACTGGGTTCCTGTCCTTCTATGCGGGCGGAAAGGGTCAGGGCGAAATTGCGGTAGATATTGGCGAAGGCCTCCAGGTAACCTTCGGGGTGGCCACCGGGAGTCCTGGCATTATGGAGGGCTGCCGACGAGAGCCACTGCCCATAGTTGGCACCAGCCCGGAGGATTTGGGTGGGTTGGTCCAGCCATTTGACCAGGAGGGTATTCGGATTGTACTGCGTCCATTCCACGCCTCCTTTTTCCCCATAAACCCTTATTTTAATCGAATTTTCCTCTCCTGCTGCGATTTGGGTGGCAAAAAGGACCCCCGTGGCACCGTTGTCGAAACGCAGGAGTACATTGCCGTCGTCATCGAGTGCACGTCCTTCGACAAAGGTATTCAGATCGGCACAGAGGTGGGAGATATTTGCGCCGGAGACATATTCTGCGAGGTGGGCGGCATGGGTGCCAATGTCCCCCATGCATCCGGCTTTTCCTGACCTCCTGGGGTCTGTTCGCCAGGAGGCCTGCACATTATCCCCTCTTTCCAGCGGCAGGCTCAGCCAGCCCTGGGGGTATTCGACATATACCTTCCGTATTTTGCCGAAAATACCGCTCTGCACCATTGCGCGCGCCTGTTTGACCATCGGATAGCCGGAATAGGTATGTGTGAGGCAGAGCAGGAGGCCGGTTTCGCGTGCTTTCTGCTCCATCGCCTTTGCCTCTTCCAGCGTAAAAGCGATGGGCTTGTCAATAACGACGTGGAACCCGTGGTCCATCGCCATCATCGCCGGACCAAAATGCACGTGATTGGGGGTTACAATGGATACGAAATCCATACGCTGTTCCGGGGGTAGCGCACTTTCACGAAGAATCATTTCTTCATAGGAGAGGTAGATGCGGTCGGCAGGCAGGAACAACGCTGCTGCCGATCGCCGTGCATTTTCGGGATCGGTGCTCAGGGCCGCACAGGATAGCCCGATGAGGCCGTCCATATTGGCAGCAATCCGATGGACTGCTCCGATAAAGGAACCCTGGCCTCCGCCAATCATGCCCATTCTGAGTTTCCGTTTCATATCAGGTATTAAATTTTGAAGGCACTATCGCCTGCTGAAAGTTATTGTGGCAGCGCGAAAGTTGTGAAAAAACTGCAACTTTTATTAATTTTTATGAAGGGTATTTCAAAAAAAAATTACTTTTATCGCTGTAGTTCAAAAAACACCTAATCTTATGCAAGCAAATCTCGATCGTAGCAAATTATTCGTGGCAAGCTGCCTGGCACTGCTGGTAACCTCGCTTTCCTTTGGTATTCGTGCGGGTATCCTGAACCGACTTGGAGTAGAATTTGAGCTTAATGCCGCCCAGCTCGGCACGATTGCCGCAACGGCGTTCTGGGGATTTCCACTCGCGGTAATCATTGGTGGCATGGTCGTGGATATTATCGGCATGAAGCGCCTGTTGGTCATCGCCTTCCTTTTTCACCTGTTGGGTATCGTACTGACGGTGCTGGCAGGAGGCTATTGGAGCCTGTTTATCTCGACGTTATTCATCGGTATCGCTAATGGAACGGTCGAGGCAGCCTGCAACCCGCTCGTCGCGACGATTTATTCTGATAATAAAACGACGAAGCTCAACCACTTTCACCTTTGGTTTCCAGGGGGTATCGTCATCGGTACGCTGATTGTCTATTTCTTTGACCAGATGGGTATCGGCTGGCAGGTGCAGGTGGGGCTTATGGCCATCCCGACGCTGATTTACGGGTACCTATTCAGTAAGCTCGAGTTTCCGGTGACGGAGCGCGTTGCCGGGGGCGTCAGCACGGCCGAAATGTACAAGTCCTTGTTGAGCCCTTTGTTTATCTTTATGATCATCCTGATGTTCGGCACGGCCATCACGGAATTGTTTACGGGGCAGTGGATTGATGTTCTGCTGCGCAACGTTTCGGATAACGCTATTTTGTTGCTTACGATTGAGACGGGCATCATGGCTATTGGCCGGGGTTTTGCCGGTCCCGTAGTGCATCGGCTTTCTCCAACGGGTGTCTTGCTGGGCTCAGCTATATTGTCTGCCCTGGGCCTTTATCTCCTGGGGAATTCGTCTGGTAGTATGCTTTTCGTGGGTGCTGTTATCTTCGGTATGGGTGTGTGCTATTTTTGGCCTACCATGCTGGGCTTTGTCTCCGAATACCTGCCCAAAACCGGAGCAGTGGGCCTGAACCTTATGGGAGGTGCCGGGATGTTTGCTGTTTCGGTGTATATGATTTTCATGGGTGGATATTACGACAACCTGCTTGCCTCTAAACTACCTGCAGGAGCGGATATGGCAGCTTATGCCAATGCTGCTGCCGGTACGGACATGGCCCAGCTGCTTGCCGAAGCAAAAAAAGCCGCAGGCCCGGAAATCATTAATGCGACGATGACGATTCCGATTATCCTTTCGGTGGCTTTTGCTGTGCTGTATTTTATCATGCGGGGCAAACAAAAAGAGGTGCTGGTGGGGTAAGGTACTTTCTGCTTACTCATGGAGCAGGTAGTATTTAAAGAAAACTATTTTAAAAAAAACATGCACTTTCGGAATAATAGAAGGGGATGGATGAAACAGCTCGCAGCAGGATCAGCTGCATTGATGGCGGGCGGTTTGCTGCCATTGTTTTCACAGGAAAAAAGGGAAAAACAGGCTATGAAAGGGAATATCAACCATTCGGTCTGCCGCTGGTGCTTCAACGATATACCGCTCGAGCAGCTTTGTGTGGCGGCAAAATCTTTGGGACTGGCAGGAATTGATCTGGTAGGCCCCAAAGAGTGGTCTGTACTTAAATCCCATGGGCTGGTCAGTACTATGTGTAATGGGGCAGAAATCAGTCTGGTCAAAGGCTGGAACCATCCGGATTATCATGAAACATTGATCCGGAATTATACCGGACATATTGGGCTTGTGGCGAGTGCCGGCTATACCAACCTGATATGTTTCAGTGGTAACCGGGACGGAATGGATGACGAAACGGGCTTAAAAAACTGTGCGGAAGGGTTGAAAAAAATCATGGCCCTGGCAGAAAAGAAAGGCGTGGTAATCCATATGGAGCTGCTGAACAGCAAGGTGGATCATAAAGATTATATGTGCGACCTTACCTCCTGGGGCGTAGAGTTGTGCAAGCGGATCGGCTCACCGAATTTCAAGCTCCTTTATGATATTTATCACATGCAGATAGATGAGGGCGATGTTATCCGGACGATCCATGACAACAGCACTTATATCGGGCATTACCACACTGCAGGGGTCCCTGGCCGTCATGAAATTGACGATTCTCAGGAGTTGTATTATCCGGCAATCATGCGGGCGATTGTTGCAACCGGGTTCAAGGGTTATGTAGCCCAGGAGTTTATCCCTGCGAAGGCCGATAAGCTGGGTTCTCTTAAAGATGCGGTCCTGATTTGTGATGTTTGAAAAGTTGTTAAGAGGAAATCCACAAGCTGGAAAATTCCGGAAAGGGTAAAGAATCGTAAAACAAATAAAAATATTATCACCTCATGGAGACTTTTGACGCGATCGTCATCGGTTCGGGCATCAGCGGTGGCTGGGCCGCGAAAGAGCTCACAGAAAAGGGGCTCAAGGTTTTATTGCTGGAGCGTGGTCGGAATGTTGAGCACATCAAAGACTACGTTGCTGCCGACAAAGAAGCCTGGGATTATCCTTATCGGGGAACCAGGACACAGAAAATGATCGAGGAGTATCCGGTTTTGTCCAGGGATTATCCCTTGAACGAGAAGAATCTCGATTTCTGGGTAAAGGATTCGGAATGCCCTTATACGGAAATTAAACGCTTCGATTGGTTCCGTGGGTATCACGTGGGCGGGCGTTCCCTGATGTGGGGCCGCCAGAGCTATCGCTTCAACGAACTGGACTTCGAGGCGAATGCAAAAGACGGTATTGCAGTGGACTGGCCGGTGCGCTATGCAGAAATTGCCCCCTGGTATGATTATGCGGAGAAATTCGCAGGGATTAGCGGTAACCGGGATGGGTTACCACAGCTTCCCGATGGGCAGTTCCTACCTCCAATGGAAATGACCTGCGTGGAAAAAGATGTCGCCGCACGAATCAAAGAACACTACAAAGGCAAGCGGCACATGATCATTGGCCGTACCGCCAACCTGACTGCCCCCCACGAAGGTCGTGTAAACTGCCAGTTCAGGAACAAGTGTTGGCTGGGCTGCCCCTTCGGTGCCTATTTCAGCACCCAGTCGTCCACCTTGCCGGCAGCAATGAAAACCGGCAACCTCACCCTGAGACCCTGGTCCATTGTTACGCAGATTTTGTATGATAAAGATAAAAAAAGGGCTACTGGCGTTGAGGTATTAGATGCAGAAACAAATAAAACTTATACGTTCAGCGCCAAAATTATTTTCCTCAACGCCTCCACACTTAACTCTACCTGGATCCTGATGAATTCCGCCACCGATGTATGGCCTGACGGACTCGGCAGCAGCAGTGGGGCACTCGGCCATAACCTGATGGACCACCATCTCGGTGTCGGTGCCAGTGGTAGAATGGAAGGCTATGAAGATAAATACACTTATGGCCGCCGTCCGAACGGGATATATATCCCTCGATACCGCAATTATGCCGGCGACAAACGGGACTATCTCCGCGGGTTTGGCTATCAGGGCGGAGGAGGTCGCGAAGGTTGGGGCAGGGAAATCAAAGAACTCACCATCGGTATAGGCCTGAAGGAAGCGCTCTCCGAGCCAGGTGAATGGACAATGGGCATCGGCGGGTTCGGAGAAATCCTGCCCTACCACGAGAATAAAGTTACCCTCGATAAAACGAAAAAGGACAAATGGGGCCTCAATGTCCTGGCGATTGATTGCGAACTCAAAGAAAATGAGCTCAAGATGCGTAAGGATATGATGAATGATGCCGTTGAAATGCTCACGATGGCCGGGGTAAAAGATGTACAAGGCTGGGATGGCGACGGGACGCCAGGCAGGGGTATCCACGAAATGGGTACTGCGCGTATGGGTAAAGACCCTAAATCTTCCGTCCTCAACAAGTTTAACCAGGTCTGGGACGCACCCAATGTTTTTGTCACCGATGGCTCCTTCATGACTTCCGCTTCCTGTGTCAACCCTTCTTTGACCTACATGGCATTTACCGCCAGGGCGGTAGATCATGCAATTTCCGAACTCAACAAACAAAATCTCTAATTTTCAAACGCTATATAAAATGAACAGAAGAGATGCCATATCGCGTGTAGCCCTCATCCTGGGCGGCACGATCGTCGGAGCAGAGGTATTCCTGGCAGGGTGTAAGCCCAAGCCGGAAACCTTCTCCCTTTTTGAAGACTATGATGTCTTATTGCTCGACGAAATCGCCGAAACTATTCTGCCTGCAACGGACACTCCTGGCGCTAAGGAAGCTAAGGTTGGGGAATTTATGACCCGTATCGTCCGGGATTGCTATGAGGAAATGAATCAGGTCATCTTCCTGGGCGGCATGCGTAAAATAGATGAAGAAAGCTTCCTCAAATACGGCGGTACCTTCCTAAAGATTACCCCCGAACAACGCCTCGAACTCCTCACCGAAATTGATGAGGAACAAAAGGTTTATACCGAGGAAAAAGATCCTGCAGCCCCTCCGCACTATTTCCGCCTTATGAAAGAGCTCACACTTTGGGGTTTCTTTTCCTCCGAGGTGGGTGCTACGAAAGTGCTCCGCTATCTCGAAGTACCAGGCAGGTACGAGGGCTGTACGCCCTACAAGAAAGGGGAAAAGGCCTGGGCGACCTGATCGCTTCGATTTGGCGGCTCAAGCCACCAAATCATATTTTTTTGGTTGTGTAAAAAGAATATTATTTGGCGGCGTAAGCCCCAAATGACAGCCGAGGAGCTTTTTACGCAACCCCATAAATTTTTTGGCGGCGAATGCCGCCAAATGATGAGACAGACGCTTCAAAATTTTCTTTCGCCGCCGCAGGCGGCGGAATATTTTTTGCACACCCCTACTTATGGGACAGCCTCTTTAAAATCAAAAAATTACCTCTATGGCTACCAACAGAAGAAATTTTATGCGCAGCAGCGCACTTGCCGCAGTAGGGCTCAGCCTTCCCTGGGACAGGCACTTTTCCTTTTTTGCCGAGGGGAAACCCTGGCGCACCTACGGTATCCAGCTCTGGACCGTAAAGGAAGATATGGCAAAAGACGCCAAGGGTACACTGGCCAGCCTCGCCACTTACGGCTACAAGCAAATTGAGAGCTTTGAAGGCGCTACGGGTATTTACTGGGGGTGGAAAAATACCGAGTTCAAAAAGTATATGGATGATCTCGGGATGCAGCTCGTTTCTTCCCATTGCAACCACCTCGCTGATTTTGAGCGAAAAGCGGCACAAGCGGCAGAAATCGGCGTGAAATACCTGATTTGCCCCTACAAAGGCCCGCAGAAGTCCCTGGATGTCTTTAAGCGCTTCTGCGATGAATTCAATACCGCCGGGGAAATCTGCCGCAAAAACGGGATCCGTTTTGCCTACCACAACCACGATTACTCCTTCAAGGAGTTGGAGGGACAATTCCCGCAGGATGTCATGATGCAGGGCACGGATAAAAACCTGGTGGATTTTGAAATGGATATCTACTGGGTGGCTGTAGCAAAGCAGGATCCCATCGCCTGGCTCAAAAAATATCCCGATCGGTTCCGCTTGTGCCATGTAAAGGACCTGAGTGCCACGTCTAAAGGCCCCGAATCCTGCGTCCTCGGTAAAGGTTCGATTGATTTTGCCGGTGTACTCAAAACAGGGGTCAAATACGGGATGGAGACATTCATTGTAGAGCAGGAATCCTACACGGGCACTACCCCAATGGATAGCTCCAAAGCGAATGCAGGGTATATGTCGAAGCTATAGCGCGAACGGTATATAGCTTCGTTCGTATCACAGCTGTATCCAGTAAAAATTCTGCGGAGGGTGTAGAAAATAAAATTTTAAAGGGGTTGTGTAAAAAGTATTCTGCCGCCTACGGCGGCGAGAGAAAGTTTTGAACGAACACTTTTTTCACTGATTTTGCGAAGCAAAATCAGTGAAAAAAGTGTTCGTTCAAAATATTATTTGGCGGTGTCAGCCGCCAAATGAGCCTCCGGCCTTTTCACACAACCCCAAGATATGCCGGAGGCTTTATACACAATCCCACTTTCTTTCGCCACCAAGGCGGCTGGCGTTGAACAATAGTCTTTTTATACGTCCTCCAAATGACTTATGCGACAGCTTCCGACTGTGCCACATCATTTTTTCTCCACGGTTTTCTTTTCCGGGCCTATGCCATTAATTTTCAGTGATTTCCACTGTTTAGGCAGACGGGTAGGCAGAGTATTCACACCTGCATCGCCGATATCCAGGCCTCCGATACCAAACAGGACCGCCTGCAGCATTCCGCCGGCACCGGTAGCGAAGTAGGGATTGGTCCCACCTGCGGTTTCGGCGAGGACGCGGAAGGGCGGCAGCTCATTGGGCTCATAGCTTTTCCGGAAGAGTTCGTAGGCTTTTTCGGGGTTGTCGAGCCGTGCATAAAGGGTGGATAGGATAGCGGCGCCCATGGCAGGGCCATTAGGGGAGAGGCGTGGTTCGTAGTAATTCAGGTCTTTAATGACATCCTCTTTTTTGGAAACGATATTCAGCGGGTAGGCGAGGAGGTTGACATCGGCCTGTTTAATCATCTGGCCGTTGTAGGTGGTATTTTCTTTGGTAGTTCCATCGGGGAATTTCAGGATGGGGATATTTGCCGCTACTTCCGTCCATTTGGGGTTTCGGGGCAGCCCGAGTTCGAGGGCGGCTTTGTCGGCGAAGCCAAGTACGGTTTTGACCATGCCGTTGGTAAAGGCGTTGTTGTCAATATTTTCTTCCCATTCGTTGGCCCCGATGACGTTGCGGATTTCATACTGTCCCTTTCCGTTGGGTTCTACCCGGCTGATCCAGAAGTCTGCCACTTCTTTCAATACGGGATATCCCCGCTGCTGTAGCCATTGTTTATCTTTTGTCACCTGGTAATATTTCCAGAAAGCCCATCCGATTGTAGCGGAGATATGCTGTTGGAAGGGGCCGGTGAGTGCCCATACGGGGGTATCTTCCGATCCGTCTGCTGAGGATTCCCAAGGGAACATTGCGCCGTCAAACCCATGGGCAAAAGCATTTTTGCGCGCGGCCTCCAGGCGCTGGAAGCGGTATTCGAGCAGGGAACGGGCAATACCGGGCTGGAGAACCAATAATGGCGGGAACATCCACAGCTCGGTATCCCAGAAAACATGTCCGTTATAGCCCAACCCGGAAAGCCCCATTGGCGAGAGGGAGAGTGCGCTGCCCTCGCGGGCAAAGGAGTAGAGGTGGTATAAGGCCGAACGGGTCGCTTTCTGCGCCGCAAGGTCGCCTTCGATCTGTATATCGCTTTCCCAAAGCTTGTCCCAGGCACGCTGGTGGGCAGCTTCGAGCCGTTGAAGCCCTTCCAGCTTGGCAAAAATCGTCAGCCGTTCAGCTTCGTTGCGGGGGTCATTGGTGTGGACGGAAGAGATGACCGATCCAACTACCGCAAACCGATACGTCTGGCCGGCTTTCAGTACCTTGCGGAATTTCATGAGGTGCATATTGTAGTCCCAGTCTTCATGGATAATCCTGGGCTCTTCCCCATGTTTCTCGGGAAAGATAAACGTATTGGATGCGGCCACGATTTTTTTTCCGGGGGAGTAGGCCTCTGAGCTCATCAAGGGGATAAGTACATGCGGCCGGTCAATTTCTGCGTAATAATTCCGGATATCTGCCAAATGATCGGGGGCCTGGATAAAATTGATCGGGACGATCTCCACATCTTTGAGGGCAGTGACCTCTACGACGGCCAGAGCAGAAAAAGGCAGGTGGCGCAGGGCCATCAGCTCATGTTTTACCCGCACCTTATCCCCTGCCTGAAAGGTCGTGGCCAGCCTTGCCCCCTTCATGTCTAAAGCCTGGGTAAAACCGCTGATATCGCCGCGCCCAATCCGCATTCCGTCCACTTCGAGGTGCATGTTCATGTGGCTGAATACTTTGAGGATATTACTCACCCGGCCGCGTTGATAGTAGTCGTACACACCGTTCAGTACGACCTCCTGGATTTTCATCGGCTCTGCGGACGAGATCAGCCCGACCATACCATTTGCCACGGTCACGCCGTAATAATTTTTTGGATCAATGCTGCCTGCCTGGATATGCCATCCGGACGTAGCAGGATCCTGTGCCATGCTATGACTTATGAAAAAAAACAGTACACAGGAGACGAATTGATTTTTCATGTTTTTTAATTAATTGGTTTACAGTGATATTTTGAATTTTATGCTGTCGTTTAATATTTGTTTGATTCGGTTATGGCCAGGAGAACCCATCGGATTTAAAGCTTTCTCAAAACCAGGTACACGTATCGTTACACAATATTTTCAAACATCAATGATATTTTTCAAAAAACCTTTTTTGCAAATTTATTTTTTGAAAAATGAAAAAAATATAGCTTTGCAGTGCCTATTGACCAAATACTTACTTAATACACTATTTATGCAAAATAAATCCTTTACGGAATCCGGCACCCTCGCCGGGTTTGTACAGGTAGCATATCTTAGTGATTTAAGTAAGTATTGTTCTTTAGGGCTATTTGGATTGGTATGGAATTTTTTTTCACGCACTCAATTAAACTAGTTTGTATGAGACAACAACTGCTCAAATGCATTTCCCTCGTGGTGTGTCTTGTAACACTGGCCATTGGTACGGCTATGGCACAAGGCAGGACCATTACCGGGAAAGTTACAGATGGGGAAACCGGTGAGGCCCTTCCGGGGGTAAACATCCTGGAGGCAGGTACCTCCAACGGTACGGTCACCGACCTGGATGGAAATTACTCCATTACTGTTGGTGCAAATGCCACCCTGAGCTTCTCCTTCGTGGGGTATGTGGTGCAGAATGTACAGGTGGGTAATCAAACTGTCATCAATATCGCTCTTGCTGCTGATCAGCAGACTATTAGCGAGGTCGTGGTGGTAGGTTATGGTACCCAGCGGAAAAAAGAAGTCACGAGCGCTGTAACCAGCCTCAAAGAGGGTGACTTTAACCGTGGTACGGTGAACGACCCTTCCCAGTTACTGCAGGGCAAAGTGGCAGGTCTTAACGTTGTTCGCCCGGGTGGCGACCCCAACGGTGGCTTCCAGATTCGTCTGCGCGGTATCTCCACGGTAGGCGCCAACGCCGAACCACTGGTGGTTATTGACGGGGTAATCGGTGGTTCCCTTGCAACGGTAGATCCTAACGACATCGCCTCGATTGATGTCCTCAAGGATGGTTCTGCTGCCGCAATCTACGGTACCCGTGGCTCCTCCGGCGTTATCCTCATTACGACTAAGTCGGGGAAAGCAGGCCGCGTAACGGCAGAGTACAATGGCTCTATCGCTATGGAAAGCCTCGCACGCCGCATCCCGGTCATGACAGCGGATGAGTACCGCCAGGTTCCTGGTAAACTCGACCTCGGTGCTTCTACCGATTGGTTGGACGAGGTGACCAACACCAGCTACTCGCAGGTACACAACCTCTCGCTTGGCGGTGGCACTGGCAGCACAACGTTCCGCGCCTCCCTCAACCTGCGCGATGCCAATGGTATCGCCATCAACTCCGGCTTCCAGCAACTGAACGGCAGGCTCAACCTGACGCAGAAGGCGCTCAACGACAAGGCGACCTTCACGGTCAACCTTTCTTCTACGACGCGGGATGCTTCCTACGGCGATGCCAACTCCTTCCGCTATGCGGTTGTAGCCAACCCGACGATGCCGATTTATGACAATACCACGACGAGCCCAACCGCAGGTGCCCGTTTCGCAGGGTATGCTCAGCGCGACATCTTCGACTTCTTCAACCCGCTGGCTATCGGCGAGCAGTTTATCCATGATGGTAAGGACTCCCGCCTGCTTACCAGCATCCGCGCAGACTATGATCTGACGTCCAACCTCAAAGCAGGGGTATTCTACTCCAGCCAGTGGGAATCAGATTTCCGCGCAGACTACTCTCCGAAATCTGATAAGTTCGGAGGAGGCTTTGGCCGTAACGGTCTTGCTACCAAGTACACCAACGAGCGTTATAACGAACTGCTCGAGGCTACGTTGAACTACAACAAGAGCCTGGGCGGCAATGCGAACCTCGCGCTTCTCGGAGGATACTCTTACCAGGAATTCACCAACGAAGGCAGCTATATGCAGGGTGGTAACTTCCTGACCGACGCATTCACCTACAACAATATGGGTGCTGCACTCGATTTTGCCAACGGTCTCGGTAGCATCGGCAGCTATAAGAACTCCAACAAACTCGTGGCGTTCTTCGGCCGTGCCAACCTTAACGTGGACGATACCTACTTCCTCTCCGCAAGTGCGCGTTATGAGGGTTCTTCCCGTTTCGGCGCCAACAACAAGTGGGGCCTCTTCCCTGCCGTCAGTGCAGGGGTGACGCTTTCCAATATCATGGACCTTGCGAATGTCAACAACCTGAAATTGCGTGCAAGCTGGGGCGTAACGGGTAACCAACCTGGCGAATCCTATGCTTCCCTCCAGCGCTTCGGGCGCCAGGGTAACTTCTTCTACAACGGTGCTTTCGTTCCTTCCTACGGTCCGGTTTCTAACCCGAACCCAGACCTTGCATGGGAGACTAAGAACGAAATTGACTTCGGTGTAGATTTCGCCATGTTCGACAACAAACTGACGGGTACCATTGATTACTACAGCCGTACGACGAAGGATTTGATTCTGTTGGTTAACGTGCCAGTTCCACCGAACTTGTTCTCCCAAACACTTGTTAATATTGGAGAGCTTTCCAACAGCGGTCTGGAAGCTGCGTTCAACTATAACCTGGTGAACACGGAGAAATTCTCCTGGACGACGGGAATCAACTTCGCAACGTTCAAGACGAAAGTGGTTAGCCTGACTTCCGGCGACCTGAGCTTCGGCAGCGGTGGTGTACTCTACCGTGCGAATATGGGTTCTCCCGGTCAGAACGCTACGCAGCTTGTTCGCGTAAAAGAAGGTGAAGAACTTGGTCAGCTCTGGGGTCCGATCCAGGATGGTATCAACGAAAACGGTACGCCTCGCTTCAAGGATCTCAACGGCGACGGTAAGTATTGCGATTGCGACGATGACAAGCAGGTGATCGGTCAGGGTCTTCCGACCTTCACTGCGGGTTGGAACAACACGTTCACTTTCGGTAACTTCGACCTGAACCTGTTCTTCCGCGGCGCTTTCGGTCACGATATCCTCAACAGCTACCGTGGTTTCTACGAAAACCTGGAAACGACTACGATCAACAACTATAATGTAGTAAATACGAAGTACTATAATCCGAAAATC
>JBEIGB010000079.1:0-17677 GCA_040382095.1 Lewinellaceae bacterium
AAAATTTAATTTTGCCGCCGTAGGCGGCAAAATACTTTTTACACAACCTCATACTCTTTTTTAAACGCGTATTTTGTTCATTTTGCTTCGCAAAATGAGCAAAATACGCGTTTAAAAAAATATTTTTTGGCGGCGTCAGCCGCCAAAGGACTTTTCGGACAGCCTCAAAAAATTAATTTTGCCGCAGTAGGCGGCAAAATACTTTTTACACGACCTCAGCGCGTCCATTCCGTTTTATGCCGTCTGGACCCTTCGGCCCGCCTTACCTCCCTTCCTTGCTAAAAGGATGCCTGGAAAGCGGAAGTGCCGCCAACTCGTGGTGATCCCCATCCAGACCAACTGGTTGGGCGTTCCTGATATCATAGACAACCTCCACTGCCGACCGTGCATCCTCCAGGCTAAAGCCATTGCCTGCCAAAATATTCCGGTAACTCACCGTGTGCAAATCGTTGAACCCCTCGCTGAACTCGAATTCCTCCCCCTCTATTTTCAGCGAGCGATAGGTCCGTCCGCCTTTTGCTTTTACCGCCTCGGGAAGCACATCGTAATTAATGCTCAGGAACCACCGCACCCTTGCCTTCTCGAGCTCCAGATATCCTGCAGAGCGGTCGTGGGTATTGACATGGACGATGTTCTTTTTCACCCCGCCGAAAATCCACAACAGCATATCATAGAAATGAACCCCGATGTTGGTCGCGATACCCCCCGATTTATCCACCTCCCCTTTCCAGCTCGTATAGTACCAGTTGCCTCGTGAAGTCAGGTAAGCCAGGTCTATATCCCAGATTTTATCCTTTGGGGCTGCAGCTACTTTTTCCTTCAGGGCAATCACCGCAGGATGTAGCCGGAGTTGCAGGATACAGTTGACCCGACGCCCCGTTTCCTGTTCAATATCCTGGATCGCATCAATATTCCAGGGATTGAGCACGATGGGCTTTTCGCAGATGACGTCCGCACCGTAGCGCAGGCCAAAGCGGATATGCGCGTCGTGCAGGTAGTTTGGCGAGCAGATACTTACGTAATCCACCCTGCGGCCCTGGTGCTTCAACTTTTCGAGGTGGCGGTCGAAGCGCTCGAACTCCACAAAAAAAGCGGCATTGGGAAAATAGCTGTCAATAATCCCCACCGAGTCGGATTTGTCCATCGCTGCAACCAGCTCGTTGCCGGTATCCCGAATGGCGATCATGTGCCGCGGCGCGACGAATCCCGCCGCGCCGATAAGTGCAAAGGATTTCATAATTTATTGTTTGTTTTTTTAGGCGTTGCCAAAAGCTTTTTATTGAGGTTGTGTAAAAAAGTATTCCACCGCCTTCGGCGGCGAAAGAAAGTTTCGAATGGACATCTTTTTTTCTGATTTCGCTTCGCAAAATCAGAAAAAAAGATGTCCATTCGAAATATAATTTGGCAGCGCAAGCCGCCAAAGAGTAAGCCGGAGGCTTTTTATATAGCCTCCCCCTCTCCTACTCAAGGACCTTTTTCACCTGATTATCCTCCAGGATATATCTTTCCCCTGAACCTGGGCAGAAAGCGACGTTATCGCTATCGAAGCGGAGCCGCTCTCCGTGTTCGCTCATCCATCCGATCTGGCGTGCGGGGTTCCCGACCATGAGGGCATAGTCCGGCACGTCCCGTACCACAACTGTTCCGGCGCCGATGAAAGCAAAGGCCCCGATCGTATGGCCACAAACGATCGTCGCATTTGCCCCGATGGTCGCACCGCGCTTTACAAGGGTTTGAAGATATTCCCCTTTGCGGTTTACTGCGCTGCGGGGGTTATACACGTTGGTAAAAACCATCGAAGGGCCTAAAAAGACATCATCTTCACATATTACCCCTTCATAAAGGGAAACGTTATTCTGGATTTTCACATTATTGCCAATTGATACTTTTGAAGCCACAAAGACATTTTGTCCCAGGCTGCATCCTTTTCCGATCTGGCAGTGCGCCATCACATGGCAAAAATGCCAGATTTTGGTGCCTTCACCAATTTCGGCAGGTTGATCAACAATTGCCGTAGGATGCACAAAAACAGGTGGAGCGCTCTCTTTCATTCCCCGAATAATTTTAAATTTTCTTAATCCCCCTTCGAATCTTCAGCGATGAGACATGCGTCGTGCCCGGAACATTTTAACTGGCTATTTCCTGCCCCTTCAAAAAACCTGACAGCATTACAAAGGTATGCCCTCTACACCTTTTTATGCTCGACCACCCGGCAGGGGTTCCCGAAAGCTACCTGGTTGGAGTCAATATTTTTCAATACAACCGATCCGATCCCGATGGTGACGTTATCCCCAATCACAATTTTTTGAATTATGGAAACCGAGGGGGCAATCCAGCAGTTTTTTCCAATTTTAACACTTCCTGCAATCTGTGCGCAACCAATCACAAGGGTATTTTCACCGATTTCGACACCATGTGCGATATGTACCAGGTTATCAATCTTCACATTTTTACGGATGAGCGTACTGCCGAGCACTGCCCGGTCAATACAAGAATTGCTCCCGATCTCGACCCTGTCCTCAATCACCACATTGCCTAAATGCGTTATTAAGTTGAAATCCCCATCCTCCCCTTTTTCATAGCCAAACCCCGTACCGCCGATGACGTTGTTGGATCCGAGTACGACATCGTTCCCGATAACCGTGCCCTGCCTGATGACCGTCCCGTGTGAAATAACACAGCGGTCGCCGATGACGCAATTTTTCTCGATCACGACATGTTCGCCAACGAAAATATCATTGCCCAGTACAACCGATTCATGGATTTTTGAACTTTCGGAAATCCCGACCGGATGATCCACTTTAAAAAACGTTTCCACCACCTGCTGAAAAGCCGAACGCGGATTTTCGCACAACAGGAAATAACAATTGCTGTTTAACCTGCTTAAATCAACGCTTAACGGGCCGATAATCACCCCTGCCTGTAAGGAATATATTGAATCCGGACGTTTGGCAGAAACCCACATCAAAACGCGATCAACCGTATTGGAAGGGTCTAATTGTATCAACCCCTCGACATATTCAATTTTTTTTCCATGTAATTTCGCTGGTGACACTACACGGACGATTTGATCTACGCTTATCATAAAAGGCCGGAATTAATTTAACAACCACCTCAAAACTTCGAACGCCTCGGCATACCGGGAATTGATCTGCACCCCGCGCGTCCTCGCCAGCGCACGGATGAATTCTTCATCGGCATAGCTCCGGTGCGCCTGGGAGGTGTAGCATTGCAGTGCTTTGACTTTGTTCGCCAGGTGATGTTCTTCCAGCTTTACAAATGCCGTGGTACTGAAATTGATATTATTCCAGGGCAGTTCGTAACTTAGGATACTTGAAAACTTGAATGCCCTTAGCGCTTCGCCTGCAATGGTGGCATGATCCTGGTGCAAATCCCCGATCGAAGGAATCAGAACGACGTCTGGATTTATGCTGCGCCGGAGGTTCAGCAGGTCGTCGAGGATTTCCTGCCGGTGAAAATTGAATTTGCGCACATTGTACTCAAACAAATGCAGGTTATCGGGGGAAATACCCAGAACCTTCGTTGCCTCCCGCACCTCTTTTAATAAAATATCTTTGGGAAAACCAGGTTGCACCGATTGCTCGCATGAGGAGAACGCAGCATAATGCACTTCGATCCCCGCAGAGACCATATAACTGATTGCACCTCCACAACCAAATTCACCGTCGTCAATATGC
Source organism: Lewinellaceae bacterium (assembly GCA_040382095.1). Taxonomy (GTDB): domain Bacteria; phylum Bacteroidota; class Bacteroidia; order Chitinophagales; family Saprospiraceae; genus JADJPL01. Next base: position 3,699 of record JBEIGB010000079.1, read on the forward strand.
GGTGCTACGACCAATACTTTGTTGAAATTTCCAAGCATCGTTTCAATAATAAAGTTGGATCCAGGAATTTTTCAGATTTGGATAGGAAGGGCCGGCAAGGGAGCAAACACGCTTGCGCCCGTCCATGATTATCCGCGGCAAAATTTATTTTTTTGCCTTAATGATATAGTGCCAACCCCAGATATTTCCCAATTTCCGATGAAGGAGTTTGGGTAAAAGGTGCCAGACCACTCCGTAGCCCGTGGTCATGAAATATTCTTTTTCCAGTGTGACTTTTGAAAATTTAGAGAAGAGGGCTGTGACCTCCTTTCTGTCATAGCTCCTTTCAATGGGGCACCTGTCCTTTCTGTTGCCGTCGAAAGGCGCATCCAGCACACGATGGACGATGTAGTTGAACGAGTTGGTGTTATACAACATAATCACCGCGATACCATCTGGTTTTAGCACACGGCGTACCTCATCAATAGACTTTTGGGTATCCGGCGTATGGTGTAGTACCCCAAAGGAATAGACAACATCGAAGGTATTGTCCTCGAAAGGAAGTTGCTCGGCATCGCCAACAATCAGGTTTGCAGGCAGGCCATAAAGCTCGAACCGCTTTTTGGCGAGTGCTATCCCTTCGTCGGTCAGATCAACCCCGGTGACCTGCATCCCTTTTCTGGCAAGTTGAATCAAATCTGTACCCATACTGCACCCAATCTCCAGTAATTTGCCTGTGGGCTTCTCCTTCGCTATCCAATCCAGGAGTTCAACGAGATAGAAATGATATTTGTACCTTATTTCCTCAGCCTTTTCAAAAAAAGATTTAGTCCCCCTTGCTTCACCTTTAATGAATTCCGTTTGGCATACATTTCTATTCCAAAAATTTCTTACATCCTCTTTGGTAAAAACAGTTTGTTCACTTTTCATTTTGGTGCTTATTAATTGCTTTATCAAAAATTTGAGCCAAATGCCTGGTCTGATCCCTTCTGTTATACTTCGAGATCTTCGCCTTATTCTCCTCGCCGATCATAAATTTTTTATGAAAAACGTCCAGTATGAAGCGATATGCATTTTCGACATCCCCGTGGTTGAATAACTTTCCGGCCCCTGTATCCTGTAAGAGGAGGTCTGCATGGGATTTAACCTGGCCAAAGGCGATAACCGGGCGCCTCGAGCCCAGGTAATCAAAGATTTTTGAAGACAACCCCATTTCGCCATCCACGCGCTGGTTGATCAGGAGCAAAAGCGCCGCAGATTGCATTTTGCCGACTGCCTCTTCCATCGGCAGGAAATTTGTGAATTTCACTTTATCCGCCAGCCCCTTTTCTGCTATGATAGTGTACAGAAATTCCGGGAATGACCCCAGGAATTCCACCTCGATCTCCTGAAAAATCTCCGGGTGGTTTTCCTTGATCAGGTTTAACGCATCAAAAAAGGTTTCGGGGCGCTGATCACTGCTGATGCTTCCTGCATAGAGGATATTGAACCCCCCGTTTCCGCTGGCCGCATCCGCATTTTTATACAGATTAGGGTCGAAGCCATTGTAAACCAGATGTACCGGCCGCTTTGCCTTAGCCCCGAGCAGGGTAACCAGCGACGGGCTGACGGAGACGATTTCCGTCATGCGTTGCAGGGTATTCAGCTCGATCTTTTTATCCAAAGCATGGATACAACCCAGGCGCAGTTTCTGTTCTTTTAACCAAAATACATCTGACCAGGGGTCCCTTAAATCACCTACCCAGGGCCGGTTCGTGCGCCTGGAGGCGATGGAGGCAATGATGTGATTGGTCTGAGGCGGGGAAGAAGAGAAAATCAGTTGAATATCTTCCTTTTTGATAATCTCTACTGCCTTTTTCAAGGCAAACGGCAACCAAATAATCCGCGGATCAGGAATCAGATTGTATTTAACAAAACGTAATATCTTGTTTTTAAAGGACTTATTGGAAGCATCCGTAAAGCCATAAGGAACCGAGACCTTTGACTGCCCTGTTGAAAAGGGAATGCGGATATTTTTGCTGGTATAAATTTTTGTTTCCGGCCTGACGTACTTCAATAAAGAGGGATCGAAAAAAGGGAAAGTACCGGTACCGACCGTAAGGATTACCGGCTCCCAGCCAAATTCCGGCAGGTACTTGTAGAAGTTAAAAATACGGTTTATGGGAGGTCCCCCTGCCGGCGGCCAGTAATAAGAAATGAAAAGAACTTTTTTCATCCTTCGATTTCTTTGATCTTTACCAAAAGACTGCTCAATGCCAGCGCCATCCAGCCATTACTCCATCGCATTAAGGTGAAAGGTGTCCTGAATAACCTGTTTTTTTGATAATAAAAATAACCCTCGTCAGGATTTTGCATGTGGTCAATCGCCCATTCGGCAATTTTGAATGCAAAGGGGAAATATTCAGGGTAGTATTTATACGCTTTTGAGAAAGAGATAATCCCCTGCGCAGAGCCATGGACATCAATCGGATAAACCGAATTGTTCATCCATTTGGCGGTACCGTCTTCCAGAAATAGATTTTCCTTATAATATTTTATCCCCGTATGATAAGCAGGCATAAACTCATCGTTACCCGTATTTACCGAATAATGCAGGATCGAATCGCAGATATATCCCGTATGGTAGTTGTCGTGCATCTTGGTATGCCCGCCCGGCGGATGGGAATACCACCACGCGCCATAATCGGTCTGTTTATCCACAACATAACGGATGAGCCTGGTCGCATCGTCAATCAACCTGTCGTCCCCGGTTATGGAAAATACCCTGGAAGCGAGCGAAGCGGTCAATGCACTGACGTCCATGACCACCCAGTTGATTTTTTCGTTCGGCACGTAGCTCAGGCATTTCATGGTATCATCCTCAAAAAGCACTTTGGGAGCATGGAGCATGAATTCCATTGCATCCTTTGCCGTATCGAGATATTTTTCGTCTTTCGTCAGGTCGAAGGCATCCAGAAAAGCACTCACGACAAAGAAAGTGACTACCCGGTTGGGGAGATTCGCTTTGGCATAAAACCCTACATCCTGCCAGGGATGCTGATATCCCCAGCAAGTCGTTGGATAATGGGGGGACTTATTCTCGCTGAGCCAGTTCAGGAAATACTCCGCCTGCTCTAAGTGCGATCTGTCACCGCTGAGCTTATACAGATTCAGATAGGTAGATGCAAATAAGCCAAAGCCCTTAGGGTTGATGGTCTTCGGTATCAGGAGCAAAGGCCTGATATTGACAGGGGACCGCATGACGACCTGACTATACACCAGGCGTATGAAAGCATTATTAAAAGATAAGCTTTTCAGTATGGGGCTGTCCAGTGCATCGTACTTATTGTACCCTTTGAAATTATTTTTCGATGCATACTTCAGAACGAGGTCGAGCGAACCGGTAATTTTTTTTCTGCTATCCATTTTAAAATTCTTGACTAAAGAATCATCGCACCTGTTAAAAATCCCCCAACAAGCCGATAACAACTTTCTGTGCCGGGGGGTTCGATTCTGCGCCTTATGGCTATTTCTTCTTCTGTTTGGGATTGCCTTTCGGCATTTCTTTTTTCGCTTGTGGATTTTTTGATGCCGGGGCAGATGGCGTGCCTGGGGCAACAGGTTCCGGAGCGGGATTGCTTTTCGCCCATCCCCATACATTGAAGCCAATGATTCCGAGGAAAAGCAACCAGATTAGCGAAGATGAAATGCTTGAAACAAGCATACCAGCCTTGACGGAATCCGGGTTAAACACGAATTCGACGGTATGCCTGCCCTCCGGGATCTTTAAAGCCCTGAGCGCATAATTCGCACGGATATGCCCGACCTCCTTGCCATCAATTTTGGCCGTCCAACCCTTGCCCGAGCCATACCAAATTTCCGAAAATACCGCTATCTGTGCCGATGGGGCATCAACCTCATAAACCATATCCATGGGGTTGTAATCCTTGAGCCGGATCGTTCCCCCCTTTTCAGGGTTAAAACCCCCGACGTAATTATCGAATTCCTGGTCAAGCACTACGGCATGATTCGCGGGATCAAAATTATTGAGTGCCTCAATTTCCTCATTGGGCGATTTCACAATAATAACGGAATCGACAAACCAGGCTGTTCCAAGGGCACTTGGATTCGTCTGTAGCTGCTGGTCCTGGGTAATAATATATTTGGTATTCAGCATATCCAATACCTTCTGATTACCCTTGGCAATATGAAAATCAATAAGATCCTGATAACGCTGCATCTTTGCGGCACTGTAGCCGCCCACTGAATTGTGCAGATAACTTGTAGCATTGGAATTAAATGTGTTGACCGAAAGATCAAAGACCCTGTAGTCGCCACGCCGTTTCTCAAGGCTCAGAATTTGCTGATCAACAGGCCTGGGTTGGAATTGATTCTGATAATCGTTTTTTGTTACAAAATTTCCAGGCCCAAAGTATCTCCGGCCTACCCCCCACACATCTACCCCGATCAATAAGCCCAATCCAACGACTAAAACAGTCGGCGAATACCATTTTTGAATATACCCAAACAGAAGCCCGGTCGCAAATGCAATCAGGAAAAAAGAACGCCAGGCATCTTTTACGAGAAAATCCGCACGGTCCTGCCTGAGTAGATCCATCAGCTCTTTCTGGATACCCGCATCCCCCCCGGAACTAAAGTCGAACATTGAACGTCCCGTAAGTGCAAAAAACAGACAGACCAATCCGGTGATCCCCGAACCTATCCAAAGTGACCTCAAAACCTCCTTTTGTGTAAACTCCCCTTTTATAATCTTTGAGACCGCAAGAATCCCCAGCACAGGCAGGAAACAAATTGTAATGGTCAGTATTGAACTGGGCGCCCTGAACTTGCTGTACAGTGGAAGATAATCAAAGAACAAACGCTGTAATCCTTCGAAATTACTTCCCATGGAAAGCAAAATCGTCAAAAGCACCGACAACCCAATCCACCACTTGAAATGATCGCGGATCAAAACCAAGCCCATGACAAACAAAAGACAAAAGACCGCACCTAAATAAGACGGCCCGCTGGTGAAAGGAAGATTGCCCCAGTACAATGGGAGCCGAATAGTGCCGTCGGACTCAAGCCTGTACCCGCTTGCCCGCAAAGCAGAATAAGCCGCGCCGCTCTTCACCCGCTCACTACTGCTCCCACCGGCCGCACGCGGAATAATTATGGCGACCAAATCCTGAAAGCCATTGCTCCATTGCATCGCATAATCCCAGCCCAGGCCATCTGGTTTGGCATCCGAACCTCCCGTATTGTCCTTTTCAGCCTGTAAAATGCCTTTCCCCCGCATAGTAGCTTCTGAATACTCATAGGTCGGCCAGTAAATCGAAATGGCCGAGGCAAAAGCAAATATTGCAGCCACCACCGACGAAATGAATACTTTCATTAAAACAGACCACGCCTGTTCTGTAATGATCTTTACGGCCCATACCACCACCAGTAATCCCACACACAGCACAAAATAATACGTCATCTGGATGTGGTTGGCCGCCAGGTTGGCACCAGCGCCCAGGGCAAGAACCACCGCACCAATAAAGTACTGCCTTTTAAAAAACAAATCGTAGAGCCCAAGAAAGATTATAGGGAAGAAAATCAACGCGTTGAGCTTATTGGAATGCCCGGCCTCCAAAAGGACCAGATTGTTTGTGGCCAATCCGTATCCGATGGCGCTGAATAACGCCAGCCAGGTATTCACGCCAATAAAAACCATCATAAAATAAAACGATACCATCATTGCCAGAAATACCCCCGCAGGACCAGAGATACCCACGGAAAGTATGGATTGGAGCTTTGTCAAAAACATTCCCTTGAATTCCATGGCAACCTGATATGCCGGCATCCCGCCAAACATGGAATTCGTCCATAATAACTGCTCGCCGTTCTTTTCCTTATAATCCAGAATCTCCCGGGAAGCTGCCTCCCAGGAAACGATATCGCTCTGTTGGAGTACTTTACCCTGAAATTGCGGCGCAAAAAACAAACAACTGACCACGATGAATGCAGCGATCGCAAACAAGTGCGGCAGTGCGGCTTTGAATAGGTTGGAGATGTTCATTCCCTAACAAATTATTGTTCGTTATGAAAAATTTCTTCGATGTAATAATGGTTCCGGTTTGCCGCCCCCCGCACCACCAGCTCGGCAAGATAACCTGCCAGGAAAAGCTGTGCCCCGATGACCATACACGTGAGGGCAATGTAGAAAAATGGATTGTTCGCAATCAACAGGGCAGGAATCCCTTTGGACAAGGCGTACAGCTTATTGACACCAAGATAAACTGCCGCAATAAACCCCAGAAAAAAGATAAGGGTGCCCAGTGTACCAAAAAAGTGCATCGGCCGCTTGCCAAAACGGCCTACGAACGTGATGGACATCAAGTCGAGAAACCCATTGATGAATCGCTCCAGACCAAACTTACTAACCCCATACTTACGCGCCCTGTGCTCTACTATCTTCTCGCCAATTTTCCTGAACCCCGCCCATTTTGCCAGCAATGGGATATAACGGTGCATTTCGCCATACACCTCGATACTTTGCACCACCTCGCGCCGGTAAGCTTTTAACCCACAATTGAAGTCATTGAGCTGGATCCCACTGATTTTGCGGGTAATGGCATTGAAAAATTTCGAGGGGAGCGTCTTCATGAGCGGGTCGTAGCGCTTCTTCTTCCAGCCAGATACAAGATCGTATCCCTCGTGGGCAATCATGCGGTATAGCCCGGGAATCTCCTCCGGACTATCCTGCAGGTCGGCATCCATTGTGATCACCACACGCCCCCGCGCCTCCTGGAATCCAGTGTGTAAAGCGGCAGACTTGCCGTGGTTGCGCCGAAACCTGATGCCAGTTATGCCCGGATGCGCCGTGCTTAGCCGCCGGATAATCTCCCATGACCTGTCCGTACTCCCATCATCTATAAATATAAGCTCATACGAAAAATGATTCGCCTCCATCACCCGGCGGATCCAACCCTCCAGTTCCGGAAGCGACTCCTCCTCATTCAGGAGCGGTATGATCACGGAGATATCTTTTTCGACTGCCATGCCGGTCATTCTTTTTTGAGGGCAAATGCCAATGCCAGGGATACAATAAAGCCACCTATCGCGCTACGCGCAAAACTCTGGAACGCCGTGCCCAGATCGTACTTTAAACGCTCCGCGGCCGCACCCTTTTCCAGTTGCCCAATTGCAGCATCCCCAAAGATTTCCCGGTAGCGCTGCAGGTTTTCCAGGATCACCTCCTGTTGTATGGCCGCAAGGGCAGGATCCCCGAAATTAAAAAAGAGGTAATAAAAGCACTGGAAAATCGCCGAGCCTGCTACGAAAATGGTGAAACAAGCCTTCAGTGCCCGGCGCCAGGAATAATCACTTTCGCTCCCGCTGCGTTCCCGTAATGCAGCCATAAGCATAATGCCCAGAAACGGCAGCCAGGAACTCCAATATACCCCGGGATGAAAAAACAGCTCTTTTTCAATAAAATAAAACAGCAGGTAGTACGCCACACAACACACCCCCGCAATTATCCCATAAAACACATGGCTTTTCTGCATCGTTTTGCCCTGCTTGGTTTACCGGAATTGCTGCAAAGGTTATTTCACAGGTTAAAAACAGCTAAATCTACTGCCAAGCCGACCCCTCGCAACAAGCCTATCCTTCACAAAGGTAAAGAAAAGACTTATTGCAGTGGGATCATCGGGGAGTAAAAATAGCGATTTTCGCCACTGTGCTTACCCATCACAACACGTCTTTTAAATCGCCGGGGCCTGGGGCTCCTTTTTCATAAACAAGCCGACAAATACAGCAATGAGTAACCCCAGGAAAAGCGTGGCAATAAAAGAACTTATGGCCATAAACCAGGGACTTACAAAGAGCCCCATCATCCGCTCGGCCTCTTCAGGTAATTCGCCCCCCGCTTGCTCCGCAGCTTGTTCATACGCCTGCTCCCGGATCATTTCCAGAATATCCGGATTGATGACGCCCATATAAAGAAAAGTCCATATCGCCGTAACCCCTGCGATTACCAGAAATATAGCCATAGAAACCTTGAAGCAGCCCCCGAAACTAATCCAGCCGCGGAGGTCGCCATCCCGGTAATTCCGAACGGCCATTCCGGCAGCCCCACCCATCACGAGCACGCTTGCCAATGTGGAAATCAGGTTACCGGCACCCATGCGCTGCTGATTTGCAGGGTCCACAAGTCCGGTCATCTGCAGGATAAGACCAAAAGCAATCAGCACAAGTGCCGCAATGAGACCGTTGCGAAGTGCAAGCGGCCAGAATGTACCTGCTTCAGAAGGTGTTTTTTGAATTTCTTCCATAATCGAAAGATTTTATAGATGAGTAATCGGTTCACGTATAGCTGCCCCGGGGTTGTGTGAAAAGGCTTTTGCCGCTCCCGGCAAAAAAATAATATGTCGAATACGCACTGTTTTAATTGATTTTACTTCTAAAAATCAGTAAAAATGACGCCTGTTCGAAATGTTCTTTGGCGACACCAGCCACCAAAGGACATCCCCGCGGCTTTATATACAACACCCGGGTAATTCACCGCTTGTATGGGCCCGCAAAATAAATACCGACATGGTTGGATCCGCGGGAGCGGCTAAATTGCCTCACTACCGCCCCACCACCACTCCTGACGATTATTAATAACCCCTAATACCTTCCCCTTCAGTACCTGACCCTCCAGCGGGGTATTCCTGGATTTAGAAAAAAACCGCTCCGCCCTCACTTTCCAACTGAGCCGCGGGTTAAAAAAAGTGAGGTTAGCTTGTGCGCCCTCCTGTATGCAAGGGATAGGCAGTCCCAATATTTTTCTTGGCTGAACCGCCAATATACGGACAATTCTTTCCACATCCAAGCGGCCGGAAAGCGCGGTATTGATCACCCCATAGGCCGTTTCCAGCCCAAGAGCGCCAAATTCGGCATAAGGAAATTCAAGTAGCTTTTGCTCCGCCTCCAGGGGAACATGATTTGATACGATCAGATCAATCGTGCCATCCAGTACGCCCCCGAGAAGCGCTTCCCGGTCTTCTGCCCCACGCAGCGGGGGCAAAACTTTGAAGTTCACTTCATAGTCGCGAACGGCGTTTTCATCGTAGGCAAGATTGAGTGCCGGTACAGAGCAGGTAAGGTCCATGCCCTGTGCCTTTGCTGTACGAATCAGAGCAACCGAACCCGCAGTAGAAATACCATAAATATGTATTCTTGAGCCCGCATAAGCATTCAGGCTGATATCGCGTTGCACCATCATCTCCTCGGCCAGCGCCGGTATGCCGCGGAGGCCCATCTCAATACCCACCAACCCTTCGTGTACCTGCCCGTCAAATGCGAGCTCCTCGTCCAATGGCCCGTTGATGATCAGGCCGTTAAATGAACGCACATATTGGAGGGCACGCAACATAAGGCCACTGTGCCGGACAGGATACCGCCCATCCGAAAAACCAACAGCACCCGCACGGGCCATATCCATCAGTTCGGCAATCTGTTTGCCCAAACCCTCCTCGGATACTGTCCCAATAGGATGAAATTGTACCAATCCATTGTTTGACCTGGAAAGCAGGTAAGCTACCTCGGCTTTACCCGCTACAGGAGGTGCAGTATTTGGAAATGGGGCCACTGCCGTATAACCGCCTGCCGCCGCGGCTGCTGAAGCCGTTTCCAGGTCTTCCCGGTGCTCAAACCCCGGATCGCCTACCTGGGCACCTAAATCCATCCAACCAGGCGAAACATACGCCCCCTCCAGGACCATTTCCCTTCCACAATCTATCCCGAGACCCAATCCTAACCTGCTGATCCTTCCCGATTCAATATACATATCCAAAGTCTCGCCGTGATGCGGCGAAGCCGGATCAATTACGGTTACTCTCCGGATCAGGAGCTTCATGATGATATTTTTGACTGTTTTCTAAAATACCCATAGCGCACACCCCGGAGTATGCCCAATGGATTAAACGCGCCAGAAACGCAGTAAGAGGGTCTCAATCCCCAGAAACACCAATGCCAGCAGAATACACCACCACCATAAGCCCATCCCTTTACTGCGTGCTTCGATCTTCGCCGCAAGCACCGCTTCGTCTTTTGCCGTAATGATATTAGCCAGCGGGCCAAGTTTTTCCTTTAGCCCATCTTCCTCAAGATAGGTCAATTGTGACTCGCTACGGTCGTAGTTGAACGCAAAAGTACCCAGTACTGAATCCCGCTGGAGGAAAAGCCCGTAAATCCCCGCATCCCGTATCTGATCATACACCCCAAGAAAAGCCGTATTGCCGGAAATACGCTGCTCCGGGATAAACTCCCCACGCTCCCCACGGATTTTATACTTCATCTCCCCGCCCAATGTCATCGTATGCCGGGCCTCCAGCAGCTCATCCCGTCCAATCGTAAACGCAATACGCTGGCTCCCCCCACCTGAAATCGCCATTTTATACAACATCGGTACGAAAATCTCAGCATTCGCACTGAGATTGCTATATGCTTCGTCCAGGGGTGCGGCACAAACGAATAAATTCCCCCCCCCGACCTTGTGTCTGGTCAAAAAAGGGCTGCCATCCCGAAATACCATTAAATCGGCACTTGCCGCACCCGCACTACGGGATAATCGAAAACTCCCCCTCGCCGATGGCAGGCGCAGGTTGCTGCTTTTGTTGTCGAAAACATCGCGGAAAACAAACTCTTCCGTGTTAATCTCCCCAACCACCCGCGCACTGGTGTCAAACGCCATAGGCAGGCCAGCGCCAAAAGTACCCATAAACTCCTGGAAAGCTTCCAGACGGACATTGCGGCCTGGAAACAGTAAGACATTGCCCCCACCTTCCGAATACCGCTTTAATTCGGCAGCAAGGCCGCTTGTAAGGACACTCAACTCATCGAGTACAATCATCTGGAATTCCGAAAACCGCGAATACGACAGCGCCTGACTGTTTTGTGCCGTTAGCTCAAATTGCGGCATCCCACGGACCGCTGCCTCCAGATAACGATTGACGGACCCTTCCCCAACTACCATTACCCGTATCTTCTCCGCAACGGAAAAGGAAAGGTAATATCGGTCGTCAAACTGAACAGGATAGTCGGTCAGGGACAACGTCGCGCGATGCCATCCGGGCCTCATCACGGTAAGATTTACCGTATCCACCACACTTGAGCCGGCAGGGATGTCCAGTACGCCAACGGGCTTGGCCTGGCCTTCGTAGTCCAGCGTCAGACGAATATTTTCTGCCAATTCCCCGCTATGATTGCGGATCTTTACATACAAAGGGATCGTCTGGCCAAGTACTTGCAGCGGAGATTCAAACCACGCCGAATCTATCGCAACATTCCGCAAACGCACCGGCTGCAGAGGGATCAGGTTGAGCTCAAGGGTAGTATCCCGATAAGCCTCCAAATCCGTAGCTGTGGATTGAAAGTCCGATATCCAGTATCCAATATGACTGGCACCGGGCGCAGACGACAGCGCCTGCCGCTGCCGCTCTAAAACAGATGAAAACTTTCTGGAATCCGAAGATAACCCAATTCCATCAATCGCCGCAAGGGCATCTTCTTTGCTCAGCAAACGCTGCTGACCACCGGAAAAATCATTGGTCAGCACCTGAAACCGGTCGTCGAGCCCATAAGACCTCACAACCTCCCTGGCACGCGACTTCGCCTGCTCTATTAAAGGCACATCTTCGCTCAAAGCACTCATGCTGAACGAATTATCCACAAAAACACTCACTGCCCGAAGCCCCTTCTTCCCCTCTTCCTTCCCAGCAAGAAAAGGCTGGGCAAAAGCAAATACCAGAAAAAGAATGGCCAGCAGCCGCATCAGTAATACCAGAAGATTCCGCAGCCTGGCACGTGCACTCGTCTCCTCCTGAACCTCCCGGAGAAAGCGGACATTGGTAAAATATACTTTCTTGAAGCGCCGGAAATAAAAAAGATGAAGGATAACCGGGATTCCCAGCGTCAATCCCGCCACCAAAAACAAGGGATACAGAAATAGCATGCTGCTGTTTTATTGCTTACCGCAATATTACGCTGAAATTGTATCTTTTTGGTATTATTGATCGCGTTTTGAATGTTTTTCACACGCTTCATAAGCATTCTGCCGACTAAAGTGCTTTTGCCACCAACAATACCTGGTACTACCAAAGAATATTTTTCGGACAGCCCCATGATATTTTTTTGAGATTGTGTAAAAAGGCCGGAGGCTTTCATTTGGCGGCGAAGGTGGTAAAATTCTTTTTACACAAGCTCAAATGACTTATGAGATAGCCTCATCTATTGAAACAGTCTCCATTATAATGCTGTTTGGAAAAAAGATGCGTTTTGAACCGTTACCGGGCAGCTTGAAAATAAACCCTCAAAATCCGTCATAACCCATGTATGCTATAAAAGAAATCTTTTATACCCTTCAAGGGGAGGGCGCACAAAGCGGCCGCCCCGCCATTTTCTGTCGTTTCTCCGGATGCAACCTTTGGAGCGGACGGGAAGAAGATCGCCACAAAGCAATCTGTAAATTTTGCGATACCGATTTTTGGGGAACCGATGGTACTTTTGGCGGAAAATATGCTTCGGCAGAATTCCTCGCAGAAACCATTGCTTCATTTTGGCCGGGAAGTGCGGGTACCCCTTATGTGGTTTGTACAGGAGGAGAACCCCTGTTACAGCTCGACGAAACGCTTATCCACGCATTACACCAAAAAGGACTTGAGGTGGCCGTCGAAACTAACGGAACCATTACAGCACCCCCGGGTATTGACTGGATATGTGTAAGCCCCAAAGCAGGAACGGATTTACTGATCCGCACCGGAAATGAACTCAAGCTGGTCTTCCCCCAACCAGGTGCCACACCTGAAATGTTTGCAGACCTGGATTTCGGGGTGTTCTATCTCCAACCCATGGACGGCCCGCTCCGCGACCAGCATACCCGGCTAACCCTCGATTATTGCCTTCAACATCCTCAATGGCGGATAAGCCTCCAAACCCACAAAATACTGGATATCAGATGAGATATCCGCTTTCTCCGGGAAGCGGGCCAGGTCAAATTTTGCTGCCTTCGCCGCTAAAGGACTTATGGGATAACCTCTTCGTTCAAAGTATTGCCTGGTAGTGTAAGCTGCATACAGCGGCAAAAGGGACTTTGCACACAACCCCTACACATGGGTCACGGAAACACCAACATAGACGAGGACGTTTCTACCAAAATTCTTGTTCCTGATTTTTGATCAGCGGGTGCGGAAGAGGAGTTATGACACCGTTCCCGATGGCAACAAAAAACCCCCTTTGGCAGCTTTCGCCGCCAAAGGGGGTTTTTGTTGCCGTTGGGATTATCCTTACTTCCCTACGACCATCCGCCGCGTAGCGGTGAAGTCACCGCTCGTAAGCGTGTATTGCAGTACCCCTGATGGCAGCTCATCGCTGCGCAGACGCACCTGCTGATATCCAGCTCCGTATTCTCCGCGGATTACCCGAAGTACCCGGCCCTGTACATCGCTCACTGTAAGTATTGCCTCGCCCCCTTTCACCAGGTTGAAGCCAATCACTGTCTCCCCGGCAAACGGGTTCGGAATGTTCTGGTACAGCATCGGCGTCGAGACGATTCCCGTCTGCGCACCGAATGCAAGACCTACCGCCTGGTAGTCACCCGCCTTCGTGTACGCTTCCGCTACCGTCACCCTGCTGTTTACGTTCAGCAGCTCCGACAGGCTGCCGGCATCTGACTTCGCCTTCAGCACCAGCGTGAAGAGTACTTCCCCTTCCGCCTTTGCACCTTTGCCGTTCCAGCTTGCCGTAATCAGCCCTTCCTTCGCAAATACCCCGAAGTGCTCCGCCTGCATCACACCGTATTCGATGTCCACAAGCTCCGCAATATCCCGGTCCAAGCCCAGCGTGAACTGGTACCCTTCCATCTCGCTAAGGTCCGCACTGATCGGTATCCGTACTTCCGTACCGGCCTTTACCTCCATATCCCCGATGTTCAACCGGAACGTGCCGTTCGTACGTACGGTGTTTGTACCCAGCGCACTGCCGTTCACATC
>JBEIGB010000080.1:0-17329 GCA_040382095.1 Lewinellaceae bacterium
AATGAAGACCGTACCAAACTCCGAAAAGCACACCAGGCATTGAAGCGGGTGAAGCTGGAAAACGAAGAGTTCCGCTATGCTTTTTATGCCTCAATGCGGAGAGTAGCCGAAGTCAATGCCGAAGGTAGCAGGACCTACCTGCTCGCCTACGACCTGATGCAGGATTTCAACCAATCTGCCGTCCTCGTCGCAGATACCGCCCGTCAGCACGTAGAAGATGTCCTGGCCCCCCTCGATAAAGAACAGCACGACCAGCTCGAGGAAATTGCCCGGAGCTTGAGCAGCTTTATGGATTTTTGCGTCCACATCCTGCGCAATATGGACTTTGAACGTTTCCAGGAAATGAAGGTCATAAAGAAAAAGATGTACTCGGATATCGAAATCCTGCTCGCCAAACAAACCGCAGGGATCAAAGAAAAATCCTACAGTGCCCGCAATAGCCTGCTCTTTTTCAGTATCCTGCTCGAAACGAAAGACCTCATCGCCGTAACGGCCCGCTTTGTGAAGATGTATTATTCGCTCGAGAAGCTCCACACCCCGGATGAGCCCTGGGTGCTGGTATCCGGAATAGACGAATGATGGAAGAAAAACTGGCGTTAAGCCTGTTCGACCTCCGGCACAGTCTATGCGCACCTTTTCTTGAGGCGTTGTACTATCCCTGGGAACTGCTTGGGGATACTGCGCAGTTGCTGTTCGGAATTTCAGCTTGCCTGCCGGCTGATTTCAAGGAAATTGCCCCGGGGGTGTGGGTCGGGGGCGGCACGACCATCGCTGCTACTGCCTTGGTACAGGGTCCGGCTATTATCGGCCGGAACTGCCAGATACGCCATGGTGCCTTTATACGGGAATTTGTACTCATCGGGGATGGGGCCGTAATCGGAAATTCTACCGAAGTCAAGAATGCTGTGCTTTTCGATGGGGTACAGGCTCCGCATTTTAATTACATCGGCGATACCATCCTTGGATACAAGGCACATCTCGGAGCAGGTGCCATTGTCTCCAATTTTAAAGCAGCAGGCGACGAGATATGGGCTACCCTTCCCGATGGCAAAAGGCAGAATACCGGCCGGAATAAATTCGGCGCGCTGATCGGCGACCATGTCGAAATTGGTTGTAATGCAGTTGTCTTTCCAGGCACGATTATTGGCAAAGAGGCTGTTATTTATCCTCTGTGCCCGGTCAGGGGTTATATCCCCTCCGGCCAGATCCTCAAAAACGATGGCTGCCTTTATCCGAGATCAATGGAATAGTTCGCTGATAGCCTCCAGCAGGAAGTCAACATTCTCTGCTCTTGCCGTATGCCCCATCAAGCCAATACGCCATATTTTTCCGCTCAGGTCACCCAATCCTCCCCCCACCTCAAGGTGGAATTCATTCAACAGGCGTTTTCGGAGCAACGCTTCGTCGTCGGCATTTTCCGGCAAAAAAACAGCGTTCAACTGGGGAAGGCGATAAGGCTCGTCAACGAGAAAGCGAAAGCCCAATGCCTCCAACCCTGAACGAAGGCGAAGATGCTGCCCGTTATGCCGTTCCCAGCGTTGTTCGAGCGTTTCTTCATATAGCATGAGTAAGGCTTCGTGCATGGCGTATAAGGCATTGACCGGAGCCGTATGATGGTACGCACGTTTCGAATGACCGTCCCCCCAGTATTGCATTATCAGGTTTAAGTCCAGAAACCAGCTCTGTACTTTGGTTTTCCTGTTGCGAATCTTTTCTACCGCACGCTCGCTGAAAGAAACCGGAGAAAGCCCGGGCACACAGGAAAGACATTTCTGACTACCTGAATACACTGCGTCAACCCCCCACTGATCCACTAATACCGGGATACCTGCGAGAGCGGTCACCGTATCTGCAATGACCAGCAAACCACTGGCTTGTGCCAGTCTGCACAAGGCTTCAGCATCAGAGCGTACCCCGGTGGACGTCTCCGCATGCACAAAGGCCAGGGCTACGGCATCTGGATGGGCCTTAATGGCCAATCCTACCTTATCCAAATCAACGGGTTTGCCCCAGGCATCGTCCACTGCAATGGGCACAGCACCACAACGCACCGCATTTTCCCACATCCGCCCCCCAAAAACACCATTCCGGCAAACGATTACCTTTTCCCCTGGCTCGAGCAAATTCACAAATGCTGCTTCCATTCCTGCCGAGCCCGGTGCCGAAACGATCATGCTGAGGCGGTTATCCGTCTGAAAGGCGTATTGCGTCAGTTCTTTGATTTCATCCATCAAATGCACGAAATCTGGATCAAGGTGCCCGATTGTTGGTCTGGACAAAGCCTCCATCACCCGCGGGTGAATATCCGATGGGCCCGGGCCCATTAGCCGCCGAAAAGGCGGCTGGAACGAAGTATAGGTCTTTCCACTAACTGCAGGACGATTCATTTTATAATAATTTTATGCGGGGGAATATAGGTATTTTTTCGATTTTCCATCCTGTTTTGTCCTCAAATCCGGCCTGCTGCGTTTATCTGTAAATTTTAAAAGCCCAGCTACGCACCCGAAAAAATCGGTTGAAAAACGTGTGGTTGGGCTGCGATAATCCCGTCTCAATACCCTTAACTTACCTCTGCTCATCCTTCCAGGCAGGAGAACGTCCGGCGAAAATACCCCACGAAAAAACTAAATAATAAAGTGGCAACAGTGCATCCGTCAAAGGTGCCCATTTCCAAAGGTCCGGAGCAGAAAACTTCCTGAATAAAGCAAAATTTACGGCCAGCACCACTACTATACGCACCAGGTACCCGGTTATGGCAACCTCCCCGTATCCCGGCATAAAAACAAGCAGTATTCCCGAGGCATAGTGCAGGCTATGCGTCAAGGCAATTATCGCTAATAAAGCTTTATGGATCAGACGATAATGGATACCCGTAGAAAAGTGCCGTGTTTTTTGTCTGAAATACCCCCGCCATGTCGTCTGGGGCAGCGACCAGACAAATGCGCCGGGTTCCAGGTTGATTGCTGTATTGCTTTGATTTGCAGCCATATTAACAAATAAATCATCATCCCCGGATGCTCTTTGCCGGTGGGCTTCGAAACCGCCGGAGCGCAAAAACAACCCTTTTCTGTACATCAGGTTCCTTCCTACGCCCATGTATGGTATGCCGGCCAGTGCGAAAGAAAAATATTGTATCGCAGTATATATCCCTTCAAAACGGATAAAAGCATTCAGCATCCCCCGGCTACGCGCATAAGGACTAAAACCCAGTACGATTTCCCTACCCGGTGCAAGGGCCCCCGCCATAGCAGCCAGCCAGTCAGGACCTGCCGGCCTGCAATCTGCATCGCTAAGCAACAGCACATCGTACTTTGCCACCGAAATCCCCAGTGTCAAGGCCTCTTTCTTTCCGTGAAATGCTTTTGAACTGAGCCTTACCGTCCTGAGATTGGGGTATATCTGCTCAAGCTCCTCCAAATATGCCCGGCTGCCATCCGTTGAGCCGTCATCCACAACAACCACTTCAAAAGGCGCAGCGTAATTTTGTGTAAGGAAATACCCGAGGTGCTGCCGGATATTACCTTCTTCATTTCGCGCACAAATTATGACCGATACGCCCACTGCCGGCTTATCCAGATTTTTTCGTACAAATTGCAGTGGCTTATACCTTACAAGCCTGGAAAAAAATATCCCGTAAATCAGGATTTGGAGAAAAGTGCACCCCCCGAAGATGAGCATTACCGGCATCATCATCCCGCATGTTGTTGTGCGTGCATTATTGCGAAAACCTGCTTCAGCAACCCGGTACGACGCCTGGTCAAAGCGATCCAGGCTTCCGGCCTCAAAATCCTCAGAAAAAGCCCCCTAAGGCCTGCTGTAAAATTTCGCCAGAGTGGTCTTAATAATACAAAAACAGGTCCCGACACGATCAGCAGAGGGATATACACCGTCCTGTGAAGATATGGAAATACCCCCGGCACTACTGCAACCAATATACCATACCAAAAAGGCAAAATCAAAAAGGACCCCAGCCATTTCAAGGTCGTAGAATACCCAATATAAAGTTTTAGCTTGTGGCCAATATGCCGCAAAGCGAGTACCGGCACAAAATAGTGGTGTATCCATGCCCACAACCAAAGCGGCAAAGTAAACAATAATATGATGAGCTCCCCCCACTGCGGGCTGAAAGCCCACTCCCGTAAACCATAATGTGCTTTCTGTACCGCATAGTCTTCTGCATCCTGCCTCAACCTGCTGAAATCTTCCGGTTGCCGGGTCTCAAAATCCCTTAATTTTTCAAGCAGTTGCCGGCTCCGGACCCTACTATCCTGCATGGTGCAGGGTGCTGCCACCGCTAAAATCTCCTCCAGGCCCGCAAGTAGCTGCTCTTCTGCCTGGTCCCGGGTATTGAGCATCAGCGCTTCAAGATGATCTGAAACTGCCTGTGTCAGTGACAAAACGGCCTGCCAGGGGTTTTCCCGGTATTCCATCTCCCAGGCATTGACCATAATAGGCGCTCCGGCATGGACAATAAGCCCACTCCCCGACTCCTCCGGCTTTTCATAAGTAAGTCCGATCGGCAGAATGCGCAGGCCTAAAGCAAAATCATGTGCCGCTTCTGCCTGCAGGGCAATCCGCGCCGTTCCGGTACGTAGTGGCCGCAAACGCCTTTCCATCTCACTCGTCCCTTCCGGTGCAATAAAAATTGAATAGCCCTTTGACAGCATCTCTACAGCAGCTCCAAAAGCCCGTTCGTTATTGACAGGCCGGCCGTTCACATCCTGCGGACGTTCCACCCGGATTGCATACAGGAATTTCAGCAATTTCCGCATGAACGCATATTTATACAAGCCCGCATTTGCAAGATAAAATAACGGCTTATTCAATCTGAATGCAGCACTCAGCGGGTCAATCAGGGTGTTGGGATGATTGGCGACTACGATATTCGGTCCCGACAGACGAAAGTATTCCCGCCCAAGCACAAGCGTCCCGGGATAGTAAAGCCTTGCAAACAGGCGAATAATCACCTTTAGGATTTGATAGACGAATACTTGAAGAGCGCTCAAAACCTAGGCTTTAAAGTTGAGTAGAAAATCTTTGACTGCTTGTGTAAAATCTAATTCCCCACCAAAAAGGAAACGCACCTGTACCGGCAATACAAAAAGAGGAATCTTCAGCTCGTTGAGAAAATCGCGGTTCAAGTCCAGCCGCATGGCATCTTTCTCCGTAGTAACAATCATTTTTCTGGAGGAAGGCAGGGCATCAAAACGGCGCTTGAGGTTTGCAATTTCCTGTGCCTCAAAATAATGATGGTCTTCGTATTCAATCGTCGTCAGCGTCCCGCAGCGACTAAGCAGGTACTCGTGCAAATATTCCGGCTGCGCAATAGCCGTAAAAGCAATAATCTCCGTTTCCGAATCAATCCCACCACGGTAGGCCGGATTAAAAAAATAGTACGGATCTCCATATTCAAATGTAGAAAAGAAAATCTGCTGCCCAGGCATTAGCGCAAGTGCGCCAATGAAAGCATCCCGTTCTTCCTGGCGCAGCCCCGACGGGCACTTGCTCACAATAATGATATCCGCCCGTTTGTACGCCGAACGCCATTCGCGCAGCCGCCCGGAAGGCAAAAGATAATCTCCGAAAAAAGGCCGGCGGTACTCTGTCAACATGATATTCAACCCAGGACGCACAGCCCTGTGCTGAAAGGCATCGTCCAGTAAGACGACTTGTGTCTGCGGGTAATGCGCCATAATCTGTGGGATTCCCAATACCCGGCTCTCCGATACCGCTACCCCGATATCCGGAAATTTGCGCTTAAACTGCAAAGGTTCATCTCCCGCTTCCAGGGCATTCATTTCCACTGAAACGATTTTAAAACCCAGCGTCTTTCGCCCGTACCCCCTGCTGAGCGTCGCAACCGAAACATATTCCTTCAGCCAGCGCACCAGCCATTCAATATGCGGTGACTTCCCGGAGCCACCCATGGATAAATTACCGATCGAAATTACCGGAATACTGAAGGATACCGATTTTAATATGCCCGTGGTATAAGCCAGGTTGCGCAAAGCAACCCCAATACCGTACAGCAGAGAGAACGGTAAAAGTAAAATCCGGATAAGACGGTGCTGAATCATATCATTGATGCTGATACAAATGTAGCAGCTTTTTAGTAAAACCGTTAAGGATTCGCGCCTGGTAAAAATGCCTCGCTGCAATAGGTCCAATTTACAAAAAATCTTTCTCACCAATGGAAGCCGCTCATTTTCCCGCCGCGACGCACCCCATAACAAGGCGATAATCCTTATCTTTGTACAATGAGCAATACCTATATAAACCGATGCCCATGAAAGCAATGATATTCGCTGCCGGCCTGGGCACCCGTATGCAGCACCTGACGAAAAACCGCCCCAAAGCCCTCATCGAAATCGGCGGGATAACGCTGCTCGAAATTGCCATCCGACGCCTGAAATATTTTGGTTGCAGGGAAATTATCATCAATATCCACTACCTCGGCGGGCAAATCCGCGAATTCCTCGAAGAAAAAAATAATTTCGGCATAGATATCGCCATTTCCGACGAAACAGATCAAATCCTGGATACCGGCGGGGGATTGAAAAAAGCAGCATGGTTCTTTGACCCGGCCCCATTTCTTGCAATAAATGTAGATATCGTCACCTCTCTTGACCTTGCTGCGCTCTACACCGCACATCTGCACGAAAGGCCGCTATCCACCCTCGCAGTGCGACACCGCGAAAGTTCAAGGCTTCTGCTTTTTGATGATGCCCAACAACTCTGTGGCTGGCGCAATACCCACAAAAAAGAACAGATCACCGTCCGTACAGCTTCCGAACTGCATCCGCTGGCCTTCAGCGGAGTACATGTCATCAGCCCGGAACTTTTTGCCTTTTTTCCCCCGCATGAAAAGGTTTTTTCCATTATTGACGTCTATCTCGCCGCTGCCGCGCATGGCCGCATTCTCGCTTATCCGCACGATGAGGATTTCTGGCTCGATGTAGGGAAACCGGAACAGGTTCCCAAGGCGGAAACGGCTTTGGCTACCATTGCGCTTGGATAGGCAGAAGACCTGTTTCTGACTTCCCCCTTCAGGCATTTTTCAGGATATCGTGCCCTATTCCACATTCCAGGCATTTAAACCGGTCGCAATAACCCGTTTTGAGTTGAATCAGCCCCTGACTCTGGGCAGCATCCTGGGCCTTCAGCCCAAGTTCCGCCCACTTACGGGTAATGTGGTTGTCTTCCGCCGGCAATGCCTGGAGCAGTTCAATCGCTTTTTGACAATGGCGGGGGCTGTGCACAACCGTACCATACAAAAAAAGAAAAGGTGCCACGGCATTGATCAGCAGGCTATGCACCGCCGTCTTGCCCAGGCTCTTATTACGGGGTGGCGAAAGATGCCCAAACGTGTAATGTGTCCGCCAATACTGTGAAATCTCTACTTCGAACATGCGTTCCCATTCTCCGGGTCCGGCCGCGACCATGGCTTTATCAAATAAATCCTCCCCCTGATACACCAGACGCGCCAGTTGCGCAATCCGCACCGTCGGAAAATTGGCGGGGCGCATGCGCATAAATTTCCACATTGAACCGCGCAAAGGGCAAAGATCATGTTGCACCTGCAGAAAGCGGTATTCCTGTTGCAATCGCAGGGGATAATCTTCCTCAAAATCTCCTTCCAGCATCCCAGCCTGCCCAAACAATAATGCCTCCAACAGCTCAGGAAAACTGCGCTTCCGAAGCAATAACTTCCTCGGCGTACACCTGGCCAGCGCTTCTAAAGCTTCTGCATTCACAGGCTGACCCAGGTTTCGGGCGATTACACAATAAAATGCCTCCTCCCAGTCCCCACCAAATTCATCCAGGATGACTTTAAGCCGTATGGTCTGCTGCTCCAGCCGCGCTACCGACATCCGCTCCAACCAAAGCTGTTTCGACATTTCCCCGGCACGTGCCCATTGCGTCTGACAAGGTATCCATGATTTTTCCTGCAGCATGCGAAAGTACGCGGTCTGGATACCCGGCGGAATCCGCCTTTGGAGTACAAGACAAGGTAAACGCTCCCCATTAGAACGGAAAATCGTGCAGTCCTCCTCCAACACCACGTGCAGGATGACATTATCGTAAGCCGGATCCGTACCGTGGCCGTGAAGGTGCCACTCCGAGGCCGACACATGGATCTCAACGTGCCCGGCCCAAAGGGTCCCATCTATCCGGATACGTGCATTGAAAAAATCCGGCCCTCCATGTAGATTAGGCTCCCCAACCTCTACTACCGAAACCGGTTCCCCACTCGTGGTCTGTAAATCCGGGCGCAAAAAGTGCTGGTACCTCCAGACGTAATGCAGAAAATCTTCTCTCATAATCAAAAGTGTTTAGTTTTCTGCAAAATAATACCATCAGCCGATTGGGTGTACTACTGGTTTTACAAGCGTTGTACCACCGGGTAAATGCGCAAAATTTTGAACGATTTTTGTATAATCATTTATAATTCAATAATATAATTTTTAATATGCTTTCGTTTAACGCTTACTTTTCAATCCCCAAAAAATTAAAAATGCCTGCATACACTGAAAGACCAGATTTTTCCGTTAGAGTGGTCGTAGTGATTTTTGTTAAAATACTTGACAACAACCCGTAAATAGTGGAAATCTGCATCAGATAGTGGATAACGACCGGAGTTCTTTATTTCAAAACCACCTACAAAGCTTTCTTCCCGCTGGATATACCCGATTCTTATCCCATTTTAAACCCCGCTCTTGCGCATACAAAATAAAGGCGAATCCCTCTGCTTCTCCGCCATGCTCTTCCCCTTCTTCAACCTGGATCCTGGCCTGTTTTAAAGGCACGGAATTAATTAAATCATTCGTAATCATTTAATTCTAACCAAAAACCTGCATAAATAAATCACTTTTTTCGATTTTTTGCATTCGCATTGCTGATTGTTGCAATGGCTTCCTGCACCAAAGACAATGAAGCATTGGGCCTCGAAGGTCTTCCGGACAACCCGGCAGCCTCGGAAAAGGCCTTCAAAGCACCGCTGCTCAATGCCGAAAATGGCGCAAGCGTACTAAATGGATCCTATATCGTTGTTTTCAAGGAAGATGCCAACGATGTGGACAATGAAGTGCAACGCGCCATAAAAGCGCAGGGTGCTACCCCTAATTTTGTCTATCGGCACGCCATTAAAGGCTTCAGTGGAAAATTGCCTGCAGCTGCCATAGAAGCGCTTCGCAATAACCCGTTTGTCAAATACATCGAACTAGACCAAACCGTTAGCATCGGTGCTACCCAGACCGGGGCTACCTGGGGCCTCGACCGGGTGGATCAAACCTCCCTTCCGCTCAACGGCACCTATAATTACACGCAAACCGGCTCCGGTGTAGATGCCTATATTTTCGATACCGGGATCCGTCTCGACCATGCCGATTTTGGCGGCCGGGCAGTGGCTGGTTATGATGCATTCGGCGGAAATTCCGTGGACGGTAACGGGCATGGAACCCACGTGGCTGGTACCGTTGGAGGAAGTACCTATGGGCTTGCCAAAAATACCCGCCTCATCGCCGTTCGCGTCCTCGACAATAGCGGCTCCGGAAGCTGGTCAGGCGTTGTAGCCGGTATTGACTGGGCAGTTGGCCACCATGGCACCACTCCAGCCGTGGGGAATATGTCGCTCGGCGGAGGGGCCTCAACCTCTGTGGACGATGCAGTCAGAAGAGCCATCGCTGATGGGATTACGATGTGTGTCGCGGCAGGTAACAGCACCGCGAATGCTTCAAATTACTCTCCTGCTCGCGTGGCCGAGGCCATAACCGTTGGCGCAACAACTTCCGGCGATGGGTTTGCGTCTTACTCCAACTTCGGCTCCATTGTGGATATCCTCGCACCGGGCTCTTCCATCACCTCTACCTGGTACACCTCCTCAACGGCACTCAATACCATTTCGGGTACTTCCATGGCCACCCCGCACGTTGCCGGCGCTGCTGCATTGTACCTCCAGGCTAACCCCGGTACTTCCCCTGCATCCGTTCAGTCCGCCCTGAAAAGCCTGGCAACCCCCAATAAAATCACCAATGTCCCTTCAGGCACGCCAAACCTGTTGTTATATACGGTATTCTCCTCTACCCCCGTCACTATTCCTTCTGCACCTGCCCTTGCTGCCCCATCCAATGGCGCAACGGGCGTCAGCACCAGCCCAGCCTTGTCCTGGAATGCCTCTGCCGGAGCAACGAATTATACCGTCCAGGTCTCTTCGGACCCCAACTTTTCCACTACGGTAGTCAATGCTTCAACTGCTTCCAATAGCTACTCCGCAACCGGACTCACTGGAAATACGACCTACTACTGGAGGGTCAATGCACAAAATTCAGCAGGTACCAGTGGCTGGTCAGCAGTATGGAGCTTCACTACCGTCAATAGCGTTACCCTGGCAGCACCTGTCCTCTCTTCCCCTGCTAACTTTGCAGTAAATATTCCAACTTCCACTACCTTGACCTGGAATAGCGTAGCAGGCGCCACATCTTACGAAATCCAAATTTCGACCCGCTCCAACTTCAGTGTTATTACTGGAAGCGTAAATACGTCCAATACAACTGCTACCGTAAGCGGCCTTGCCCGTAATACCAGCTATTACTGGAGGGTAAGGGCAGTTGCCGGCACCACCCGAAGCGCCTGGTCTGCGGCATGGACGTTTAAAACGGTTCGAAAATAAAATTTTTAGGGCAGTGCTAAAATATGGACATTGTTTCATCTCATTTTACTTCACAAAATGAGATGAAACAATGTCCATTCAATATAATTATTGGTTATTGGCGTCTTGCGCCGCCGAATAATATCCTTTTTAGATCGGCATTTTGACTGATTTTGCTTCGCAAAATCAGTCAAAATGGGCTTTCGCCATCCAAGGAAACTTGCACAGCCAACAATATTACTTTCTGGGGCTGTCATTTGGCGGCTAGTGCCGCCAAATAATATTCTTTTTTGGGCCGCCGTAGGCGGCAATACTTTCTACATAACTCCGTCTTTTCAGACAATCTCAAAATATCCCTATTTAGCGACTGCCGTCGCCAAATAGGGATATTTTATCCACATCTTTCCTATTTTTACCATAATAAACGCCCCGTCTGGGCACACTACTGCGTTCAAAAGCATCCGCGGTGGCCTAGCGTGGATTTTTCATGCAAAAGCCTATCGCTATGTCTGTTGATCGTATTGCCTTATTGCCCGGTTATAGCATTTCCCGCGTCATTAAAGGTGGCTGGCACCTGGCGGGGGGCCATGGGCCAGTTGACGAAGCGGAAGCCATCGCCGATATGCGGGCATTTGTCGAAGCGGGGATTACGACTTTTGACTGCGCCGATATCTATACCGGAGTCGAGCAACTCATCGGTAAGTTCCTGCGCAAAGAACACGACGCCTTTGCTTCCGGAAATCTGCCCCGGATTGAAATCCATACTAAATACGTGCCGGATTACGATGTCCTCTCCTCCCTTACCAAAGCAGCTACAGAGGCAATTATTGATCGCTCCCTGCTACGCCTGGGGGTTGAGCAACTCGACCTTGTCCAGTTTGCCTGGTGGGATTATCATTTCCCGCACTACGTCGAAACGGCGCTACATCTGCAGCAACTTCAGCAAGCCGGAAAAATCCGCCATATCGCCGTCACCAATTTCGATGCCGCACATCTGAAGGAAATCCTCGATGCGGGTGTGCCCGTAATCGCCAACCAGGTGCAATACTCCGTCCTGGATCGCCGCCCTGAAAAAGACTTCGCCGAGCTCGCCACCCAAACCGGGATTTCCTTGCTCTGCTACGGAGCCGTTGCCGGTGGCTTTCTCAGCGACCGCTACCTCAATGCCCCACCCCCACCCGAACCGCTGGAAAACCGATCCCTGACCAAATACCGGCTCATCATCGAAGCATTCGGAGGATATGCGCTCTTCCAGGAGCTCCTGCATATCCTTCGGAATATCGCGGACCGTCACCGGGTCGGAATCGCCGAAGTAGCAGCCCGGTATGTCCTGCAAAAACCCCACGTCGGAGGGGTAATCATCGGGGCCCGCAACCGTAACCACCTCGCCCAACTGCAATTGCTCAATACCTTTTCCCTCGATGACGGCGATTTAATCCAAATTGAACGCATTACCCAGCAGGCCGAAGGGCCACAAGGCCCGGTCTATGATCTGGAACGGGATAAAAACGGTCCCCATGGGGCAATCATGCGCTATAATCTAAACGGACAAACCCTTGGCAAGCCATGAACACCAGCAATAATACGTCGGATCAAAAGTTACTTTTTTATGGCGGAAGTGTAGGTGCCTTCCTGCCCTTCGGGATTTTTGCATTCGGTGTAATCGCCATTGCCCTTTCCGGGGCACCCGACGAGCGGGGCTTCTGGCCCGTTTTACTCGCTGCCCTCACTGCCGGCATGCTCCTGGCCAAAGATCGCAAAGCGTTTAGCGAAACGGTCATCGCCGGAATGGCCCAGCCGATCGTGATGATTATGCTCATGGCCTGGATGCTGGCTTCTACCATCGGCACCCTCATGTCTGCCACGGGCTTTGTAGAAGCGCTCACCTGGCTCGCACGCCAGCTTCACCTTTCCACCGCAGGATTTACTGCTACCGCTTTTGCCATTTGCTGCGTCATCTCCCTTTCCACGGGTTCCAGCTTCGCTACTATCCTGATTGGCGGCCCAATCCTATATCCTGCCGGAGGCCTGCTCGGGGCAGACCTTCCACTGCTGGCTGGCGCTATCCTCGCAGGAGCTACTTTTGGAGATTTTTTCGCCCCCATTTCCGATACGACGATCGCCAGTGCGCTCAGCCAGGAAGCGGAGATCGGGCCTACCGTCCGGAGCAGGCTGCGCTATATCCTGCCGGTCGCGGCCCTTGCCCTACCCGCTTATTATCTGCTGGGCAGTCAGGGCTCCCCTTCTCCTGTAAGTGCAGAGGCGCTCAAAGGTAGTCCGGATGGCCTGCCGATGCTCCTGGTTCCCGTTTTTATCATCGCGTTATTCGTCCGGGGTACCCACCTCCTCCAGGGCCTGTTGATTGGCCTACTCGCAGGAACCCTGCTCGCATGGACCCTCGGGCTGCTCCCAACAGAAAAAATCCTTTCTCTCGATCCAAAAAATTTCACTACGAAAAGCTTTGTTATTGACGGAATCAACCGCGCCACCGGAATCAGCTTCTTTACTATCCTCCTCATGGGCCTGGTCGCCACCCTTCAGGCAAGCGGGCTTGTGGACCGCCTGGTAGCGTTCGCCAACAAAAACAGCAATACCCCACGCAAAGCTGAAGGCTGGATAGCCGCTACCACCAGTGTGGCCGTCCTCCTCACCACCCATAGTATCGTCGCTATCCTGATGGTAGCCGATTTCGTGCGCAAATCCGGAGGGCAACAAGGCATTGACCCCATTCGGAGGGCCAACCTGCTCAGTCTGGTAGTTTGTGTATTTCCGTTTCTGCTGCCTTACTTTATCCCCGTCATCCTCATGGCCAATACCACGAACAGCGGCGCATCTTTAGGTATCCCTTCTGTAGCGCCCCTGCAAGCCGGACTGTACAATTTCACCGCCTGGGGCCTCGCTGTGATGACGCTTGGAACCTTATTATGGAACAAAAGAAAATAAACCGCTATGGCCGACCATACGCCACTCCGCCCGGATCAGTTTGAGCTTTACGACCTTACCATCGTCGTCGAACAAATCAATGGGCATTGTACCTGTAATATGCGCATCGGGGACTGCTTCCACCTGCGCGGCGGCAAACTGTCCCTGCCCGACGGCGCCGACTTTTGCCTGTATGCCCTCCAGTCTGCCATCCCCCTGCTGCCCGCCAAACAACGCCGCAACCACCCCGCAGACTGGATGGAGACCGATGCACGCGTCACCTGCCCCGACCCCGCCTGCGGCCTCATCCTGCGCATTGACCGCGAAAATCTGCGGGTGCTCAATCACGATGATGTGAGTCCAATACCCTGGGAGGAGTGAATCGCTTTTTTGGTTTGAGGGGTAAAGATATCCTACTGATTTTTCAGGTTTTTTGCCTAAATTGTTTGCTTATTATCTGACAATGACATGAAACTAGCACTCCGAAAACTCCAAAACGCCCTCAACCCGGCATATCGAAAACAGACTGTGAAGCGCGAAGAAATGGAGGTCTTCAAGCACCATCTGCACGCACTGCTCGGGCATATTAACCCCGATGAAAGCGAAGAAAATGCCAAAGGACATCTCAGCACCTTTCTAAAGGGTGCATTTTATGGCAGCAATTTCCTTATCGCTACCAAAGAACGCGCCGACCTTGTCATCCATAATGGTCCCAAAGCGGATAGCCCGGAATTTTAGTTAAAAAATATTTTTTATTAACCTTTTTCGTTAATAATATCCATTTTTGCAATGGAAATAACTTTCAAGAGTAAAAAACTTGAAAAGCAATTAACTGACCCCAAAGAATTAACAAAAGCTTTTGGACAGTTAGCTCGAAAAGTTACCCAAAGGCTTAAAGACCTGGCCGCTGCAGATAATTTATCCATAATGCGCAGTATTCCTGCCACAAAATGCCATGAACTAACAGGCAACCGTAAGGGCGAACTAGCCATTAATGTTTCTGGCAATTATAGAATGATTTTTGTACCAAATCATAACCCCATACCTAGAAAAGATGATGGGGGATTATATTGGGAAGAAGTCACAAAGATTCAAATCAATGAAATCCAGGACTACCATTAAAATAAACAAGGTGGCAACAAAAATTGAAATAGCGAAATCCTTACTTTCCCCTCCAGGTGACACCATTCAGGAGCATATTGATTTTATTGGTATGAGCCAAGCCGAACTGGCCGAAAGAATGGGAAGGCCCAGAGAAAAAATAAATGACCTCATAAAAGGCAGAGAACCCATCACGACAGTAACAGCTTTTCAATTAGAGAAAGTACTGGACATTCCTGCAAGCTTTTGGTTGAACAGAGAAACAACATACCGCCAAGAACTTTATGCGTTACAACAACAAGAAAATTATGAAAAACAAAAGGAATGGTTAAATAAATTCCCTATCAACGCGATGCGAAAATCAGGTTGGCTACCTGATACCAAAGAACTACCTGTCTTGATGGACAATTTGCTAAAATTCTTTTGTGTGGCATCACCAGCCGAATGGGGACGAATTTATGTAGATGAGGAAGTTTCCGTTGCGTTCAGGATTTCACTGGCGCACGCACAAAATCCACATGCCATTTCCGCATGGTTGCGAAAGGGAGAAATGCAAGCAAAAGAAATTGATCTGGCTCCATTTGATAAAGAGCAATTCAAAAAAACGCTGTCAGAAATCAAAGAGCTGGCATTTCTGTCCCCCCCCGATTATATCCAGCAGCTTCAACATATCTGCGCCAGGTGTGGTGTTGCGGTAGTGTTCACCCCAAATCTGCCTAATGCACCCATAAGCGGAGCTGCCCGTTGGTTTCACCACAAACCTATTATTCAATTAGCAGGGAGATACAGAACCAACGACCATTTCTGGTTTACCTTTTTCCATGAATCCGCGCATATTATTTTGCACGGCAAAAAGGATATTTTCCTGGAAAATGTAGAAGGGGCTCAAACAGACGAGGCAAAAGAAAAAGAAGCCGATACTTTTGCTGAAAATATTTTATTGTCGGAAAGGCAACTGCAGGAAATAAAAAGTGTCAGCCCTTTGACTGAAGATTTGATTCATGAATTTGCCAGAAGATTCCGAACCCCCGCCGGCGTTATTATCGGAAGACTGCAACATTCAGGCGTTATTAAATTTAATACGGGTAATGGCTGCAGACAAAAAGTTGACTTATTCAGCTAAATATGAAATAGATACCAAATCAGCGCTGAATAGGGAAAGGATAGAAATTGCTATTTTCCCAAAAACCCCATAACGAACGAGGGGCCTACGAGACAAATTCGCTTTGCGAATTTGTCTCGTAGGCCCCTCGTTCAAAAATTCGTGGGCGCAGAAGGATTCGAACCTCCGACCCCCTGCTTGTAAGGCAGGTGCTCTGAACCAGCTGAGCTATGCGCCCTCTATTGAAGCGAGTGCAAATGTAGGCGAGTTTTTGGTTTCAGGCAATATACATGGCCATTTTTTTTAAAAATTTTACCGAATCCGAAATACTACTGCAACGTCCCTGCGTATTCCCGGTAAATCACAGCCAACACCAACTGCCCTACAATGCGGATCGTATTGGGGTCTATGGACTCCAGGGTATCTTTGTCGGTATGCCAATGCGCCGGAAAACCCGTAGGTGTATCCTGAGGGCGGCTGATAATATCAATCATCGGAATCCCTGCAATCGTATTCACAAAATAGTGGTCGTCCGTGACCGCACTGACCTGGTCGTTGACGAAGAGGTTGCCGTACCCCATATTCTGGGCCAGGGACCAAATCTTGTTGACGACCGGAGCAGCGTATTGCAGCGAAATCTGTTCTTTGCCAAAGCGCGCCCCCTTCCCGCCGACCATATCGAGCAGAATCCCGTACATGGGTCGGCTGCCCGAGGTATAATGCAGGTTGCGCGACCAGTGCTGTGCGCCCATACCCCAGGAATTCATGTCATTACCATTGTCCTCGCCATAATCTTCTACATCGAAGAAAACGATATCCACCCCAAAATCTAAAGGGGCCTGCTGCAATTGCCGGGCTACTTCCAGCAATACCGCAACGCCACTTGCCCCATCATCGGCCCCCATTACCGGTTTGGACTTATCCCCCGTATTCAGGGGGGAATCGGAAATGTGCCGGGTATCCCAATGCGCAGCCAGCAGAATACGCCGCTCCTCTTCGGGGCGGTACTGCGCGATGATATTCGTTGCTTTCAGGTTTTCGCCGGTATAAGCCTTTACCGTAAAATCCTGGCGAATCACTTTTGCACCAAAAGCTTCCATCTGCACAAGCAGCCAATCCCTACACTGCCGGTGTCCCTCGGTATTGGGCACCCTCGGGCCAAACTCGAGCTGTTTCGCCAAATATACCATGGCGCTATCCCGGTCAAAACGGGGGACCTTCACCGCTGGTGCTTCCTGAGTACCCGCCGGATCTACCTGACGGGTTTCCGAACCTGCCTTTTTACAGCCGGAAAAAAAAGCGGCCGCGAAAAAGGCATATACTGAAAAAAAGATCAAATGCTTGCGAATCATAGGTTTTAAGCTATTCGTTTACATAATTTTATACCTGATATGGCTTTTGGTTTTGTGTAAAAAGTATGGGGGTGTCCGAAAAGCATTCTGCCGCCTTCGGCGGCAGAATAGGATTTTTTAGAGCGCTGTTTTAAAATATTTTTGAAAAGAAAAAAAAAGAAAAAAACCCACAAAAAAAAAAATTTTAAGAGGAAAACGCCAAAA
>JBEIGB010000081.1:0-17246 GCA_040382095.1 Lewinellaceae bacterium
AATCGTTGAAAACGCGGCTCATACTTTTTACACAACCCAAAAGTTATTTGGCGTGCAAGCTACACACGGTGGCAAAAGGGACTTTTTGCACAGCCTTAGGGCATCTGCCACGACCGCGTTTAAAAATATTTCTCCCCTACCTATCCACTTTAAGCCTTCCCCCTGCGGTATGGCTACTGAATTCGGGAGCATACATACACTGGATGGTACTGATCCCACCGGAGAAATCCCCCCGGTGGTTGACGCGCAGCGGATATTCGAGGACATAGGTGCCCTGGGGCAGGTAATCAATAAAGAAATGGGTCGCCAGGTCGCCAGGGCTTTCGTAGTATCCGAGCCCACCCTGCCAGCGGTAGGTACTTAAGGGGTTGACGGGTTCCAGGCCGCTGGCGCGCATATCTTTAAGATGTACAAATTCCATTGCCCGATCCACGCGCAACTCCAGGCGCACGACAAGCTTATCCCCTGGTTGCAGGGGCTGGCCTTCGTCCAGGGCTACAAGTGTCGCCCCGCGGTCGCCCGTAGTTTCCTTAAAAAGCCTTTTGCGAAGCGTGAGCGGAGTTTCTTCGAAAGACTTGATTTTGTCCAGTTGTTCAAAATACTGCCAGTACAACCCACCCCAGGCAATCACCTGATTGGGGTTTTGGAGTTCGACGGTAGCCATATTCGGCTGGACATCTTTCCCTTCCCATTGCACTTTATAGTATCCTGTTCCCGGCTCTGCCGATTTCCGTGCCAGGGCCAGTGTTTCCTCAAGTGCCTTTTTACCTGTCGCATTGGGAAAGGTCACCTTTACCTGCTGGTCGTTGTTCAGCCATTGTGCGGTCCCGCGGGTTTTGAGGAGCGCATAAACCGCGTCTGCAGTCGCCTTGGTACTTGGCCACCGGTTGGTCTGTTTGTGTTTGAGCAGCCATATCTTCATTTCTTCGACATCGGCGGCAGATTTTCCGACCTCGTCGAAAACCTCGATCAGCAGGGATTGGGTTTCTACGGGCAACTGGTTCCAGAAATAACCGCTGGATATTTTCCAGTACATTCCCAATTCCTCTGAGCGCAGTGCGCGCTCCCTCAGGGAGGCAAGGATACGGGAAGGCGTTTCTTTGTCGCCGTTCCGGAGCAGGGCAAGGGCAATCATCCCCTGTTCCATCACGCCCTGGGTATTCCAGAATGCCCTGGCCTGGCCGATGAAATAATCGAAAGCGGGCCTGAGCGCCTCATCGAGGTTAGGCACACCCGGAAAAGAGCGCGTATAAAGGTAATGTATGGTCAGGGGGGTAAGGTGATTGTCCCCGGCTTTTATCTTTTCTTCCCTGACGGCCTCCATCAAACTGCGATAATCGTTGTCCATCTGGCGGTCGAGGTATCCCGTGGCGCTGTTCCGGATCGCCTGAATCTGTGCGAAAGTGATGCCCAGCAGGTTGAGCTTACCCAGACCTGCGGCGATATGCTGGGTGATATAGCGATTTTCCGGGCCGCCCGGGAACCAGGGAAAAGCCCCCTCCGGATTCTGCATATCTGCCAGCGCCTGGATCGCATCTGCCTGCTTACGGGCCATATTATTCAGATCGAACAGCAGTGCGATGTTCTTTTGCTGCTGTTCTTCCTGCTGAGCTTCGAAAACCCAGGGAGTTTCTTCCAGCATCAGGGATTTAAGCTCCTGGTTTTGCGCCAGGCGGCTGGTCAAGGTTCCTGCATCCCGCCACCGGTTGAACATTGCCTCCAACCCAGGGGTATTGCGCACGATATTGCCTGCGATCGCATTTGCATAAAAACGGCTGAAGACCTGTTCTGCACAGGCATAGGGGTACTCGATGAGGTACGGGAGTGCTTTAATCGCCAGCCATGCGGGGTTTGAGGTCATTTCAATGCTCAGGCGGAGGGGGGATAGCGTCCTGGAATCTGCTGCATTTTTCAGGGATTCCAGCGTAAATACTTTTTTACTGCCTCCCCGTACGTAAAGGGGTACAGACGCTGTCACCTGCATCCGGTTGACCAGTACCGGGAGGGCATTTTCCTCCGCATCGGCAAAATTCCCTGCGGCGGCGCTGATCCGCACGACAAGTGCCCCGGAGGCATCTACCGGCACTTTGACTTTCCAGACAAGCGGAGCCGACTGCCCGTCGCCTGCCAGAAAAGCCTGCTCATTACTTTGGTTGCCATAGGCGAAATCAACTGGTTGCATGCTCAACGCATCGAATAATTCGAGGCGGGCATTTCCTTTCAGGATACCGCCGCTGAGGTTGGTTACCTTCGCGCTCAGCTCGATCACGTCCCCTTCCCTGATAAACCGGGGAAGGTTCGGAAGTACCATCAGCGGTTTCTGGGTGATCAGCTCACGGGCATCAACAGCCGATTTCAGGTCTGTGGTGTGTGCGAGGGTCATAAATTTCCAGCGGGTAAGCGCTTCGTTCATCGTAAACTTCAGGATCAGGGCACCTTCCTTATCGGTGCGGATCTCCGGGAAGAAGAACACGGTTTCCCGGAGGTTGTCGCGCAGAACCGGTGCAGGGCTTTCGGACGATGCCGAGGCTGGTGGCGGCGTGGCTTCCTCGATATCATTTTTTGGTGAATATGCCACGAAATTATTTGAGTCCATTGCGGGAGCTGGGACAGGAGCAGATCGCACCATCATTTTCGCTGATCTTGCCATCGGCTGCATATCATAAGCTTCAAAGGCGATAATACTAATTCTGCCTCCGAACCAAATGAAATCCGGATAAATCTTCTCCATTACATTAAGGTACGGTAAAGCGTGGTAAATCCCATTTGCAACATTGGAAAACTGACGTCCGGAACGATAGGAATATGGGATACCAAAAGTAGGGAAAAGGTTGAACACCCAATTATTCGGCTGAAACTGGTCGAGCGATGCATCGTACATTGCCGCGAGCACTTCGGCGGCTGCTGCGCTGCCATCGGATCCGGTGATGCGCAACCGCCACTCTTCTTCCTGTCCGGGCAACAAGTTATCTCGAAACGTTTCGTAATTAATCTGCAGGACTTTATTCGTCCAGGGTACAGCAAGCAGATGCTGGTCCGAAAATACCCGGTTGTGGCGGATGAAGTGAAAGAAATAAAACCGGTTTCCCCTGTCTCCTTCGGTTATCCGTGTAGTATCTGTAGCCCAATCCATGACCTTTATCCAACGGCTTGCATTGACCACTCCCGCATTGCCTTTGTCCATATACACGTGGAGTGGTTCATCGGCGGTGGCGAGCAGTGCGGTCACCTCGTCTCCGGGCGCTGCGGTTTTCTGTGAGATGTCCGTAAAAAACATTTGCCCATCCGGTATTTTACGCGCCTTGCTGTCTATAACCTTTACCAACTTGCGCAGGGAAAGGGGTTTTCCGCTGGCATCAACGGTTTCGAGTACCAGTTGGTAATACCCTGCGGAAAGCTGAAAAGCCGGTAAGGCCACTTTAGTCTGCTCCCCTGTATTGAAGTCCGTTTCCCAGACCGTGGATTTTGCCGGCCAGTTCAAGGGGTCATCTTCTTTTCCGTAAGCCAGCATCGGGAAATCGCGCTTGAACGCCTCTTCTGCGATTGTTGGACGATCAGGGAGTACCCAATAGCGCTTAAGCAGAGGATTTGCCGGGCCCTGTAGCGCGACGAACCGGACTTTACCCACTGCGGCAACTGCCTGGCCGTCGAGGTTGGTCGTAAGAATTTCGAAGGTATCTGGTTTTGCCGCGTCCAGCCACTCCCCGATAGCGAGTGTTGCCCGTAAATTGGCAAAACCGACGTTGATGGTCTGGGATGCGGTATGCGTTTCCCCGGTGATATCGGTTACATCTGCTTCGACACGGAACAAAAACTCCGGCAGGGTTTCCGGATCGAGGGTTGGGTCGGGTATAGCTTTAAAGGGTACCGTAAAGTTCCCGGCGGCATCGGTTTGTGTTTCACCCGCAGTTATGAGGGTCTCCCCTACCGGGGGGTATGGTGTCCACCAAAACCGCCAGGGGAAAGAAGCGGTACGGGTTATGCGGTACGAAACTTTTGCCCCGTCCACGGCACTGCCGGCATAC
Organism: Lewinellaceae bacterium; assembly: GCA_040382095.1. Lineage (GTDB taxonomy): Bacteria > Bacteroidota > Bacteroidia > Chitinophagales > Saprospiraceae > JADJPL01. The sequence continues at coordinate 4,026 of JBEIGB010000081.1, forward strand.
ATCGTCGCCGACCCTTTCAACGACACCTCTGCACCCAGCACAGCCTGGCCTTCGAGCGGGGAAACCACCACCTCAAATCGGGGGCGTTTGTATTCCTCCACGCGGAAAGCAACCTGTGATTCGCCAAGACTTGAGGAAATGGACATTACCCCCCGGAGTGTCCCCGAAGGTGCCATAAAGCTCCCGTTGAAAGACCCATAGTCGTTGGTCGTCACTTCCTGTCTGGCGATTTCATTATAGTTTACGTCGCGCAGAGTGATTACCGCTTTGCGGTTGGCCAGGATGCGTACAGCACCGGACTTTGCGGTATGCTCGGTGGCGATGCCTTTGAAATAGACCGTTTGCCCCGGCCGGTAAATACTCCGGTCGAGAAAGAAATGGGTCTTAATATCCACTTTTTCATTATCCTCCCAGCGGTTCGCATAGTACCCTTCCGAAAAGAGCACATCCTCCCCTTTGGCAAAACGTACCGAGAAACTTCCCTTTAACCCTGAAAAGCGCACCGAGCCGTCGGCATTTGTCTTTGCGCGCCGGATTTCGCTGCGTTTCTGTTTTTGATTTGAATAATCATAATCCGTGGCATACAGGGTAAGTTCGACCCCTTCGAGCGGCGCCCCGCTGTCCCGGTGTGCCACCAGGAACTCTACCCCGCCGGCTTGATGCGAGAACAGATAGGCCAGCTCCGATACCGCAAAGTTTAGCCAGGAGGCGGTATGATTACGCAGGGAACCCTTAGCGGCCATCACGGTATCGTCAAAAATCAACGTATAATGCCCGGCAGGTAAACCAGCCAGCACGATTTCGGTGCGGTGTTCCTGAAAATCGCTATCGTCCGGCAGATCGGCAGCCCAGGAGCGCAATACCGGAAGATTGGACAGGAACTTCAGCCCTCTGTCTTTGTCCAGACGATCCAACTCGTCCGCTTCTTTTTCCGAAATACGGATCAGCCGGAACCATACTTTTGGATTATTTTTAAAGACGATCGAAGCAAGGATAGGTTGATTCGGCAGAACTACCTCTTCTACTTCAATATGCAGTCTGGATACAGCGATTTCATTGAGGAGCGCGCCGCACCTTGAAGCCCCGGTGGAACCGGGGAAACGTTTCAGCGCTTCTTCTGCAATTGCCTTGGCCGCTCGTTTATCCAGCCGGTATTTGTCCCCTTCGGTGGCATTATAGCGGTTTCCGGAGACTAATAACATACGGGCACGGTGGTACATCGCCTCGGCGACCCCGGGTTCCTTGGGGAATTGCGTTTCGAGCCTTTGCAGCGCTGCCGAGAACACACTGTCTTTGCCGCCAAGGACACTTTTTTCGTGTACAAACACCAGACGCATCAAGTCGGCATCCAATAATGCAGCGATATTTCCCTCCTCTGCTTTTAGCTTTAGCCACAGCTGGAAGAGCTTCAAGGCCTGGTATTCCAGCGACCCTGGGTCCTTATCGGGAAACGGGAACGCACAAAAAGCCTGCACATCCGCAAACGCTTCGGCCTGGTCGAGATAAAACCGATACACCGGGCGCGTCAGAAAAGACCGGGAATTGGAAAAATATTCCAGGGCGCGGTAGAAGAGCAAGTCTGCCAGGGAATTCCAAAGGCCAAGGGTATTTTTACGCTCGGAAAGCACAGGAGAATATCCCTCAAGCGGGATCGAACGCAAACGCGGGTCTGCCACCGATGCAAGAAAGGCTTTTGCTGTGGCATTTTCAAAATCGGCGATTGTCCAGGTCTGGATATCGTCTGCCAGGCTGTCCTGGTCAACAGATGTCCTGTCTTTCAGGTTCCAGCGGTTTTGATCGAGATAATCGCGATATGCATTCGCCAGGAGCGATTGCAGGATAGGTTCCAGGGGAAAAGCCGCGTTGACGAGCTCCCTGCGCAACAATCCAATCGCGGCGACTTCGCCGTTTGCTTCCAAATCCTGGGTGTACTTGCCCCGGTAAAGGATTGTCTTTACCAATTGCGGGGTATTGCCCTCCCTGGCGGCCCTGGCATACAGCGCTTCCGTTTTCTCCAGAGCAGAACGAATAAGTCCTTGTTCTTCAAGGGAATCAATTTCCGTCCAGGCTTGCTGGTAAATTTTATCAGTGCTCATAATACCTTTGTTTTGGGAAAAGACCGGGCTGAAGCCCAGACTTCCGGTACTGATCAATAAGAGGAGCAAAATTTTTTGGAAGCGCATATTGTGGGTTTTGAAGCAGAAAATAAGAAGCGGGAGCTTAACCAGTATATGTTAAACAAACGCTTTTCAACGTCAAATATTATAATTGGAGCGGGGTCGCGCATATCTGGCAGGGCATGGCGGGACGATGATCGTTCAGGGCATACGGAACCGCCCGATATCCACTTCCGGATCGAGGGGAGCGTTTGCTGTAAGTACCTGGGCGAAGTGGTGGCCCCAGAAAGGAGCGAGCGAAGCCCCTTTCGTGCCCAGGCCGTTAAAGACGGCCAGGCGGGGAAATCGCGGATGAAAACCGATCAATGGCCTGCGGTCTTTGACTGTCGGGCGCACGGCAGCACGGTGGTCGAGGATCTCGAAATCGCCGCTCAGGATTTCCATTAACTGTGCCTTGAGGAAAGCGGCTTTTGCCGGAGTGGGATATACATCGGGGAAACCCCAGTCGTAGGTGGCGCCCGACCAGAAATACCCATTGCCAAGCGGGGCGATAAAGATTTTATGCTTCAGCACGAGGTCTTCTGGAAAGTCGGGGATACGGATAATCAACAGCTCCCCCTTTGCCCCTTCCATCGGAAGGTCGCGGAAAAATGGGTTTTTGGCCATCCCGTAGCCTTCACAAAAAACAATATGCCCTGTTTCGATATCTCCGTAGCGGATGCTGTGGGGTTCCATGATGATTTTATCGTAATCCATGCGTTCTGAAAACAACCATCCCTCCCGACGGCCTCTCGCCGCGAAAGTTTCCAGAAATCCCCGAACATCCACCTGGGCACTTTGACGGACGGCACCGTACGCATATACCGGGTGGCAGCTGTGCTGCAGCGCACGATCATCCACCGTTGTAGCGAAGTACTCCATGAAACCTGGTTCCGATGCCCTTGCCCACCAGTCATTAGATTCTTTAGGGCTAAAAAATGCCCGTAAAATGGGCCGTTCGTGGTAAAAATGGCCGCCCAGCACCTGTTCCTGGTTTTTATATGCCTCTGCTGCAAAGGGCAGCAGCGCATCAATCCGCCAGGACTTGGCATAGCGCCGGCCAGTGATGGGGTTGATCAGCCCGGCGGCTTCTGAGGAAGCACAGCCATCGTGGCTGTTATCCATTATCGCTACCGAGGCCCCGGCCAGATGGAGAAAGTGGGCCAGGAAAGTCCCGGCCAACCCTTGTCCGACAATCAGGAAATCCGTCTTCATGTACCTTTAATTTTTTTCCGGACTACCGTCGCCCTGTGCTTCGAGCACATCCTGCACCTTCCTGGGCAGGCCACCGACTACCAGTGCATAGGAATGGTCAATCAGTGCCCGGAGCATCGCTTCGGGGAGGCCGCCTTCGAAATCTACAGTATTCCAGTGTTTTTTGGACATGTGGTATCCTGGCCGGACTTCCGGGTAGCGTTCCCGCAGATCCAGGGCACGGACCGGGTCACATTTCAAATTTACAAAAAACCTGCCCTCTTCCAGTCCGGTGAGGGCAAAGATTTTTCCCATGACTTTATACACCAGCGTAGAATCGCCGAAGGGAAATGAAGCTTCTGCCCCCTTTTTTGCACCGCAGTACGCATGGAATTCTTCAATGTGCATAAAACAAATGATGTTAAATTGGTTTAATCCCAAATATACTTTATTTTTGCATCCCGAAAAGTGACGGTCCCATAGTTCAACGGATAGAATGGAAGTTTCCTAAACTTTAGATCCAGGTTCGATTCCTGGTGGGACCACGAAAATTCCACGGTCGCACGATACATAGACCAGTCTGGTACTCAAAATAAACCAATATGAAAAGTTGTATGCGGCTATGTTATTTAATCCTCCCCCTCGTACTGCTCGCCGGGTCATGTACCAGGCAAAGCCAGGAAGAAATTGACGAGGAGAAAATATGGAAGTATTTAAAAGATAATGCCCCGGTAGGTTTCATAGGGCATGGTACCGGAGTATGGTACAAAATCCTCGAGCCCGGCACCGGTGGTCATCCAGGCGTAAAGTCAACGGTTACGGTCAACTACAAGGGTTCTTTTTTAAACAAAGAAGTATTCGACCAAACGACAGGTAGCCCGAGGGAGTTTCAGTTGGGTACCCTGATCCAGGGTTGGCAAATCAGCGTGCCTTTTCTTCAAAAAGGTGGCAAAGGGATATTTATCATACCCTCCCGCCTGGGGTATGGAGCTGCCCCCCCACCCGGTATTCCGGCCAACGCTGTTTTGGTCTTTGAAATCGAGCTGGTGAATTTCAGGTGATTTGCCTGAAAACGTTGATCACCTCTTCTATTTCATCCTGGGTAGTATAAGCAGAAATCCCGAGACGGGTGACGCCGCCTTTCTCCAGCAAGCCGAGCACTTCAATTGCGCGGATGGCGTAAAAATGTCCGTTCCAGGCGAAAATATTCTCATTTGCCAGTAAATGACAGACCTCCTCCGGACTTCTGCCCTCGAGGCTGATTGCCAGAGTGGGGGCCCGCCTTGCCGCAGTCGGGGGTAGCCCATGGATTTCAATGCCCGGGATGTCGGAAAGTCCATCGTACAGCATGCGCAGTAGCCCTGCTTCATAGGCCTGAATCCGCTGCATTGCCGTTGCAAGCCGCGCCCGAACATCCTGCCCCTCCCCCTGGTCGGCGATGAACTCTACTGCTGCCGCTACGCCGGCGATTGCGGCATGGTTGAGGGTGCCGGTTTCGATACTAAAAGGCGCGTGCTGATAGGCCGTGCGCAGGCGGTCGGGCTGAAGACGGTCTAACAGACCCGGCCGGGCATACAGGATACCGACATGTGGGCCGTAAAATTTATATGCAGAACATAACAGGAAATCACAACCTATTTCCGTCACCTCAATGGGAAAATGCGGTGCGGCGTGTACTGCGTCTATCAGCAGCCAGGCACCTGCTTCGTAGGCGATCCTGCGCAGCAGTTGCAGGTCGTTAACGGTGCCGAGGAGGTTGGAAGCAAAACCCGCGGCAATCAGCCGGGTACGGTCCCCGACTTTAGAGATCAGGTCTTCATAGTCCAGAACTCCTTCCGGTCTCAGGCGGACTTCGCGAACGACGATGCCGCGCTCGCGGAGCGACAGCCACGGGCCTCTGTTCCCTTCATGATCTAATTGTGTAATCAGGATTTCATCCCCAGCCTGAAGGTTGCGTCCAATAGCCCGGGCAAGGGCAAAATTCAGTGAGGTCATGTTCTGGCCAAAAGAAATCGTTTCCGGCCCCTCGGCACCGAGAAAAGCCGACATCATCAGGCGCGTATGGTCCATAACGGCATCTGTTTCACGGGAAGTCAGAAAAACCCCGTGGGCATTGGCATTGGACCTGGCGTAATAATGGGAAACTGCATCAATGACCTGCCGGGGAACCTGTACTCCTGCAGGGCCATCGAGAAAAATAAGCGCCTTATCGCGGTGACGCCGCGAGAGCGCGGGAAATTGCGCACGAAATTCGACATTCATAGAAATCATTTTAGACGCCCGAGCCTTGTCATTTGAGCAAGCCCATTTTTATACCTGTAAAATTGACGGATGTATTATTCCCCTGGATAATATTGACGGGGGCAAGTTCCTTGAATTCCAGCGGACGAAGAGGGTTGTACATCTCTGCCGAAATAAAGCGCCAGGCGGGCTGCAGGGGCTCCAACCCGGCAACGATGCGTTTGAGTTTCAGCAGGTCGAGCGCGGTTACAGACCCAGAGCGCTGGATATCTGCAGCGATCAGCCGGAATGGTTCGGTGATTTTCTGGCCAGTGGTCAGATGACGGGCAAGGAGGAGCAAATCCATACTATCCGGAAAAGCAAACGGGGCAGGTGCCAGGGGGCTTACCCCATATATCCCAGGGCTCAGGCCGGAAAACACAAAATTGCCCAGGCTGTCGGTGGTCGTTTCCGATAAATCAAAACCCGAAAGCCGAACGTTTACGCCCTTCATCGCCTGGCCGTCCGAAGTCGTCACACGCCCCTGGATACGCAACGAATAAGGGGTATAGGTGTATGAGAGGATAAACCCATCTTCTCCATTTTTACTAAAAAACCCCCCGCCGGGAAATTCGAAGCTTTGGTTAAAGTACCCTCCTGCATACAAGCGGCGGCCGGGTAAGATACAGAGCGCGGTAAGGGTATGAAATCCCGAACCCTTAAAAAAGTCTGCCCATCGGGTATTTCCCGACATATTCAATTCGAGCAGAAAACTGTTTTGTGCCCCGGGCGAGCTTGTCACCGATGGCTTAGCAGGATCTGTGCTGATACTTCCCAAGAATACGCCGGCAACAAAAATAGCCCCCTGGCTATCTACTGCGATACCTGTGGCATTGGAAATCCCAAAAGTTGGAAATGTTCTGGCTAACTGGAAATTTCCTGCACGATCATAGACAGCAATAAATGCGTCAATGATTTGCGCCCGGAAGGCAGTGCTTGCCGGTCCGGGGTCAAAATCGGCGGTGCCGCTGAAATTTCCCGCCAGGAACAAACGATCGCCCGGGCCGACCACCATATCCTCACAGGTTTGGAGGTCGGGGCCTCCGATAACCTTTGCCCAGGACAGATTCCCCGTACTATCGTATTTCAACAGGCAAATATCCTGGCCATCCCCGGCACTTGAGATCCTTTTACCGCTCTTGCCCTCATCTACATTCACGGTGCCAAAGAATACCCCTGCAAGATAGGTATTGCCCGATGCGTCCTGCCGTATTCTTTTAGGGATCATACCCAGATCTTCTGTGAGTGTCCTTACCGAAGAAAGCCTGCCCAAAGAATCATATTTGGCCATAAATATGACCACACCGCCCGGTTTACCCAGTAGAATACGGCCTGGCCCCGGATCAAAATCAACTGTTCCTGTGGCATTTCCGACAAGGACCGTCCGACCTGCCGCGTCGGTATCCATGGCCATAATGGACACTGCCCCTTCAACAGAAGGTCGGACGATCCATAACAACTTACCACTCTGATCAAGTTTAGCAAGGAAAAAAGAGGTATTCGAATTATCCTGAACGCTAAACAAGGTATCAGACCCCGATAACAAAGCGAGGTCGTTTGAATAATTTCCTGCCACAAAACAATTCCCGCTGGCATCGGCACCGACACCGGACACTGTTTCATCTCGGGTACCGGTGATCCGGTTCAGCCAAAGTACCCCCCCACTACCAGAAAATTTCTGGACAAAGACATCCTGAAAACCTCCTGAATACACGTGTAACGTATCCTGCCCTGGTAAAAAATCAGCGCCAAATTGGAATCTGCCCCCCGCATACAGGGAACCATCCGGCCCTTTGGCCAGGGCAGAAATCTGATCGTTCATTGACGAGGGGTTGCGTCCTATTACCCGTATCCAATCCAGGGCGATACCCGCAGTATAGCTTGCAATGAAGCCGTCAGCGTCATTGCCGGGTGTAGAAACAGGAAAAAACTGGCCATTCCCGGGATCAAAGTCTATTTTTCCACGAAAACTGCCGCAGATCAATACTTTTCCGGCAGTACCGACCATCATTCCGGATAATTGGCCCAGGCCGTTTCCTAGTTTAGAAAAGTTCACAGGCCTGAACAAGCTGTCGTAACGGACAATAAAAATTTCCTGGCCGGTTAACGGGACAGCGATGAGGGAATCCGGGCCAGGCCAAAAGTCGGCCTTCTCCGCGAAAAGACCTGCCAGAAGTAGATTCCCCTGCAGATCCCTGCCAACAGCGCTGACCAAATCGTTGCCCCTGCCGCCGATGTTAAAGCCGGCGATATAATTCCCATTGCTTTCGAATTGTAAAAAGAAGGCATCGGTGCCACCTGTGCTCACCACAGGTGGCACCTGTGCCCCTGCGATCCTCAGGGTATCGGAAAAATAGCCTCCCACCCCGATTTTGTTGTCCTGCCCAATCAGGATAGAGGCCACGTCATCCCCGCCTTTACCTCCAAAACGTTTTGCCCAGGAATGACTACCGGATGCGGCAACATACCTGGCCAAAAACGCATCACTTTCCCCTGAGCTGCTCATTTCGTCCCGTGCGGGGCCAGGATCAAAATCAACCGTATTGAAGAACCGCCCGCTCAGGTAAAGCGCCCCCCCCTGTAAAGCAAGATCTCCAGGATAATCCTGACCGGTACCCCCTATCCGGAAGGCCCAGCGAAAACCACCCTCCAGGTTGAAGGAAACAACGAAAATATCCTGCGCGCCCGCACTGGTGACGTTAAAAATACCAGCGCCCGGGTCAGCATCTATCGTGGACGAAAAATCGCCGGTCAGAAACACCGCAGAAGAATCAAAGGTTATTTTACTCCCAGAATCCGGACCGAAGCCACCAAAGGAGCGTACCCACATCAACCCACCGGCAGGGTCGAGCTTGCATAAAAACACATCGGTTTGGCCCCTACTTGTAATAAGGGAAACCCCGGGACCCGGGTCAGCATCTATGAATTCCGAAAAATTACCGGTCACGTAAGCATTTCCCGTTTTGTCAACTGCAAGGCCCAGCGCCCTGTCCGCCCCCCTGCCGCCGATCGCCCTGCCCCATAGGAGCAGACCCTGGGAATTGAACTTGGCTACAAAAATATCCGTACCACCTGCGCTTTGAAGCACTGTATCCCCAATCTGCGCAGCACCGCCAAAAAATCCACAGAGATAGAAGTTGCCAAAGCCGTCTTCGGCTATTTCGACGCCCTGGTCATCGCCACCCGGTAAAGAAAATGAAGCCGGGACGTGCCTTGCCCAGTCAAATGCCGGCTGTGCCGGAATTCTTCCGCCCAGAAAGTGAAGAAAAGCGGCAAGCAATAAATACCTTTTGATCGTACGGTGCAAACCTGTATGCTTCGGACACAACATGAAAAATGGGTTTTTAGGATCAAGATACCCTACCAGAAACCATTCAACAAGGTATAAAATATTTTTGACAGGGTAAAAATCCAGGCAACAGATATCGCCGGAATAAAGATTGCGATAACAAAACAAGGTGCCACTGCCGTGAACGGCCCTATAAACGGCAGCTACGATGTACTAAACCAGAGAAGAGAAAGCCATAAAAACAAAAAGGGGAAGGGCGTATTGCCCATTCCCCCTCACACTATGAAACACTATTATTTGATTCAAATTGATGACAAGCCAAAAGTAGGTACAATTTCTAATTAGTATAAAACACACGGATGCAAATGGCAGAAATACTTTAAGATTTGGCAGAAATCGAATAGGTCAAGATTTGATTTCGCTATTTGATCTGCACTTTTTTTGAAATTCGCTGGGCAGCATACCATAACGCCCGGAAAAATTTGCAGAGAAAGCGCCGTTGCTCTTTAACCCCACACCTTCTGCAACCTGCGCAATCGTGCTTTCCTGATCGTTTTGGATAGCGCTATAGACCTTTTCCATTCGAAAATCCAACAATACCAGCGCCGGGCTTTTTCCGTAAACCTCCCTGGCTTTTCGGTACAAGCTACGTTCGCTCAAATGCATCAGCTTCGCCAACATTGGAACATCCAGATCTTTTTTAAAATAATTTTCCTGCAAGACATTATTCATCTCAGAGAGAAACCCACTCTCACCCGAACCCATATCGTCGGCTAAATTGCCCGGTAAGTTTCCCCTTTCCGAAGTGACTTGTCCAACCTTCAACTTATCAAAAATCCCTATTGAAAAGTGCTCACTAAATGATACCTCAGGAAAAAATAGCAGAAGCAGGGCAGGTAATATTATAATCGGGGGAAAAGTAAGCTGAAGTACGATAAGTGGATCCGGTAACAATTCGTAAAACACAAGGACGAACAAGCTAGACAAAGATAAAATCAATTTTAGGGGAATATCCACCTTTAGCCACCTCAACAACTTTTTGGATCTTATATCCGAATTACGATTTTTCCCGTACAAAAATGGCCAGGCCACATACATACTTAGCAAGATATAGCAGTCCAGCAGAATGATTTTGAAAATCATGTGTTGCCTATATGTAAAATATCCCCATTCGGTTGTCAATTTTGATTGGACGAAAACAGTATTTAAGGCCTTTTTTTCTTCTGCCGAAAGCCGATAGAATGGGGTAAGCTCAATGATATGCAATAAAAAGGGCAAAAGATGAAGTAAATGTACCGCCCTGAATTTTATATCATGCCGGATAGTGGCCAGGATAAAAAAGTAGTATACAGGGCCAAAAAGATATATCAATGGGGACCCTATTCTGAATAAATGTGGGTAGAAGACCCCCGTATACCCGCTAATGTTGAAGGCTACAACTAACAAATACACGGAGAATAAAATATATTTAGCCCCAAGCAGCTTGAAGTTGACAGGTATTTTCCTGATTATCAACGAAAACCCGAGTAGACTCATTAAGCCTGAGAGAAATAGAAATACCCAGTAATACATAAAATTGGATTAGCACGCTGAACTATTTGCAAATAATGAGTCTGATTCACAGGCATAAAAGTATAATTTATTCAGAGAAGGGCTCAAATATTATCAGTAGAAAATCTTCCGGAAGTTCTTTGATAATTTAGGAAAGTGCATCTTTTCAATGGCTTTATTCACAATAACTTAAATGACAAATTAAAATTTCAATTAGATTGTATAGCAAGCCTCCGGCATATCATCGGGCGGCTTGCGCCACCAGATGATATTTTTACAGGGCGGTCACAAAATTTAGTGCGAACGGTAAAATAAGTATTACATTGCCAACATATTGCATAAAGTATGTCGAAGTTGTTGCGGCTTTTTCAAAATATTTCCTGTATGCTCCTGCTTTTAGTGGTGTCGCCCGACATCACCGCGCAGCCTCAACAGGAGCGAACCCTTTCTTTGCCTATCCAGGACAATACTGCCCTCCAGGTCACTGCCCGAAAGAAAATGGTCACTGGAGGCCCTTTTGAATTTGGTGTTGCCATCCCTATCAAAGCAGGCCCCGGGGCTGGTGATTTATGGACGGTATTGCCCAACGGGGGAAAAATGTGGCGGCTGAGGGTGCATTCCCCCGGTGCCCTCTCCCTCAACTTCTATTTTTCGAGCTTTCAACTACCGGCCGGTGCTTTCCTGACCATTTCTGCATCTGACGCATCGGGTCTTATAGGTCCTTTCTATTCAAAAACCGGCAGGACGGAATTATGGACGCCGCTCATCGAATCGGATGATGTAATATTGGAGCTAAAAATACCGCCCGGAACGGATACATCCGGCATAAAGCTAGAATTGAGCAGCGTACAGCATGATTTCATGGGGCTTGGCCGGATCATTGCAGGTACCTGTAATCTCGATGCCGTTTGTGGCGTGGGTGACGGCTGGCCACAGGTCGAGGCTTACCGGGAGAGTATCCGGTCGGTAGCCCTGTACACCGTGGGGGGTACTTCTTCCTGTACCGGCTTTCTCGTAAATAATACGCTGGAAGACTGCGCGCCATTTTTCATCACGGCACGTCATTGTCAGGTGGACAGTGCGAACGCGCAGTCTATGGTTGTTTACTGGAATTATCAGAACAGCGGCTGCCGCCGGCCGGGCGGTGAGAACAACAGCCTGCCCGGTGACGGCAGCCTGGATGTGTACAATAGCGGTGCCATTTTCCGCGCGGGCCTATCCACGACGGACATGGTGCTTGTCGAGCTTACAGAGCCCGTACACCCCCGGTCAAATGCCTGGTTCAGTGGGTGGGATATCAACCCTTCGATTGCTCCGGGCAGGGTGGCATCGGTCCACCACGCAGGCTCGGAAGAAAAACGGATCAGCATCAGTGACCGGGGTGCTTACCGGGGCGAATGGGGGCAGGGCTCCCGGCAAGTGTCAAACGGACGGTATATCATCGTGCCGCGCTGGGATATCGGTACCACAGAATTTGGCTCTTCGGGCGCACCACTCTTCAACAATCGCGGGCTCGCATTTGGACATCTCCGGGGAGGACTAGCTTCCTGCAATAATTTAGCAGGCTATGACGCATTTGGGTGGTTGGGTGCCTCCTGGGAAGGAGCTGGTAGCTTGCAGACCCGCTTAAAAGACCGGCTCAACCCCTTAGATACTGCGATACTGGAATGGCCTGGCAAATCAGCGGGATCCTGTGCCCCTGTTGTTCGGGTTTTCCGAAACCAACTGAGTGGCTGTGCAGGTGGAACGGTTTCTATTCCGGTTTTCGTCAACAAACTTTTCGCCGATTCTGTGAACTTGCGGGTAGATGGACTTCCTTCAGGTATAAACGCCACCTTCTACCCAGGTAAAGTTGCACCCGGAGATATGGCAATGCTCAATTTCGTCCTCCCCCACAGTATCGCAGGCGGCCGCTTCCCGGTCCGGGTAGTAGCCCGCAGCTCCCTGGACAGCGCGTTCGCCGACCTGTTGCTCCTTCCAAGCCCTGTACCTACTCCGCCGGGGGTTTTACCTTCCCTGGCCGACACCAACTTCCTCTCCGGTAGGCCGCGCCTCCGATGGGAAGCGCCCGTGGGCAAGCTCCAGGGCTATACGCTGGCCTTGTTTGCAGGAGAAGGCTTTGGTACACCAGTCGCAGTCTATGACCTCCCCCCACAAACCCAGTTCCAGTTTCCCGACTTGCCCACCGGACAATACAGCTGGCGACTGACTGCATTTAATGACTGTGGTATATCAATGCCCGTTACCGGACGCTTTGCCCTTCGAAAGGACCCACTGGCTGCCTTCAACGATATTTTGGTCAGCATTGACCCCAATCCGGGTCCAGGCCTTTTCGATGTCCGGTTTTCTAAACCGCTCGAAAATGCAATGGCAATACTATATGCTGCAAACGGACAGCAGTTGCAGCAATACCAGTTGCCAAATGGAGTAATGACTTTCCCCATCAACCTCTCCGGGTTCCCTCCTGGCACCTATTTCTTCAGATTGCGTAAAAACGATGGGGAAAAAACTTTCAGATTATTGAAAATCAATAGATAATTGACTGAAGTACCTTTTACACAACCCCAAAATTCTTTTCATACAACCCAAAAAAAAGAGGGAGTCTCGCAAGTATTCTGCCGCCTTCGGCGGCAGAATAAAATTTTCATGAGACACCGGTTTTGGTGAGTTTTGGGTGCAAATTGAACATAAACCGGGGGGGAGGGAAATATTCGTTGGGGGGGGAAGCCCCCCCAACAACGAGAGCGGACG